>NZ_LT629736.1:3055000-3355000 GCF_900104945.1 Halopseudomonas xinjiangensis | reverse complement strand
CGCACTGACCGACGCCAAGATCATCAAGGCGATGTACAAGGCATCGCAGGCGGGGGTGAGGATCGATCTGATCGTGCGAGGCATGTGCTGCCTGCGCCCCGGCATTCCCGGCGTGTCGCATAACATCAATGTGCGGTCCATCGTCGGCCGGTTCCTTGAGCACAGCCGGGTGTACTACTTCCTCAATGAAGGTCAGGACCAGGTCTGGCTGTCGAGTGCCGACATGATGGAGCGAAACCTGGAAAAGCGCGTTGAGACCTGCTTCCCGCTGGAAGGCAAGAAGCTGATCACGCGGGCCAAGCAAGAACTGCAGGTGTTTCTGACCGATAATACGCAGAGCTGGATTCTGCAGCCTGACGGCAGTTACGTGCGCAGCAGCCCTTCAGGCAACCAGCTTGCCCGCAGCGCGCAAAGCACGCTGCTCGACAAGCTGGGCAACTCGCCTCAACGCACGCTGAGCGTGTAACCCACCTTCTCCCAGGCCTGCATTTCCTGCTGGAAGTCGGCCTGGGTGAGCGGGTTGCTGTCCAACCAGCCCTCCGGAAAAGCCACACTGAGCGTATCGCCCGACGCTTCCACGTCGAGCGCCGGCATTTCCTGGTAGCCGCGGATGTGGTGATAAAGGATCGCCAGGCGCAACAGCATACTCAGGCGCAGCAACGGTTGCGCCTCTTCGCCGAAATCACTCAGCCGATCCTGGCTCGGCAGGTTGCGCCGATGACCGCGGATGAGCAGCGATATGGATTGCTGCTCCTGCCGCGAAAACCCCGGCAGGTCAGAATGTTCGATCAGGTAGGCGCCGTGCTTGTGATACTGGTGATGGGCAATGTCCATGCCTACCTCATGCACGCGGGCCGCCCAGCGAAGCAGGGCGGCGTACTTCGGGTCAGTCAGCCCCCAGGCTTCAGCCACCTTGTTCAGCAGCCTGACCGCCTTGGATTCGACGCGCGCAGCCTGGTCGTTATCGACATGGTAGCGCTCGATCAGCGCGCTCAAGGTGCGCTCGCGGACGTCTTCGTGCTGATGCCGGCCGAGCAGATCGTAGAGCACCCCTTCGCGTAACGCTCCCTCCGAGTGGTACATCACGTCAACGCTCAAGGCTTCGAAGACGGCTTCGAGAATAGCCAGCCCGGCAGGAAGGATGGGACGCCGATCAACCTTCAGGCCGGGCAGGTCGAGCTTGTCGATCTGCCCGAGCTTGATCACCCGTCGCTTGAGCCACTGCAGGCCGTCGCGGGTGACCTCGCCCTGCCCCATGCCGGCTGCCTGCAGGCACTGGCCTATGGTACGGATGGTACCCGAGGCGCCGACCGCCTCCAGCCAGTCGAGCCGCTGGACCGCCTGCTCGATCTGCATCAGCTCCAGGCGCGCGGCGGTATACGCCTCGGCGTAGCGTGACGGCGTGATGCGTCCATCGGAAAAATATCGCCGGCTGAAGGATACGCAACCAATCGACAGACTCTCCCGAAGAATCGACTCGAATCGCTCGCCGACGATGAATTCGGTACTGCCCCCGCCGATATCCACAACCAGGCGCTTTCCGGCGTCGTCAGCGAGCGTATGGGCGACGCCCAGATAAATCAGCCGCGCCTCTTCCCGGCCGGACACGACGTCTACCCGGTGGCCGAGGATCTGCCGCACCTGGCGGATGAACTGGCTGCGATTGCGCGCTTCGCGCAACGCGTTGGTTCCTACGATGCGTACTGCGCCTTCGGGCAACCCGTTGATAAGCTGCGCAAAACGACGCAGGCAGTCCAGGCCGCGCTGCATCGCCTCTTCGGTCAGGTTGCCATCGTCATCGAGCCCGGCCGCCAGCTGGACCTTCTCCCCGAGTCGCTCGAGGATTTTGATTTCACCGTGATCGACACGCGCCAAAACCATATGGAAGCTGTTCGAGCCCAGATCGATTGCCGCTACCAGCGGAAAGTCCGGCTGTTCTGTCTGCACCATGCGCTCCCGTGAATAACCTGACCGGATTCTAGCACCGCCGGAGGCACTTTTCCGTGCTAACGCGGCAGCCCGATGTCGCCTTTCGCAGATCCGCAGGGTGGTGCTATGATGACTTCCATTCTGCCCCCTATATCCTTGGAGAGACTCATGAGTGATTTGATCGTGCATGTCACCGACGGCAGCTTCGAAAGCGAAGTACTCAAGTCCGATGGCCCGGTGCTGGTGGATTACTGGGCTGAATGGTGCGGCCCGTGCAAGATGATCGCGCCGGTATTGGACGAAATTGCCAAGGACTACAACGGCAAGCTGAAGATCTGCAAACTGAACATCGACGAGAATGCTGATACGCCGCCCAAGTATGGCGTACGCGGCATCCCCACGCTGATGCTGTTCAAGGACGGCAATGTCGAGGCGACCAAGGTTGGCGCGCTGTCCAAATCGCAACTGACAGCCTTCCTCGACAGCAATATCTGAGGCTTGGTTCCGCCCCCTCTATTTTTTCTGCAGGGGGCGAATTTTCTGGGCTTTTCCGCTAGACGCCTGTCCAGAGCAGTGCTAGATTTGCTTTCCAATTCCCTGTCACACCCCGTGGCACTGGCTTCCCTACTTCAGCCAAACCCATCGCCCCATTCCCAATGGCGGCCTGTTACTAACCGTCCTGCCGAAAGACGCCTGAACCATCAAATCTATGAACCTGACCGAACTCAAGCAAAAACCCATTACCGAACTGTTAGAAATCGCCGATCAGATGGGCCTCGAGAATATGGGCCGATCACGCAAGCAGGATGTGATTTTCGCCATCCTCAAGAAACATGCGAAAGGCGGTGAAGACATCCACGGCGATGGCGTCCTGGAAATTCTTCAAGATGGTTTCGGTTTTCTCCGCTCGGCTGACTCTTCCTATCTTGCCGGCCCCGACGATATCTACGTTTCTCCCAGCCAGATTCGCCGTTTCAATCTGCGCACGGGCGATACCATTTCCGGCAAGATCCGGCCGCCGAAGGATGGCGAGCGCTACTTCGCGCTCCTGAAGGTCGACTCGATCAACTTCGACAAGCCGGAAAACACCAAGAACAAGATTCTCTTCGAGAACCTGACGCCGCTGTTCCCTGACGATCGACTGGTGATGGAAGCCGGCAACGGCGCCACCGAAGACCTGATGGCGCGGATCATCGATCTGTGCGCGCCGATCGGCAAAGGTCAGCGCGGTCTGCTGGTCGCACCGCCGAAGGCTGGCAAGACGCTGATGCTGCAGAACATCGCCTCGAACATCGCGCGTAACAACCCCGAGTGTCATCTGATCGTTCTGCTGATCGACGAGCGCCCCGAGGAAGTGACCGAAATGCAACGCACGGTGCGCGGCGAAGTGGTTGCTTCGACCTTCGACGAACCGCCGAGCCGTCACGTGCAGGTGGCCGAAATGGTCATCGAGAAGGCCAAGCGCCTTGTCGAGCACAAGAAGGACGTGATCATTCTGCTCGATTCCATCACCCGTCTGGCACGTGCTTACAACACAGTTATCCCGAGCTCCGGCAAGGTCCTCACCGGTGGTGTTGACGCGCATGCGCTGGAAAAGCCCAAGCGTTTCTTTGGTGCAGCAAGGAACATCGAGGAAGGCGGCAGCCTGACCATCATCGCCACCGCGCTGGTCGACACCGGCTCGAAGATGGACGAGGTGATCTACGAGGAATTCAAGGGCACCGGCAACATGGAGATCCATCTGGATCGCAAGATCGCCGAGAAGCGCACCTTCCCTGCAATCAACATCAACCGCTCCGGTACCCGCCGCGAAGAATTGCTGACCAGCGAAGACGAGCTGCAGCGCATGTGGATTCTGCGCAAGATCCTCCATTCCATGGACGAGATCGCCGCCATCGAATTCCTGCTCGACCGTCTGAAGGACACCAAGACCAACGACGAATTCTTCCAGTCGATGAAGCGCAGCAAGAACTAAACCGCGGCTGCACGCTATCAGCTTCAAGCGGCAAGCCAGCCGCGCAGATCGGTAGCACTTTGCTCTGTTTCTGCCGCCTGGCTGATGGCTCACTGTGCAGCAGGTCAAACTTCCAAGCGGCTCGCTGGCTCCGTTCAGCTTGCCGCTTGCCGCTTGAGGCTTGAAGCTCAGATGCAATATTCCGATCTACGCGATTTCATCCGGGCCCTTGAACAGAAGGGCGAGTTGAAGCGCATCCAGACACCGGTTTCGCCGATTCTGGAAATGACCGAGATCTGCGATCGCACCCTGCGCAAGAGCGGCCCCGCTCTGCTGTTCGAGAATCCTACAGGCTTCGACATGCCAGTACTTGGCAACCTGTTCGGCACACCCGAACGGGTCGCGCTGGGCATGGGGGCTGATGAGGTCAGCGAACTTCGCGAGATTGGCAAGCTGCTGGCTTTTCTGAAGGAACCTGATCCGCCGAAGGGCCTGAAGGACGCCTGGTCCAAGCTCCCTATCTTCAAGAAGGTCATTTCCATGGCTCCCAAGGTGGTGCGTGACGCCCCCTGCCAGGCCACGGTATTCGAAGGCGATGACGTCGATCTGGGCCGTATCCCGGTGCAGACGTGCTGGCCTGGAGACGCTGGCCCGCTGATCACCTGGGGCCTGGTCGTCACCAAGGGCCCGAACAAGGATCGGCAGAATCTGGGTATTTATCGCCAGCAGGTGATTGGCCGTAACAAGGTGATCATGCGCTGGCTCAGCCATCGTGGCGGCGCACTGGATTTCAAGGAATGGTGCGACAAGCATCCAGGCCAGCCCTTTCCAGTGGCCGTGGCGCTGGGCGCCGATCCAGCGACCATTCTTGGCGCGGTGACTCCAGTCCCGGACTCGCTGTCCGAATATGCGTTTGCCGGCCTTCTGCGCGGTCAGCGCACCGAATTGGTGAAATGCCGCGGTTCGGATCTGCAGGTCCCGGCTAGCGCGGAAATCGTCCTGGAGGGCGTCATCCACCCTGGCGACATGGCGGACGAAGGTCCGTTCGGCGATCACACCGGCTACTACAACGAGGTGGACCGCTTCCCGGTTTTCACCATCGAGCGCATTACCCAGCGCGAAAAGCCGATCTATCATAGTACCTACACCGGCCGCCCACCGGATGAGCCAGCAATTCTCGGCGTGGCGTTGAACGAAGTATTCGTACCCATCCTGCAAAAACAGTTTCCCGAGATCACCGACTTCTACCTGCCGCCCGAGGGATGCTCGTACCGCATGGCGGTCGTCTCGATGAAAAAGCAGTACCCTGGCCACGCCAAGCGTGTGATGCTCGGTGTCTGGTCCTTCCTGCGCCAGTTCATGTACACCAAGTTCGTTATCGTCACCGATGACGATGTCAACGTGCGGGACTGGAACGACGTGATCTGGGCGATTACCACGCGCATGGATCCCAAGCGCGACACTGTGATGATCGACAATACGCCGATTGATTACCTCGACTTCGCCTCGCCAGTGTCCGGCCTGGGCAGCAAGATGGGACTTGACGCGACCAACAAGTGGCCGGGAGAGACGACCCGCGAATGGGGCGTGGCGATCAAGCAGGACACAGCGGTAACAGAGCGCATAGACGCCATCTGGAACGAGTTGGGAATCGAATGACCAAGGTCAAGCTACAACCGTCCGGACACGAGATCGACCTGCTTCCGGGCGAAACCATTCTCGCCGCGGCGCAACGCCTTGGGTTCGACGTGCCGCAGAGCTGCCGCAACGGCAATTGCCATATCTGTGCGGCCAACCTGATCAGTGGCACTGCACGACAGAGGGATGCCATCGTTGATCAAGGTGAGCTATACACCTGCATCTCCAGACCTTTGGATGACTGCGAATTGAACTGGGAAAACGTACTGGGCCCGAACGAGCTTCCGCTGCGCAGCCTTGCCTGTCAGGTCGTCGACTGTACCGATATCGGCGCAGGTGTATGGCGAGTCCTGTTACGCACACCTGCAGGCAAGCCTCTGCGCCACCACGCCGGCCAATATCTGCTGCTCGAGCGCGACGATGGCGAGTCCTCAGCGTTCTCCATCGCCTCAGCGCCGAACGACAACAGGGAACTCGAGCTGCAGATTCTCGCGCGCGAGCAGTCCACTATCGCGCTGGTGGAGCATCTGCGCCGCAATCGAATTGCGCGTATCAAGGTGCCGCTGGGCGATTGCCACGTTGGCCAGCTGCCGGACAAGCCGCTGATTCTCATCGCGGCCGGGACCGGCCTGGCACAGATGCAGAGCATTATCGAAGATTGTCTGGCTCGCGGTTTCGACCGAGCGATCCACCTGTACTGGGGCGTACGCGAGGCGACGGACTTTTACCAGGCGCCGTTCTGGAACAGCTGGGCCAACCAGCCCAACCTTTACCTGCATCAGGTGGTAAGTGATGACGCGGCCTGGCCTGGCCGTCAGGGTCTGTTGCCGCAGGCAGTCAGCGCCGATCTGACCAGCCTCGGTGAATATGAGGTATTCGTGAGCGGCTCCCCGCCGATGGTGTATGCGACGCTGGATACCCTGGTCGCCGCCGGCATGCCTGAGCAAAGGATGCGTGCCGACGTTTTTTCGTATGCACCCCGAGAAGCGCTAGGCGAATGACCCGCCAGGCCAGGCAAGCCCCCGAGGGGCTTGCCTGGCTTCAGCGCTTGTCAGGCATCGGCAACGCAGGCAGGTCGTGCACCATCAGGGCGAAGCCCTGGCGCAACATGGCTTCGCTAGCCTGATGCTCGTCCATATGCTCGAGCAACCGAACCAGTTCGGCACACGTCTGAATATCCCGCTTGCTGGCGAAGCTCGCCTCGAAGTATTCGCGAGCTTTCCCCCACAGACTATTGCGCAGGCTCAACCTGCCCAGCGCCAGCAGCAACGTGGCGTCATGCGGATGCTCGCCCAGCCACTGCTCGGCGGTGCTCAGCTGCTTGGCGGGGTCCTTGCCCTGCACCAGCCCGTAGTGATGCACCAGACGGTCATTGAAGTGCTGCTTGAGCTCAGCGCGCAAGGTCTGCTCGGCAAGCTCCTGCGCACCCATACCGCGCAGCTGCAGGCAATAAGCCTCGACCAGAGTCGGATCATGACGCATTGCCTTTGGCACCTGGTTCCAGACACCGTTGATGGGGTCAGGCTGCGGCGGGTCGAATTGCAGCGCGCGCTGACCAGCCTGAGCGAGCAGCGCGAGATATACCTGATGCTCGAGCACCTGCTGCTCTGCTTCGCCCAGTACCTTGTGCTTGCGCAGCTCAGGCAGCATCTGCTGCAGGCGCGGCCAGTCCTCCAGCCGCACGTATAACTGACTCATCAGCTTCAGTGCATAAAGATGCTTGGGATGATCCTTGCGCAGCCGGGTCAGGGTGGCGAGTGCCTGCTCATGCTGGCCGCGGGCGATCTGCAACTGAGCCTGCGTCACCGCAATGGCAACGTCCGCCTTGGGCGTCGTGTCGTGAGCTTCACGCAACAGGCTGTCGGACTCGCCGTAATCTTCCAGCTCATGCGCCGCGCGCGCCGCAGCGAGATAGTTGATCAAGGGCTGCTCGGCGTGCGGCGCCGATCGCTTCAGCAAGCGCAGCGCCTGACTCCAGTGCCCTTCGGCGAACTCCAGCAGCCCACGTGTGGCCGCCGAACTGGCGCGGCGACCACGGTTGTGCCGGGACCATGGGTTAACCTTCCGCCCCGAAACGCGAAGCAGGCGAATCAGCCCACGAACAAGCATGAACAACAGCCACAGGCCGATGAGAACGGCGAGACCAACCCAGATACTGGTCTCGACCGACATGTTGCGCCAGGCGATCAGCAGATATCCGGGGTCCTCTGCTATGGCCATCCCCAATAGAGCGGAGGCCAGCAGAACGATGAGGATAGCGATATAGCTTTTATTCATTCGCCGTCTCCTGGTCCTGCTGGTCGCCGCCGGAAGACTGGCCTCTGTTCTGCATATACTCGTTCAGCGCACGCTGAACCGGTGCGAGATCCGGCGGCGTCACGCTTACCTGACGCTCGGCGAGCGTGGAAAATTGCTGGCGCATCGCCTGTACCTGCTGGTTGTCTCCTTCGAATAATTGCTCGAGGATCTCGTTGGCTCGCTCGAGGCTGCTACGGTAGACCTCGCCTTCCCCACGCAGCGCAGCCCACTGCGCCTGTTCGATGGTCAGCTGGAGAGTGCGATGAATTCGCTGCATCTCGGCTTCATCCATCAGCGGGGTAATGACCTTGCCGCGCTTGAAATCAACCCGGATGTAACGCTCGAGACGCGACAACACGCGGTCGGCCCATGTGCTATCCGCTGCGGGCTCTTCCTCGGCGGCAGCCGAGCCGGGCTCGAACTCGGGGACAGGCAGTGCAACCAGGCGGTCGACCTTGTCGTGCAAAGCGGCCAGACGCAGGTAGATACCGGCGCGGTCGACATCTGGCAGGGCGCTGAGCTCCGACTGAACGCGCGCCAGAGCTTCCCGCACAGCGAATACTCCGCTATCGGGCTGGTCGCGCATGATCTGATCGACGGCTTCGAGCATTTCACTGGCCGAGCGAACATCCTGAGCGGCCATCAGTCTCAGCGACGCGAGCCGCAGCAGATACTCGGCCTCGGCAAGCTTCCAGTCGGTGCGGGTATCACCCTGCTCTTCCAAGCGGTTGCGCAGCTGCTGCTGGCTGCGCTGCAAATCATCAACCAGCCGGCGGGTTTCTTCCAGCTGCTCGGCGCGAGGCACGTCTTCCAGACGCTGCGCCTGGGTTTCGCTGGCCTGGCGCTGATCCTGTTCTAGTTGCTCTAGCCGCTCCTGCAGCGCCGCATCACGCCCGTCTTCAGCCGCCTGGCTTTGATACCACTGCCATAGGCTCAGCCCTCCGGCCGCGAGGGCGATGAGCAGCGCCAGCGAGGCAAGCCCCCGGCCGCCGGACGAAGACGACTTGGCTGGGCGGCCAGGCGGCTTGCTTCCGCCGGAGCCAGTACCAGTACCAGTACCAGTACCAGTACCAGTACCAGTTCCGGTTCCGGTTCCGGTTCCGGTTCCGGTTCCGGTTTTCGATGCGGACGCGTTTTTTGCATCAGGTGCAGTGGCCCGGCTGCTACCACTACCCGCATCCTTTGTCGCCGCGGCTGAATCCGGCTTTTTACCCGCGCTGGCAGCAGCTGAACCGGAGTCAGAAGAAGAACTCGCTCCCGCCACCTTGGCGGCGCTGGAATCAGCGTCGCTTCGGGATTGCTCGGAGCCGCCCAGCTCTGCAACCGGATCGGTACCAGCCTTGGCGGTCGCCTGATCGCTGGCGGTGTCGATAGGACCCTTCGGCTTGTTCTTGTCAGTCGGTTCCACGCTGTTCCCCTTGTTGCGTCAACGGATGCGCGGCGATGGCAGCCAGAACTGCCGCGTCATCCGCTCCATCACAAACCACAATGTCAGTGCAGCCCAGCTCTGCGGCGCGCTTGGCAACCCGCTGGCTGGGTACCAGGCACCGCCAGTGTCGCTGGGCGGTCCATTGCTGCGCAGCAGCGTCGTGCCAGTGTTCGAGCGCCTGGCCACTGCTGATGAGAATACCTTGTACGCCTTGCCCGGATGCTGCCAACAATTGGTCACCCAACCCGGCCGGCTGTGTACGCCTGTACAATTCAAGATAGTCGACCTGGCCGCCGGCGCCCCGCACCGTCTCGGCAATGTGCTCGCGCCCACCTACCCCTCGCCAGATCAACACCTTCAGATTGGGTACTGCAAGCAGCTGTTGCCAGATCGGCAGACGCAGCAGCGCTTCACTATCCTGGCCGTCGTCGGGTCTGCACACAGGCAGTCCGTATTCGGACAACACCGAAGCCGTCGTTGCACCCACCGCCAACCATTCAATGTCTGATGGAGCCTGAGGCCAGTACCGATCGAGCCGCTCGAGCCCTTGCCGCGCCGCGACAGGGCTGACTACCACCACCGCCTGATAGCGATCGAGATCGAGCATCTGCTGGCGCTGTGCGAAAGTCTCTTCGCATGGTTCGATGCAGATGAGCGGTATGTTCAACGTGTCAACGCCCGCTGCCGCCAACCTGGTCGCCAGCCGCCGGTTATCCTCGGCCGAACGCGTCAGCAGCAGCCGACGACCACTCACCGGGCACCGCCCTCCTCCTGATAGACCGCATCGAGGATGTCCTGTGCGCCTTGTGAGAGCAGATCCTCGGCCACCGCGATGCCCAGCTTCTCCGGATCGTCCTCCGGCCCACGCGCCTCGGCGGTGATCAGTCGGCTGCCGTCAGGCTGGCCTACCAGCCCACGCAACCAGATCTGCCCGGCTTCACGTTCGGCATAGCAGGCAATCGGCACCTGGCATCCGCCATTTAGACGGTGGTTCAACGCGCGCTCGGCGCGGACCCGCAAGCCGCTATCCACATCGTTCAGCGGAGCGAGCAACTCGTGCAATTCGGTATCGTCGGTCCGGCATTCGATACCGACCGCGCCCTGGCCGCCCGCAGGGAGACTTTCTTCCGGAGCCATGGCATAACCGATGCGCTCCTGGAAGCCGAGGCGCATGAGCCCGGCGGCAGCAAGAATGATCGCGTCATATTCACCGGCATCGAGCTTCGCCAGGCGGGTATTCACGTTGCCACGCAAGAAGTGCACGGTCAGATCCGGCCGACGGGCCATCAGCTGGGCCTGCCTGCGAAGGCTGGATGTCCCGACGATGCTGCCGGCTGGCATGCTGGCAACGGTTTCGTAGCGATTGGAGACGAACGCATCGCGCGGATCCTCGCGCTCGCAGATGACATACAGCCCCAGACCATCGGGGAAATTCATCGGCACGTCTTTCATCGAGTGCACCGCGAGGTCAGCCTCGTCGTTCATCATCGCTGTTTCGAGCTCTTTGACGAACAGACCCTTGCCGCCGATCTTGGCCAATGGCGAGTCGAGCAGCTTGTCGCCGCGGCTGACCATCGGGACCAGACTTACCGTGATGTGCGGGTGGAGTTCTTCCAGGCGCGCCTTGACGTACTCGGCCTGCCACAGGGCCAGCGAGCTCTTGCGGGTGGCAATACGCAGATGTCGACTCATGGGATTCTCTTTCAGGACCAGCCCGCATGATACGTCATGCCCTGACAGGCATCCACGCGGGCGGCTGTCGCAGCGTGGATCACAACTGATCCATCAGCTTGCGTACCCCAGGCACATGGCGCCGGCTGACCGTTAGCGTTTCCTCCGGCAAGCCTTTCAGATGCAGGTGGAAATGCCCCATGGCACTGCGCTGCAGACGCTCTATGCGATTGCGGGCAACCAGGGCGTTGCGGTGGATCCGGACGAAGTAGTCGCCAAACTCGTCCTCCAGCGCCTTGAGCGGCTCGTCCAGCAGGACCTCGCCCTCGCAGTGTCGCAGCGTGACGTACTTGTGGTCTGCTATGAAATAGAGCACTTCCTCAATCGGCACCAGTTCGACACCACGCCGAGTCCGGGCACTGATATGGCTGCGCGCCTGATTGGACTCGCTGGTCACGCCAGCCTTGCCCAGGTTGGCCAGCTGCATGCGGTTGAGCCGCTGCGCCTTGGCCAGGGCCTCGGCAAGATCCTCACTGCGAACCGGCTTGAGCAGGTAGCCGACGGCGGCCACGGAAAAGGCTTCGAGCGCATACTCGCCGTGGGCTGTACAGAACACCACCGCCGGCGCCTCGCTCATCTCGCTCAGCTTGGCGGCGGCCTGCAGGCCATCCATGCCCGGCATACGAATATCCAGCAGGACAATGTCGGGATGTTGCTCGGCTACGATATCGAGTACTTCCTGGCCGTTGCTGGCCGTCTCCGGTAATGCTGTGTAGCCCGGGAGCGCGGAGACCAGTCTGGTCAGGCGTTCGCGAGCGAGTGGTTCATCATCGGCGATCAGTACTTTCATGCCTTAATGACTTCCTGCGGTTATGGACGTTTGCTACAAGGATAGACCAGCTTGCTGAAGTAGCGCGGGCCGTCTCGCCATGCCTCGACACTTGCCTGCGGCCCGAACAAGGCGGCCAGACGCGCCCGGATGTTCTGCAAGGCCATGCGCGCCCCCTGATGGCTATCTACCACGTCTGGACAACTGTTGGAGACTTCCAGTTCAACCACGCCGCTTCGATAGACGCCGTGAATGAGGATGTCACCACCACTCAGGCTGGGCTGCAGCCCGTGCAGAATGGCGTTCTCGAGCAGCGGCTGCAGCGTCAGCAGCGGCATCGGCGTGGTTGCCGGTAGCGCGTCCGTATCCCATTCCACACGCAAACGGTCACCAAGGCGATACTGCTCGATACGCAGGTAACCCTCACACAAACGACGTTCTTCCGCCCAGGTCGCCACGCCTTCGGCTTCCCCCAGATTGGCGCGAAACAGGTCGGCCAGATCGAGCACTGCGTTTTCCGCCTTGTCCGGCGCCGACTCGATCAGACTGACGATGCTGTTGAGGCTGTTGAACAGAAAATGCGGGCGGATACGCGATTGCAGCGACTGCAACCGCGCCTTGAGCTCGGCCTGGGTCTGCCGCTGCCACTGTTGCTGAAGGTAGAAGTAGCGCAGCAGAAGGCTGGTCATGATCGCGGCGATCAGGCCATGGCGAAGCAGCAGTTCGCCGTCCAGCTGCGGCACACCGAGCATGCCCTGGTGTAACACCCACTCACCGAGCACCGTGAACAGCAGCACCAGCGAAATCACCACCGCGTAACAGGCGGCAATCGCCAGACCCAGCGGCCGGCGCTGCATCCATGGACGCAGGCGGCACAGCAGAGCCGCCGAGAGCAGCACGATCCACTGCACGAAGAGCGACGCCATCGCCAGCTGCAGCCAGTCAAACCCGCCCGCGACCGGCTGGGCCAGCACCCAGAGCAGTACCACCAGTTCGGCAAGCACCACGAGGGTGAATACCGCGACCGATGAGCAAAGGTCCGGCAGAAAGAAATCTTCCCCGGGGTAAGGTTTTTTCAGCAGTGTCCAGAGTCCGTTCTTCATTGGCGCAGTGTCGATCAGCGCGCGGTCGTCGCGCAAGCGGGAAATGGTATGCTATGCGGCTTCCAGCGAGTCGTGCGGCGCCGCCTGGTGGAAATGCTTTGCGGTTTTCCACCGCAACATCAACACGCCGGCTATTCGCCCACCCAGCACAAACGGATCCACCGACATGAGCCAAGACAAGACTACCAATCAATCCTGGGGCGGACGGTTCAGTGAACCGGTCGATGCCTTCGTCGCCCGCTTCACCGCCTCGGTGGATTTCGACAAGCGCCTGTACAAGCACGACATTCAGGGCTCGATCGCTCACGCCACCATGCTAGCCAAGGTCGGTGTGCTCAGCGACGCCGAGCGCGAGCAGATCATCGATGGCCTGAAACAGATCCAGGCCGAGATCGAAGCCGGCGAATTCGATTGGCGCGTGGACCTCGAAGACGTGCACATGAACATCGAGGCGCGACTGACCGATCGCATCGGCATCACTGGCAAGAAGCTGCATACCGGCCGCTCGCGCAACGACCAGGTCGCCACTGACATCCGTCTATGGCTCCGTGAAGAAATCGACATCATCCTCGGCGAGCTCAAGCGTCTGCAAAGCGGCCTGCTGGAGCAGGCGGACAAGCACGCCGAAGTGATCATGCCCGGCTTCACGCATCTGCAGACCGCGCAACCGGTCACCTTCGGCCACCACCTGCTGGCCTGGTTCGAGATGCTCGCGCGTGACGCCGAGCGCCTGGCCGACTGCCGCAAGCGCGTCAACCGCATGCCGCTGGGCAGCGCCGCGCTGGCCGGTACCACCTACCCTATCGATCGCAGCGTGACCTGTGAATTGCTGGGCTTCGAAGCCGTATCCGGCAACTCGCTGGACGGCGTGTCGGATCGCGACTTCGCCATCGAATTTTGCGCTGCCGCCGCGCTGGCGATGATGCACCTGTCGCGCTTTTCCGAAGAGCTGGTGCTCTGGACCAGCTCGCAGTTCAACTTCATCGACCTGCCGGACCGGTTCTGCACCGGCTCGTCGATCATGCCGCAGAAAAAGAACCCGGATGTACCTGAGCTGGTACGCGGCAAGAGCGGCCGCGTATACGGCCACCTGATGGGGCTGCTGACGCTGATGAAGAGCCAGCCGCTGGCCTACAACAAGGACAATCAGGAAGACAAGGAGCCACTGTTCGATGCCGTGGACACACTGCGTGACAGCTTGCGCGCTTTTGCTGACATGATTCCTGCCATCCAGCCCAAGGTCGAGGTGATGCGCGAAGCAGCTCGTCGCGGGTTCTCCACGGCCACCGACCTGGCCGACTATCTGGTACGCAAGGGACTGCCGTTCCGCGACTGCCACGAGATTGTTGGCCATGCGGTGAAACACGGCGTGGACAGCGGCAAGGACCTGGCGGACATGAGCCTGGACGAGCTGCGCCAGTTCAGCGACCAGATCGAGCAGGACGTGTTCGAAGTGCTGACCCTGGAAGGTTCAGTGAATGCGCGAGACCATATCGGCGGTACGGCGCCGGCTCAGGTGCGTGCAGCGGTAGCGCGTGGCAGGGAATTGCTGGGCGGCTGAGTGGGTCCAACGGGATATCCCCCAGCGGAGCCGCTTCAGATGAGCGAAGACCGACCACGTTATCGCGTCAGCGCCGACCGGCAATCAGCCAGCCGGCGCGTACGCTACGTCGAAACCATTCAGCCGGAATACGGGCAATGCACCGTCTGTGAGCTGGACGAACTCGCCGACCTGCAAGCGATCCGCGAAAGCCAGCGTTCCCAGGAGCCGAGCAGCTCGACACCGCAGAACGCGGAACCCACCTCGGAACCGTGACGCGTCCGGAAACTGCGCTCGCGCCCAGTACGGGCACGCATCGCCACTATCCAGATCGCTCTCCCTGCACTACCCGAAATGCTCCCCCCCTGTAGGAGCGGGCAGGACCGCGAAGCAGGATGCACCGAGCCGCGCGTACTCTCAGCGCCGTTCCAGCGCTCCTGCCATCACCGCTTATTCACCACAGCTTGATCCCTACGCTGCCGGCTGCTGCTGCGTAATGCAGTGAATATTTCCCCCACCCAGCAGGATCTCCCTGCCCGGCACCATCACCACCCGGCGATCCGGAAACAGCTGCTGCAGGATCTCCCTCGCCTCGTCATCCTTCGGATCATCGAAGGCCGGAGCGACGATGCCGCCATTGACGATCAGGAAATTCACATAGGAACCGGCCAGGCGTATCGAAGGATCCCGCGGCTGGCTGCCGGCGACCTTGTCGATTCCCGTGCATTCTTCGGGGGAGGCGTGAATCGGTCCCGGAATCGGCATCTTGTGAACCACGAACTCCCTTCCCTGGGCGTCGCGGCTGGCCTGCAACACGCGGATGGCGGCCTGACAGCGCAGGTAGTTGGGGTCCTCTTCGTCATCAGTCCAGGCCAGCAGCACTTCGCCCGGCCGGACGAAGCAGCAGAAATTGTCGACGTGGCCGTCGGTTTCGTCATTGAACAGGCCATTCGGCAACCAGATGACTTTTTCGATACCCAGATAATCGCCGAGCTTGAGTTCGATCTCCTCGCGCACCATGTGCGGGTTGCGATTCGGGTTGAGCAGACACTCCTCGGTGGTGATCACGGTGCCTTCCCCATCGACGTGGATCGCTCCGCCTTCCAGCACGAAGCCCTCGGTACGGTAACGCGGGCAGCGTTCCAGACTGAGTATCTTGTCGGCAACCTGATCATCGCGCTGCCAGGGCCAGTACAGCCCGCCATCGAAGCCGCCCCAAGCGTTGAATGTCCAGTCGACGCCGCGAATCCCGCCCTGTCCGTTGATCACGAAGGTCGGACCGGTATCGCGAGCCCAGGCGTCGTCGCTACTCAGCTCGACGACGCGGATGGCCGGGTGGTCGAGCTGAGCGCTGGCATTAGAGTATTGTGCGGGTGACACACAAATGGTTACCGGCTCGAAGCTGGCGATGGCCCCGGCCACCTCGGCGAACGCGGCTTGCGCCGGCTTGCCGCCGAGACGCCAGTTATCCGGCCGCTCCGGCCAGACCATCCAGGTCTGGCCGTGCTGTTCCCATTCGGCAGGCATGCGATAGCCATCGGCGCGCGGCGTACTATGCAAGGTATACATCAGGACTCCAGGTTGCCGTCGAGCGTCTTGATCGGGGCATACAGGTTGGGCCGGCGGTCGCGAAACACACCCCAGGCGCTACGGATGTGCTCCATGCGGTCCAGATCGAATTCCTGCACCAGCACCGTTTCTTCGGTTTCGCCGGCTTCCTGCACCTTGGCACCAAACTGGTCGGCAATGAACGAGGAGCCATAGAAGGTAATGTCGTAGCCGTCCTGCTCCTCTGTCCCGATGCGATTGCTCGCTATTACCGGCATCAGATTCGCACCGGCATGCCCCTGTTGCACACGCTGCCAGTGGTCACGCGAGGTGATGCTCGAATCATGCGGTTCGCTGCCGATGGCGGTCGGGTAGAACAGAATCTCCGCACCCTGCAGTGCCATGGACCGGGCACACTCGGGGAACCACTGATCCCAGCAGATGCCCACACCGATCTTGGCATACCGGGTACTCCAGACCTTGAAACCGGTATCGCCGGGATTGAAGTAGTACTTCTCGTGATACCCCGGGCCGTCTGGAATGTGACTCTTGCGATAGGTGCCGAGGTTTCTGCCGTCCGCATCGATAATCGCCACGCTATTGAAGCGCGAACGTCCGGCCAGCTCAAAAAAGCTGACAGGCAGCACAACTTCCAGCTCTCGCGCCAGCGCCTGGAAATGCGCGATTGCCGGATTTTTGTCGACCTCGGTCGCCAACTGTAGGTATTCCGGATTCGGCTTCTGGCAGAAGTACGGCGTCTCGAACAGCTCCTGAATAAGGATGATCTGCGCACCCTGGCTGGCAGCCTGACGAACCAGCCGTTCGGCCTTGGCGATATTATCCTGGCGATCCCAGGAACAGCTCATCTGAGTGGCTGCGACGGTCACGAGACGGGACATGTAAGTCTCCTGCAAGAATGAATGATGCCGGCTTTATACTCGATAAATATCGACCTTACAACGCAGATCATCTGCATACAGCTTCAGCACCCTCCGGCAGATCGATATTTGTCGAATACAAGCCAGCCCATGAAATAAGTGCAATTCAGGATAGCCCTTATCACTGAGGACTGCCGCGAGCGATCTGCGCCAGCGGGTCCTGCCGGTAGAAGTCAGCCAGGTGCTGATAAATCGTCGGCCACGCCGCCTTGAGCGCCTCGGGTGTCTCGAAAAAGGTCTCGGACAACACGGCAAAGAACTCGGCCGGATCTTCCAACGCATATTCGTCGACCGGCAGAGCTTCGCCTGCTTCCGAGCGCCGGGCCAGATCGTCGCATGCGGCCTGCATGTCGCGCTTCCAGGCCGCCGGATCCATACCGGCGTGGAGCGGCGGCGCGCCATTGGCGCCCTCTCGGCGCATGTCGAGTGTGTGCGAGAGCTCGTGCACCACGACGTTGAACCCATTGCGCCCTGAGGCGAGTACATCTTCCCAGGACAACACCACCGGGCCGCGATACCAGGCTTCGCCACTTCGTTCGCTGAGCTCCTCGTGAACGATGCCGTATTCGTCCTGCCAGCTATGCTCGGCGATGAAGGGACCGTCATAAATGATCAGCGTCTGCCAGCCGTCGTACCAGTCCAGGCCCAGCTCCAGCACTGGCACTGCCGCCATGCCGGCGATGCGCAGCCGCATCGCGTCGCTGATGTCGAGCTCACCCGCAGCTATTACATGCTTTCGCAGCACCAACCGGAGCGCCAGCTCGCGCAGCCGCGCCTGGGTGTCCGGAGCATAGCGGCGGTAGACGGCCCAATCCCCCAGCGCTTCCAACCACAGCGCGTCAGGGATTTCGAGCTGCTCCAGGCGCCGACTTTCGCGCCATTGTGATAGCTTGCCGAACAACCCCATCAGGGGGCTTCCACTGGCGGTAGAACGACAGGCAGATAGACTCCCAGATAGCCGATTACCAGACGAGTCGCCTCACGGCACATGGGGGGAGTGAGGCGGCCATGCTGCTGGTAGTCGACCGCCAGCAACTTGTCCGCAGCCTGAAGTGCCAGCGTGAAGATATCCACTTCGTGGGGAAGATGCGGCAACCTGTACCGGGTTTCCAGGCATTCCCGGAATCGCTGGCCAAGCTGCAGGTCATGCTGCCGATCGGCCTGACGCACAGCCGCCAGCTCATGCGCCCCGAGCAGCAATTCGCTCGCCGCGGGGTTGGCTTGGTAGTAGCTCTGAAAGCGCGCTTCGATGCGCTCGACCAATGCCGGCCAGCCGCCTTCGTGGGCTAACTCGGCTTGCTCCTGCAATAATGCGTCGAGCTCGACGAATACCCGTTCGGCCAGCGCGCTCAGTACGTCGCCGACCTGCGGAAAGAAGTGATACACCGAAGAGGGCGGGATCTGTGCCTGCTCGGCTATGGCGTACATCGACAACTCGGTCAGGCCCTGTTCGCCGAGCAGGGTCTCGGTGGCGTCCAGAATGCGCTCGATGCGTTCCCGGCTGCTGGCGCGGCGTTTCGGTGGGTTACGCGCGGTCATGAAGTATCCGAAGTCAGCGAATATCGCGCAGACGATACCATAGCAGCGCCAGCGCCCGGATCGCGGTATGCAGCGGCGCACCGGGCGGTACCGGGGCATGGCGCATGCGCGCGAACAGATCGAACCCCTCGCTGCGACCTATCACGGCTTGCGCCATCAGTTGCCCGGCGAGCCCGGACAACGCCACGCCCTGCCCCGAGTAGCCCTGGGCGAACAACACACGCTGACCGAGGCGGCCGAACTGTGGCGCCTTGTTCAGCGTCATCGCCACCTTGCCTCCCCAGAGAAAGTCGAAACGTTCCCCGGCCAGCTGCGGAAACACCGTCGCCATGCGCTTTCGCATCGCAGGTTCAATCCGCTCCGGCCGAGCATCGTAGGAGCTGGCGCGGCCGCCGAACAGCAGGCGGTTGTCATGGCTGAGGCGGTAGTAATCCAGGAGGTGCTTCATGTCGCACACCGCCGCACGGGAGGGTATCAGCTGTTCCGCCAGCGCCCCCAGGGGCCGGGTCGCCCCGATGTAGCTGCCGATCGGCATGAAGCGTCGCGCATGCCACGGCAGCAACCCGCCAACATAGGCGTTGCCGGCCAGCAACAGATGCCCGGCGCGAACCTGTCCGGTTGCCGTGCGAACCACAACACCAGCGGCGTCCTCCTGCCAGTCGAGCACCGCCGACTGTTCGAAAACCCGTGCGCCTGCCCGGGCGGCAGCGTCACCGAGCCCCAGCACATAGTTGAGCGGATGCAGGTCGCCGCCGCCTTCATCCATCACACCTGCATGGTAATCGGCAGCGACCAGGCCGGTCAAAGACGTCCGGTCATGAAAGGTCAGCCGGTCGTACCCCAACGCCTGCAGCGAAGCCTGCCAGGCGTGCAGTTCATCGACATGCCGCGGCTTGTTGGCGACGAGCAGAATGCCGGATTTCAGGTTGCACTCGATGCGATGTCGGGCCACGCGGCAGCGCAACAGCTCTACCCCGGCGACCGTCAGCTCCCAGACCTTGCGCGCGTCCTCCGTGCCAAGCTGACTCACCAGTACCGAGTGGTCGCATGCTGGGCCCGGATTGATCTGTCCGCCGTTGCGCCCCGAGCAGCCCCAACCGATACGCTCAGCTTCCAGCACAATCACCCGGCGCCCGGCCTCGGCCAGCTCCAGCGCTGCGGAGATGCCCGTGAACCCGCCGCCGACCACGCACACGTCGGCGCGCTCGGTACCGTGTAAGGTCGGATGAGCCGGAGCGGGGTTGGCGGTGGACTGGTACCAGGAGTCGTTTTGGCGCATTGCTTGTTCCTTGGCCGTGGGTGCTGCAAGTTGCGTGCAATGGGCTGACTCCGCAGCGCTTATGTCGAACACGCGGCAAGCCATCCCTGGGGCTCGACCACGCACATCCCTGTGCGTGGACGGTCCGACATAAGCGCTACGGAGCCAGCCCAGGTAACTGCTGCGTGAAGCCCAGCAAAACCGATCCCCGGTGTGTTTGCTGAGCGCACAATGTACACGTGCGCGGGTGCGTTAGCCTTGTATGAGACCGTCCACGCACAGGGATGTGCGTGGTCGAGCCCCATGGACGGCTAGTAGCGTGTCTCGTACGAGGCTAACGCACCCGCGCACCCACACCGAGCTCACTAACAACACCAACAAAAATCCCGCCAAACGGCGGGATTTCGATCAAGCGAAACAGCTACACGGTATGTAAATACCACATGTACTCAAGGTCCGAGATGGTCTTCTCGAACTCCTCCAGCTCGCTTTCCTTGCACAGCACGAACACATCGAGATATTCCTCGCCGATGTACTCCTTCATCACTTCCGACGTTTCCAGCTCGCGCAGTGCATCGCGCAGGTTGGTCGGCAGCGACGCCTCGTGCTGATCGTAGGCGTTGCCTTCGGTCTGCGGTGGCGGCTCGATCTTGTTGCTGATGCCGTAGTGAATCGCAGAAAGCAACGCGGCCATGAGCAGATACGGGTTGGCGTCAGCGCCAGCGAGGCGATGCTCGATGCGCATGGCGTCGGCGTCCCCGCCGGGCACACGCACGGCCACGGTACGGTTATCGATGCCCCAGGTCGGTGCACAAGGCACGAAGAAACTCGGACTGAAGCGGCGGTATGAGTTCACGTTCGGGCAGAGGAATGCCATGTATTGCGGCAGCGTCTCGAGCAGGCCGCCGATTGCCCAGCGCAGCATGTCACCCAGTGAGCCATCCGGTTTGGAAGCGAAGACATTGTGACCATCCGCATCGACCAGGCTTATATGCACGTGCATACCGTTACCGGCTTGATCGTAGTAGGGCTTGGCCATGAAGGTGGTGTCCATCTCATGGTCGTAGGCCACGTTCTTGATGACGCGCTTGAGCAGAACGTTGTAGTCGCACGCCTTGACCGGATCATCCACGTGATGAAGGTTGACTTCGAACTGGCCAGGGGCAGACTCGGCGACGATGGCGTCAGCGGGGATGTCCTGCTCGTGGGCAGCCTCGATGACGTCCTCTAGGAATTCGGCGTACTCGTCCAGGTCGTCCATGGAATAGACCTGAACCGAATTGGGCCGCTTGCCTGACATGGGCGAGCGCGGCGGCTGCGGACGGCCAGTCAGGTTTTCCTGGTCGATCAGGTAGAACTCGAGCTCGAATGCCGATACCGGTTTCAGGCCGAGCTCGCTGAAACGCTCTACAATGCGTTGCAGGACATAGCGCGGATCAGCGAAGAATGGCGTCTTGCGATCCAGCTCGTACATGGTCATCAACAGCTGACCTGTCGGGCGCTTTTGCCAGGGCTCGATATTCAGGGTGTCGGGGATGGGCAGGCAAATGCGATCGGCATCGCCGATCTCAAGGCCGAGCCCGGTTTCCTCGACAGTGGTGCCCTGAATATTCAGTGCGAAGATAGAGGCCGGAAGGGCGATGCCCTTTTCATAAGCCTTGAGCAGAGCCGAGCGGTCGATGCGCTTGCCGCGCACGATGCCGTTCATGTCGGCTATCAGGAGGTCGATAAAGTGGATTTCCGGATGCGCGGCGAGAAACGCCTCGGCTTCCTGGATACTGCCTGACGAAGGCTTGGCTGCGTCAGCATCGACCGGTGCAGTATCCGCGCCGGCTAGGGATTGCATTGGTATCACCTGTGTTTTTTGTAAAATATATCAATCACGCGAGTACTAGTGAGAGAGTTAATCCGAAAGGCCTCAGCGAGTCAATAGAGCAGACAATGCACTATATATGTGCAGCGCGCACCAGATATGGCCATTCTTGGGCCTTCGGTAAGCGGACTGATTCAAGAAAAGTCACGCCTTTTGCGATTTTGTAATCGGGATTTTTTACTGCTATTGTGTAAAAAATTGAACAACATCGAATTCATGTACGTTATTCAACACAGACCATGGACATGTCATCTCAGCGCAAACCTCTGATAGGTATTTCCTGCTGCACCGACAGGAGCGGTCTGCATCCCTTCCATATAGTAGGGGAAAAATACATCCTCGGCGTCGTGGATGGTGCGAACGGTCTTCCTCTGTTGATTCCTGCCCTGGGCGACCGCCTGGCCAGCGAGCAACTGCTGGATACGCTCGACGGCGTGCTGTTCACCGGCTCGCCTTCGAATGTTGAGCCCCATCACTATGCTGGCCCTCCCAGCGCTGATCCGAAGCAACATGATCCTCAGCGCGACGCCACTACCCTGCCGCTGATTCGTGCCGCTATCGAGCGTGGCGTACCTGTGCTTGGCGTATGCCGCGGGTTCCAGGAGATGAACGTCGCCTTCGGTGGCAGCCTGCATCAACGCCTCTATGAAGTGCCTGGCTTCATCGAGCATCGCGAAGACAAGAGCCAGCCGGTGGATATCCAGTACGGTCCCGCTCACGATATCAAGGTTGAACCGGGGGGACTGCTCTACGAACTGTCCGGCCGCGGTTCGGCCCGGGTCAATTCCCTGCATACACAGGGAGTGGACCATCTGGCGCCGCGCCTGCGGCCGGAAGCAACCGCCCCCGACGGGTTGATCGAGGCCTTCTCGGTCGACCAAGCCCGCAATTTTGCGCTGGGCGTGCAATGGCATCCGGAGTGGAAGGTCACTGAAAACCCCTTCTACCTGTCGATCTTCAGGGCGTTTGGCGACGCCTGCCGGGCACGCGCGGCTTCGAGGACTGTATGAACCAGATCGAATCCTGGCTTAAAGAACACAAGATTACCGAAGTCGAATGTATGGTCAGTGACCTGACCGGCATCGCGCGGGGCAAGATTGCCCCGACCATGAAGTTCGTGTCCGAAAAAGGCATGCGCCTACCCGAAAGCATCCTGCTGCAGTCGGTTACCGGCGACTATGTGGAAGACGACATCTACTACGAGCTGCTCGACCCTGCCGACATCGACATGATCTGCAAGCCGGACGAAAACGGCATTTACTTGGTGCCTTGGGCGATCGAGCCGACCGCGCAGATCATTCATGACTGCTACGACAAGCAGGGCAACCCGATCGAGATGTCGCCGCGCAATATCCTCAAGAAGGTGCTGAAGCTGTATGCCGACAAGGGCTGGCAACCGATCGTCGCCCCGGAAATGGAGTTTTACCTGACCCGCCGCAACGAAGACCCGGATCTGCCTTTGCAACCCCCGATCGGTCGTTCCGGCCGGCAGGAGACGGGTCGCCAGTCGTTCTCCATCGACGCAGCCAACGAGTTCGATCCGCTGTTCGAGGACATGTACGACTGGTGCGAGACCCAGGGTCTGGACCTGGACACGCTGATTCACGAGGAAGGCACGGCGCAGATGGAAATCAATTTCCGTCACGGCGACCCGCTGCATCTGGCCGACCAGATTCTGGTGTTCAAGCGCACCATGCGCGAAGCCGCGCTCAAGCACGACATGACCGCCACCTTCATGGCCAAGCCGATCACCAACGAGCCGGGCAGTGCCATGCACCTGCACCAGAGCATCGTCGACAAGAAGACCGGCAAGAACATCTTCTCCAACCCCGACGGCACCATGAGCGAGCTGTTCCTGCATCACATCGGCGGGTTACAGCGCTACATCCCCGAGGTACTCCCGCTGTTTGCACCGAACGTCAACTCGTTCCGCCGCTTTCTGCCAGATACCTCGGCACCGGTGAACGTCGAGTGGGGCGAAGAGAACCGTACCGCCGGCCTGCGCGTGCCCGATTCGAACGCGCAGAACCGCCGCGTGGAAAACCGCCTGCCGGGCGCGGATGCCAATCCGTATATCGCCATCGCCGGCAGTCTGCTGTGTGGCTACCTCGGCATGGTCGGCGGCATTTCGCCGTCTGCCCCGGTTAAAGGCCGCGCCTACGAACGTCGCAACCTGCGTCTGCCATTCACGCTGGAATCGGCGCTGGAGCGTATGGAGGCCTGCCACGATATTCAGGAGATCCTTGGCGAAAAATTCTGCCGCGGGTATGTCTCGGTCAAGCGTGTCGAGCATGAGAACTACAAGCGCGTGATCAGCTCCTGGGAACGTGAGTTCCTGTTGCTGAGCGTCTGATTGCCGCTGCCCTGCCGGGCACCTACGGAGGAGAGGAGTACCGATGAGCCAGCCAACCCATACTACTGCCGAATTGCGCGCGCTCGACCACGCGCACTATCTGCACCCGTTCACCGACCACAAGGATCTGGGCAGCCGTGGCACGCGCATCATCGAGCGCGCCGAGGGTGTTTATCTGTGGGACAGCGAGGGGCAGAAGATACTCGACGGCATGGCCGGCCTGTGGTGCGTCAACATCGGCTATGGCCGGCGTGAGCTGGCCGATGCCGCATACAAGCAGATGCTCGAGCTGCCGTATTACAACAGCTTCTTCCAGTGCGCCAATCCTCCAGCGGTGAAGCTGGCCGCGGCTATAGCCGAGATCGCCCCAGCTCACATGAATCACGTGTTTTTCACCGGGTCCGGTTCCGAGTCCAACGATACCGTGTTGCGCATGGTCCGCCGGTACTGGGACTTGAAGGGCAAGCCGACCAGGAAAACCGTCATAGGTCGTATCAACGGTTACCACGGATCAACCGTCGCCGGCGCCAGCCTCGGCGGAATGGCACCGATGCACGAGCAGGGCGACCTGCCGATTCCCGGCATCGTGCACATTCCCCAGCCGTACTGGTACGGCGAAGGTGGCGACATGAGCGAGGAGGAGTTCGGCCTGTGGGCCGCACGCCAGCTAGAAGAGAAGATTCAGCAGGTCGGCGAGGAGAACGTCGCGGCGTTCATCGCCGAACCGATCCAGGGCGCAGGCGGGGTCATCGTCCCGCCCTCGACCTACTGGCCGGAGATCAAGCGCATCGTCGACAAGTACCAGATCCTGCTGGTGGTCGATGAGGTGATCTGCGGGTTCGGTCGCACCGGCGAATGGTTCGGCAGCCAGTACTACGATCTCAAGCCCGATCTGATGCCTATCGCCAAGGGCATGACCTCTGGTTACCTGCCGATGGGCGGAGTCATCGTCGGCGACCGGGTCGCAAGAACCATGATCGACGAGGGCGGCGAATTCTTCCACGGTTATACCTATTCCGGTCATCCGGTGGCCGCTGCGGTGGGCCTGGAAAACCTGCGCATCCTGCGCGAGGAAAAGATCGTCGAGTACGTCAAACAGGAAGCGGCACCGTATTTGCAGAGCAAAATCGCCGAGTTGGCGGATCACCGCCTGGTCGGTGAAGTACGCGGTGTCGGCCTGCTCGGCGCGCTCGAATTGGTGAAGAACAAGGCAACGCGCGTGCGGTTCGTGGAAAAAGGGACCGCAGGCACGCTGTGTCGCGACATATGTGTACGCAATGGCCTGGTCATGCGGGCTGTTGGGGACACCATGATCATGTCTCCGCCTCTGGTCATTCGGCCGTCGGAAATCGACGAACTGGTGAACACGATTCGGCAGTGCCTTGATCAGACGGCGGAACAGCTCGGCGTGTAACGGTCGGCCGGCAGTGTCCGCGGGTGCTTCGAGTGTGTAGGGAACAAGCCGTACAGGTTCACAACGCGTTCAAACACAATGGATGGAGAGCTGAGAACGATGATCAAGCATCTGAGCAAGACCCTGCTGGCCGTCGGTGTAGCCACCGTTGGTAGCCTCGCCCAGGCCGAGGAAGTGGTGAACATCTACAACTGGTCGGACTATATCGCCGAAGATACGCTGGACAACTTCCAGCAGGAAACCGGCATTCGGCCGGTATATGACGTATTCGACAGTAACGAAGTGCTCGAAGCCAAGCTGCTGTCGGGCAGCTCCGGGTTCGACATTGTCGTGCCGTCGAACCAGTTCCTCGGCAAGCAGATCAAGGCTGGTGCCTTCATGCCGCTGGACAAGAGCAAGCTGAAGAACTGGGAAAATCTCGACAAGACGCTGCTCAAGGCTCTGCAGACCAACGACCCCGGCAATCAGTACGCCTTCCCCTATCTCTGGGGCACCACTGGCATCGGTTACAACGTCGACAAGGTCAAGGCGGTTCTCGGCGACGACGCCCCCCTCGACTCGTGGGATCTGGTATTCAAGCCGGAAAACATGGAAAAGCTGGCGACGTGCGGCGTGGCGTTCCTCGATGCGCCGGCAGAGGTCATTCCGTCCGCACTGTTTTATGCCGGCCTGGACCCGAACAGCACCAATGCCGACGATTATGCCAAGGCCGAAGACGTGTTGATGGGCGTGCGTCCCTATATCACCTACTTCCATTCCTCCAAGTTCATCACTGACCTGGCCAATGGCGACATCTGCGTGGCGGTCGGCTGGTCCGGAGACATCATCCAGGCCTCGGATCGCGCCGAGGAAGCCGGCAACGGCAACGACATCCAGTACGTTATTCCCAAGGAAGGCGCCGCCATGTGGTTCGACATGATGGCCATTCCCAAGGACGCGAAGAATGTCGAAAACGCCTACGTTTTCATGGACTACATCCTGCGCCCGGAGGTGATTGCGGAGATCAGCAACTACGTTGCCTACGCCAACGGTAATGCGACTTCAAAGCCCATGATCGACGACGAGGTGCTGAATGATCCGGGTGTCTATCCGAGCGACGAGACCTTGAATAAACTCTTCACGCTGGCCGAGTTGCCGCCGAATATCGAGCGCGTGCGTACCCGTGCCTGGACCAGAATCAAGTCCGGTCGTTAAGGGCTTGTAAGCTGAATCTGCCGGGACGAAGGTCCCGGCAACCCTAACAAATGTGGACCAGGCCAAACGTGAAGAGGCTGGAGTCCGCTACAGGAGAGACAATGAAACATTTGCAGAAGAGCCTGCTTGCCCTGTCTACCGCCGTCCTGCTGGGAACTGCTGCCAGCGCCCAGGCCGAAGGCGAACTGAAGATCTTCAACTGGTCCGACTATATTGCCGAAGACACGATCGACAACTTCGAAAAGGAAACCGGAATCGACGTCACCTATGACGTCTACGATTCCAACGAAACGCTGGATGCCCGCCTGCTTACCGGTCGTTCCGGCTTCGACATCGTCGTGCCGTCCAACCACTTTCTGACCAAGCAGATCCAGGCCGGCGTCTACCAGGAGCTTGACCACAGCAAGCTGCCGAACATGAAGAATCTCGACCCGAAGCTGATGGAGCAACTCGAGACCGTCGACCCGGGCGCCAAGCATGCGATCCCTTACATGTGGGGCACGACCGGTGTGGGCTACAACGTCGAGAAAGTGAAGGCGGCCCTGGGCGAGGATGCACCGACCGATTCCTGGGACCTGGTATTCAAGCCTGAGGTGGCCAGCAAGCTGGCTGGCTGCGGCATTGCCATGCTGGACTCTGGCGACGAGATGATCACCGCAGCGCTGGGCTATCTTGGCCTGGACCCGAACAGCAACGACCCGGAAGATATCAAGAAGGCCGAGGAGATGCTGTTGAAGGTGCGTGAGCACGTACGTTACTTCCACTCTTCGCGCTATATCACCGACATGGCCAACGGCAACATCTGCGCGGCGGTCGGATTTTCCGGAGACATCTTCCAGGCCGCTTACCGCGCCGAAGAGGCCGAGAACGGCGTGGATATCGCCTTCACCATCCCGAAAGAAGGCGCTCAGCTGTGGTTCGACATGATGGCTATCCCGAAGGATGCATCGAACCCGGACAATGCACACACGTTCATCAACTACATCCTGCGTCCTGATGTCGTAGCGCCGATCACTGACTATGTGGCCTATGCCAACCCCAACGAGGCGGCAAACGAACTCGTGGACCCGGAAATCATCGGCGACCCGGCAATCTATCCGACCGAAGAGACCATGAAGAAGCTGTACGTGGCCAAGCCTCGCCCAATGGCAGCCCAGCGCGTCATGACCCGCGCCTGGAACCGGGTGAAATCCGGTAAGTAACGCTGTACCGGCCGTCCCGCAAGGGGCGGCCTTTCGTATCGATTCCGTTCTATCGAATGATTCGCCGCTGAGTTTTGTGTCAGCGGTACAGACCAGGCGAGCGCCGTTCGCATCGCCAAGTGGAGATTAGTATGGTTGGTGCAGCAGGAGCCATGAAACAGGCCATGGCCAAGGCCGAGCCGAACGAGTTCGTGAAAATCGATCGGATCAGCAAGCGGTTCGACGACGCATTGGCGGTGGACGACGTCAGCCTGACCATCAACCGCGGCGAGATTTTCGCCCTGCTCGGAGGCTCCGGCTCCGGCAAGTCGACCTTGTTGCGCGTGCTGGCCGGCTTCGAGCGACCTTCCGAAGGCCGTGTGTGGCTCGACGGCCAGGACATCACCGACCTGCCGCCCTACAAGCGCCCGATCAACATGATGTTCCAGTCCTATGCGCTGTTTCCGCACATGACCGTCGAGCAGAACATTGCCTTCGGTCTCAAGCAGGACCGCATGAGCAAGAGCGACATCAACGACCGCGTCGAGCAGATGCTCAAGCTGGTCCACATGACCGATTACGCACGGCGCAAGCCGAACCAGTTGTCCGGTGGCCAGCGTCAGCGCGTGGCACTGGCCCGCTCCCTGGCAAAGAGCCCGAAGCTGTTGTTGCTCGACGAGCCGATGGGCGCGCTGGACAAGAAACTGCGCTCGCAGATGCAGCTGGAGCTGGTCGAGATCATCGAGCGCGTCGGCGTGACCTGCATCATGGTCACCCATGACCAGGAAGAAGCCATGACCATGGCCCAGCGGATCGCCATCATGCATCAGGGCTGGATCGCCCAGGTCGGCACACCGATGGATATCTATGAAAGTCCGGTGAGCCGTCACGTAGCCGAATTCATTGGCAGCGTGAACAGCTTCGAAGGCGAAATCATCAGCGACATGGAAGATCACGCCATCATCCGCTGCCGTCACCTTGACCGTGATATCTATGTCGGCCACGGCATTTCCACGCGCGCGCAGGACAAGAAGATCACCTATGCACTGCGCCCGGAAAAGCTGTTCGTCAGCACCGAAAAGCCCGAGGGAGACCATAACTGGGGCCACGGCCACGTGCATGACATCGCCTACCTGGGCGGTCATTCGGTGTACTACATCAAGCTCGAAAGCGGTTTGCTGGTTCAGGCGTTCTTTCATAACTCCGAGCGCCGACTGCCGCGTCCGACGTGGGACGACAAGGTCTATATCAGCTGGGAAGACGACGCCGGCGTGGTACTGCAGTCATGAGCAGGGGGTTGTCGCGACTGCTCCCGAGCGGGAAGCTGTGGGTCATCAGCATCCCATACCTGTGGCTGTTCCTGTTCTTTCTGCTGCCCTTTGCCATCGTACTGAAGATCAGCTTTTCGCAAGCGGCGATTGCCATTCCGCCCTATGAGCCACTGCTCGAATACGCCCAGCAATCGCTGAATATCGCGCTGAATCTGGGCAACTACCTTTTCCTGGCCAGCGACTCGCTGTACTACTCGGCCTACCTCGGCTCGCTGAAGATCGCCTTCTTCTCTACCCTGGTGTGTCTCGCCCTCGGCTACCCGATGGCCTACGCCATCGCCCGCGCGCCCAAGGACAAACAGCTGGTTTACCTGTTGCTGGTGATGATGCCGACCTGGACCGCGATTCTGATCCGCGTATACGCCTGGATGGGCATTCTCAGCACCAACGGCCTGCTCAATTCGGCGCTGATGGGCATGGGGATTACCGACTCGCCGATCCCCATCCTCAACACCGATACGGCCGTGTATATCGGTGTCGTCTACGCGTATCTGCCGTTCATGGTGTTGCCGCTGTATGCCAACCTCGTGAAGCACGACATGAGCCTGCTGGAAGCAGCCATGGATCTCGGCGCCGGCAAAACCAAAGCGTTCTGGACGGTTACCGTGCCGCTGTCGAAGAGCGGCATCATCGCCGGCTCGATGCTGGTGTTCATCCCGGTCGTCGGTGAGTTCGTCATTCCCGAGCTGCTCGGTGGCCCCGAGACGCTGATGATCGGCAAGGTGCTGTGGCAGGAGTTCTTCAATAACCGCGACTGGCCGATCGCCTCGGCGCTGGCGATCATCATGCTGCTGATCCTGCTGATTCCGATCATCCTGTTCCACTACAACCAGTCCAGAGAAATGGAGAAGAACGCATGAACACTCGCTCGACCTTCTCCACCGTGATGCTCTGGCTGGGCCTGGCATTTATCTATGTGCCGATGCTCATCCTGGTGATCTATTCGTTCAACGACTCGCGCCTGGTCACCGTCTGGGGTGGCTGGTCGATTCGCTGGTACGTCGGCCTGTTGGATAATCAGCAGTTGATCAACGCGGTTCAGCGTAGTCTGCAGATCGCCTTTTTCACCGCATGTGCCGCGGTACTGCTGGGTACGCTCGCGGCATTCGTCATGACGCGCATCAAGCGCTTCCGCGGCCGTACGCTGTTCTCCGGACTGGTCACCGCACCGCTGGTGATGCCCGAAGTGATCACCGGCCTGTCGCTGCTGTTGCTGTTCGTCTCCATGGCCCAACTGGTTGGCTGGCCGGCCGAGCGCGGCATGGTGACCATCTGGATCGCCCATACCACCTTCTCCACGGCCTACGTGGCCATCGTGGTCAGCGGCCGTCTGGGTGAGCTGGATCAGTCCATCGAAGAAGCCGCGCTGGATCTCGGTTCGCCACCATGGAAGACCTTCCTGCTGATCACCGTGCCGATGATCGCGCCGTCGATCTTCGCCGGCTGGCTGCTGGCGTTCACGCTGTCGCTGGATGACCTGGTTCTGGCCAGCTTCGTTTCCGGCCCCGGCGCGACCACCCTGCCGATGGAAGTCTTCTCTGCCGTGCGCCTGGGCGTCAAGCCGGACATCAACGCCATCGCCAGCCTGATCCTGCTTGCCGTGTCGCTGTTCACCCTACTGGCCTGGTTCGTCGCCCGCAGCGCCGAGAAGCGCTCGCGGATGCCGGAAGCGGAGGCCGCGCCAACCTGGAAGGACGCCATCGACAGTCGCCGCAATTGATCGAGACCGGGGCGTGCACTGCGCAGCCCCGGCTTCCTGCCCTAGATCAGCGTTACGCGACTGGACCGCCCGAATCGGGTTAGGATAATCCCCTTCGTCGCCGGTCTGCCCGGCACTGCCTGTTTACACCCGCTTGGAGAAACCACCGTGTCCAGCCTGGTCCCCACCGTCGATCCGGACGGCCTGCTCGAATATTCCGTCGTCTTTACCGACCGCTCCCTGAACCACATGTCGCAAACCTTTCAGGAGGTGATGCGTGATATATCCGGCACGCTGAAGCAGGTCTACCAGGCCTCCGCAGTCGCCGTGGTCCCGGGTGGCGGCACCTACGGCATGGAAGCGGTGGCGCGCCAGTTCGCCCGCAACAAGCGCTGCATGGTTATTCGCAACGGCTGGTTCAGCTATCGCTGGAGCCAGATCTTCGAGATGGGCGGCATGCCCGCCGAGGAAGTCGTACTCAAGGCACGCCAGACCGGTACCGGCGATCAGGCACCGTTTGCGCCAGCACCTATCGAAGAAGTCGTGGCAGAAATCCGCAGCCGCAAGCCGGATATCGTCTTCGCACCGCACGTCGAAACCGCAGCCGGCATCATGCTGCCTGACGACTACCTGCGCGCCGTGGGCGAAGCCGTTCGCGAAGTCGGCGGTCTGTTCGTACTCGACTGCATCGCCTCCGGCACCGTCTGGGTGGACATGCAGGCCTGCGCAGTGGACGTACTGATCAGTGCTCCGCAGAAAGGCTGGAGCGCCTCACCCTGCAGCGCCCTGGTCATGTTCAGCGAGCGTGCCGAACAGCGCCTGGCCGAAACCAGCAGCGACAGCTTCGCCTGTGACCTGAAGAAATGGCGGCAGATCATGCAGGCCTACGAAAATGGCGGCCACGCCTACCACGCCACCATGCCCACCGATGCCCTGCGCAGCTTCCGCGACACCATGCTGGAAACCCGCGATTACGGCTTCGACAAGGTCAAGCAGGAGCAGCTGGAACTAGGCCGTGCCGTGCGCGCTTTGATGCAGGAAAAGGGCTTCGCCAGCGTCGCCGCCGACGGCTTCGGCGCGCCAGGCGTAGTGGTTTGCTACACCACCGATGCCAGCATTCAGAACGGCAAGGCATTCATCGCCCAGGGCCTGCAGACCGCAGCCGGCGTACCGCTGATGTGCGACGAGCCCGCCGGCTTCAAAACTTTCCGCGTCGGCCTGTTCGGCCTGGATAAACTGCACAATATCGAGCGCACCGTGAGCAACCTGCGCCAGGCGTTGGACGCGGTTAAGGGCTGACCACTCTTCGCAATGCTGATAGCACGCTGAGCAGGCTCAACCTTCGTTGAATCTGCTCGGTGTGCCTTAGGTCTGCTGAATTTCGCAGTCCAATCACACCGTTGGAAAAGCCCTACCCCTGATATATGCTCGAAGTCGGCAAGGGATGCCGTCGATACACCCGCCTAGCGGCAAGGACAGCCGTCTCATCCCCAGCCTTTTATACACACGCATGCTAAGCCTTCTTGGCACCGGCAGGGCGGTAGCTTCTCTGTCAAAACCGTCGCAGGTTCTGAGCTCGCACGCCTGCTGTAATGGCTAGCGCCTCGACGGGCGGAATATTGAGCGGACCAAATGTGGAAGTCACGCGATTACAGGTGTCGAGCCGAGCGGAATAGCAAGTGGTTGTTTCCATGAGGAAAACCCACTCCCACCGGTCCGGCATTGGCGGGAATATGTGGAAGCAACCAATATGCAATATGCTGGAATTCCATCTAATTACTATTAGGCAGCCGAGGAAGCAAAGTGGCGTATCACACCCATAACCGCTGGGGGCACTGCGAATCCGACACTACGGAGGCGCAAATGAAGGAGCTACTCGCTCAACTCGATATAGAAGATGAAGAACACAATTCGGTCTCGCTGACACATGAGAGTGAATGGTGTCTCGGCGCCTACCCAGGAGGCCTGGTTGTCTGGGAGAATCTTGAACAGGGTGAGCCGAGGCACATGAAATCCGTTAGCCGTGAATACGTGCTTAAACTCTGGCTTCAGTTGGGCCAAGGCAATCTTGCAGCAATTGAGCAAGAACCGTGGCGGCCGGGCTATGGCAACTAGGCTGGTTGCGCCTAACAAGCGGCAGCACGGTGACCGCTTCTCCGCCGCTTCGCGGCTACAAATCGGCACGTGTGCCGGGCGTTATAGGAGGAAAGCTTGAGTAACACTGACAAATTACGAATCTGGGAGTTTGGCATAGCCGTTGTTGGCTTCCTGGCTTGGATGCTTTTGATTTCAACCTCTGAGCAAATTCGAGAATTAGGAGTACCAAACCTCTATAAGTTTGTATCTGGCTATATTCTTGGCTTCGTAATAGCGTTCGCCGGCTTCATGTTCTGGGAAGTGCTGAGAGGCCGTGCCCACCAATTTTTGGATGACAGTCTTTATTTTCGCTGGATATCATACATTACGCTTCTGGTTATTCTGCTGCTGGGGGGCGCAAGTCTTATTGCCCAGATTTTCGGGGATACGAACTGGGCCTATAACGTCGGGTCTTTGTTGGGCGGTATAGCGGTTGGAGTCGGTGTTGTTCCAACCTCTCAGAGATTTTAGGTCGTCTATAACAATACGCTGGGCCGGACAATTTTTCCACCGCTTCGCGGCTCTAGGATTTCCGCATAGCGTCGCGTTATGGCGCTACCACTTAAGAGAGAGAGGATTCATGGATTTAACCTTAAGTAAGTTCTTTTTTGATATTCCGATTTATACGCCTGTAGAGATAAACGAAGGGGATTCGGCTGTTTTTAAGGAAATCATTGATTGCCATAACAAAGAAGAATTTGAGGGGTATAACCCTGGGAAGCAAGTAGAGTCTACTTTTGTTGTGATAACAGACTTGATACCTAGCGGTGATGGCTTTGTGCGAAATGGTGGCTACGGGACTGTAAATAAAGTGCAAGAGGACCGATGATGTGTTTAGTTACTACATTCTGTGAGAGGAAATTGGGGTCAGATGAAGGTTTCTGAGAGAAATATTCATCTGACCCCAGTTTGTTCGTCTCCCCTAGACCGTGCACTTGTTGGCGGGGTTATGGCCCAAAGGATGTCAATAAAAGTCCTTTTTTACACACACCTAATCTCACTGCTCGGCTACATCGCGGCCGCGGGGAATTCAGTAAAAGGAAAAATAATAATGATTGAGTACGTTGTAGAAAGCTTAACCAAGCTGTTAGGGCCGATAGCTACTCTTGAAAAAGATAAAAGAGAGCTAAGAGATAACGCTTTGCGCGCAATCTCTACCGCCCTAAAGGAAACGCAAATTTATTATGCCGGCATGGCTAGGGATTATAAAAGAAATTACGAAACCGAGGCACAGCTAGCGAAATATTGGGCCGCGGCAGCGATTCCTCTGCGTCACATAGACCGAGAGCTTGCTATTGTTTGTGAGCATAAAGCTGAATATTGGGTATCTCCAGAGACCTGGTCGACTGATAAAATTTCTGAAATGAGTATCCAGCTTAGCTCCGTCGCAAATGCATATAAAAAGATGATTCATCCCGGCTTTAAAAGTAGGTCTTCAGGAGACCCAGTATAGCCAGCGTAACAATCTCTTAAGTGTCCCGCCTTAAAAACCGCCGAATAGCTCGGCTTCATGTGATCTGGAGTAGGAGACTGCGATAGGTGATTACCGAAATCCACATGAATGCAGTGGCGAGCTTTAAGAAAGCCACATCGCTCGTTACGGATAGGAAAATAAATCTTATCTACGGCCTAAACGGAACCGGCAAATCAACAATCTCAAATTTTTTTTATGAGCCCAATGATTCTGCGTTCATCTTATGCAAAAAGGTACCCGCAGCATCGGTTCCAGTTCTCGTTTACAACCAAGCTTTCATCCGAGACAACTTTTATGTCGCGGATCGGTTGCAAGGCATCTTCAGCCTTTCAAAAGAGAACAAAGAAGCTGAACAAAAGATAGTCGACTCGACAAAAAGGCAAGGTGAGCTTGAGCAAGACCTAAAAGATAAGCGCAGTGAACAGGAATCGGCAACACGCGCATTTTCTCAAAAAAAATATCAGGCCATAGAGAAAGTTTGGAGCATCAAGCAGACCTATGCAGGCGGTGATCGCGTTCTTGAGTACTGTCTCGAAGGTCTAAAGGGACAAAAGGACAAGCTTTTTGCCCATCTCCAAAGCATCCCGAAACCTGCCGGTGAACCAAAAAAAGACGTTCAAACAATCCGGCAGGAAGTGGAAGCACTCCAAGGTGATGAAGCTCAGCTTCAACCGCGCCTGGCAACTATTTCTTTTTCTGCTCATGGTGTCGAGTCGGACGCAGTGTTCCAAAAATCCATCCTTGGGAATAGCGATAGCGAGGTTGCCGCTCTAATCGAAAAGTTGGGCAGCTCGGACTGGGTAAAGCAAGGCCTTTCGTACCTACCGGAAAGCGTACGTAATTCAAACGCACAATGCCCATTCTGTCAGGAAGCAACGATTTCAGAGAAATTTATCGACAGCGTGAGGTCGTATTTTGATGTGACCTACGAGCAGCAGTTAGATGAGCTTGCTCAACTTCTAAAGATTTACCGAGCCGCCTTCGATTCGTTGCTTGGGCTGAGTCCTTTTACCGACCATCCCTTTTCGCAAAAGCACAAGGACTCTATAACCAACAAATATCAGTTATTCGTGGGCGAGATCGAGAGTAATGTCCGCAAGATTGAAGAAAAAATAAAGAGCCCGAAATTTCCGGCTACGCTATCCGACACGGCTGGCCTGATCGCCGATTTCAACTCAGTAATAGATTTGATTAACACGGAAATCGACGAATACAACGACAAGCTCAAGAACCGTAAATCTGCTCTCGATAACTTACGAAACGAATTTTGGAAACTAATGCGGTGGCAGTTTGACCAAACGATATCGAGGTTTGATGCCGACCAACAGGCTGCTGACCGGCAATTGAAAGGCTTAATGGTAGAGATCGGAAATATCGATACTGACCTGGCTAAGGTGAGGAAAGAAATTGCGGACGCACAAAAACAGACAGTAAATATTGACCATGCGGTCGCCGCTATAAATGCGGGGCTTATTGACCTCGGCATAGATGATTTCAGCGTACGGAAGCATTCTGAAAATCTCTATCGAGTGGTGCGGGCCGGCGATTCGAAAGATGCATTTCACTCACTAAGCGAGGGGGAGAAGATGATGATCAGCTTCTTATACTTCTGCGAGCTGTGTAAAGGTAAGGCCAGCTCAGAGGACACCCACGCTCAGCGCATCGCGGTGATAGACGATCCAATTTCGAGCCTTTCTCATGTATACGTTTTTAACGTCGGGCAACTCATTCGTTCAGTTTTCTTCAAAGGGGATCGATTCAGTCAGGTTATTGTCTTAACCCATAGCCTCTACTTCTTCTACGAGATGACAGATCCGAATCACGAGCGCCGTGAAAAAACACAGAAATTGTTTAGACTTTCAAAGCCCTCTTCTGGCAGCGTCATCCAAGAGATGAAATACGAGGAAGTTCAAAATGACTATCAAGCGTACTGGTCCGTTGTCAACGACCAGTCTCAACCGCCGGCACTTATCGCAAACTGCATGCGCAACATAGTCGAGTACTTTTTCAACTTTGTGCGCAAGAAAGACCTGAATAACGTTTTTCAGATGCCGGAACTCCAAGATGCGAAGTTCCAAGCCTTTTGCCGATATATCAATCGGGAGTCACATTCACTAGGCCAGAACATCATAGATATGAAGGAATTTAACTATGACGCCTTCAGGGAGGGATTCAAGCTGGTTTTTGAGGTAACGGGGTTCCCGGACCACTACAAAGCCATGTCCAAATGCTAGCAGAGAAAAGTGGCGCAAAAAGAAAGCGAATATTTTTTTCGTGTCAACCAAACCAACAACCGTGGGGGATTTTCTTCAAACGCCCCATCCCCCAGCGCATTGTCCATGCAGGCGCTGGAATCAATCTGACTCCAACGCCTTAAGATGGCCTCATGGCCAGCCGCTAAACGTTAGCTCTGTGGTTTGATCAGGAACTTCTCTCCGGTCGCCTGCTTGCCGTAAACCGAGATCGCATCCAGCTGTAACGCACCGGACAGGGATACTTCGTGGGTGTAGTGGCTGGCGAACGTGGTTTTGATTTCGGCCGCGACGCGTTTGCGCATGGCGGCGGCGGTGTGCTGACCCAGCTTTCCTAACGCATTGAACAACAGAAAGCCGTTTACACCCCAGGCAAAACCAAAGGTGCGGTTCAGCGTGATGGGACCGCGATCAAGGCCGCCATAGATATACACCTGCTTGTAGATGTCAGAACCGTACACGTTGTATTCAGTCATGTCGCGGGAGACGGCGGCTTCCATGCAGGTGAGGATGTCACTGGCCAGGCGACCGCCGCCGATAGGGTCGAAGGCGATGGTCGCGCCGGTGTCGATCAGTGCCTGGGTCAGGTCTGCCATAAAGCTGTCGCTACTCGAATTGACCACGTACTTGGCACCCTGCTCGCGCAGCAAGGCTTCCTGCTCCGGCTTGCGGACAATATTGACCAGGTCGATGCCGTCGGCGATACAGATGCGGTTGAGCATTTGTCCGAGGTTAGAGGCCGCCGCAGCGTGAACGATAGCCTTGTGACCTTCGGCGCGCATGGTTTCTACCATGGCCAATGCGGTCAGCGGATTAACGAAGCTTGATGCGCCTTCGACTGCCGTCGTACCCGGCTCAAGTTCCAGACAGCTTTGCACATTGGCGCATACGTATTTGCGGTAGCTACCCCCGCCAATGAACGCAACGGTTTTGCCCATCAGGCTCTGCGCAGCGGCTGATGAGCCCGCGGCGACGACGGTACCCGCGCCTTCGTTGCCCACGGGTATGGACTTGCCAACCCGCTTCTTCACTGCGCCCATGAATTTGGGCGGCACGTCGGCACTGATGACCGGGCGATCAGCGCTGCCGGATTGCCTGGCGGTGGTCATATCCGCCACGCTGAACATGACTCCCAGGTCAGACGGGTTGATTGGGGCGGCTTCGATGCGGATGACCACCTGGTTCTCGCCCGGCTGTGGGATCTCGATCTCGCGCAGGGCAAGTTCCAGTTTGTTGTCTTCGCTAATCGTCGAAATCAGTTCGATGTTGGTATCTGACACGTGTTTCTCCTCCAAAAATTTAGATGGTCTGGTACTTCGCTAACCGGTGTCGCTTCAAAAAATGCGAGGCATCCCTTAGCGTCTGCGTGATCCGCTTCGCTGGGACTGTCTGATCGTCGTGATCAATGGAGCTAGAGTAGTCCACTGGATCGATCTGTTCTTCTCGAACGGCAGGCGACCCTCCGCGAAGCCACCCGGGTCACCATGCAAGGCAAGTCGAGGGATTCACATGCGCGGTCAACTGCCCGATTCGCCCCCAGATCGCAGCGTGCGGTAGTCTTATCTGCCTGGAACATCGAACGGAGCCCTTCCTATGCCCGACCCAACCCCATCCCGGGATCCCCTCCACGGCGTTACGCTGGAGCGCATGATCAACGAATTGGTTGACCGGTACGGTTGGGAAGGGCTTGGGCAGCGCATCAACATTCGCTGCTTCACGCATGACCCGAGCGTGAAATCGAGCCTGCGCTTTCTGCGGAAGACGCCCTGGGCTCGCGAGAAGGTTGAGGCCCTGTATATATCGATGGCGAGGGAAGGCGGCTCGGGTCGCTGAGCTTGGGGAGGTTCAGAGCGAGAGGCTCGAGCCTCTCATACGAAGAGTCTGCTATCGCGCCGGGGACCCGGCGCTGGGCTGCGCTCAGCTTGCCTTCTGCGCGACGATATCTTCCATCTTCAGGCCGGTCAGGCCGTGAATGGTTTTCCACAGATACAGCATGATCAACACCATCATGATCATGGTCGGAAGCGCGATCACCGGATAACTGACCAGCGTCATGCGGCCGAGCTCTTCATTGAATGCGCTGGTCCCCGCCGGGCTGGTCACGATCCATTTGGCGACAAGGTAGTTCATGACAGAAGAAAAGAAGAAGGTTCCGGCAAGGAAGTAAGTCGCGCGCGAAAGGCGTTCCTCGAACACCGACACCTGACCGTGCTCTTCCAGGCGCTCCTGAACCCGCGCAACGTTCAGCACGGTATCGTTGTACAGCAGCGTACGAATCAACGGATAACGCGTGCGCGTCGACACGAGCACGGCGATGCCGATCACACCCGGCACCGCGGCTTCCTTGATCGCCAGCCATTGCGGATCCAACTCGAACAGCCCGATGCCGCCGGTAAGCATGACGCTGACGACCCCGAGTACGGCGATGAAGTTGAATTTGCGGTAGCGCAGCAGCTCGAAAAGACCCCAGCCGATCGGAAACGCCAGCGCCACGATAAGCGCCAGCGGCGCGCCCAGGTCATCGTCACCACTGAACTTCATCAGGATCACTGACGGCAGCAGAATGCTGACCAGCAGATCGACCATCGGGCGGGGTTTGTGCTGCGGCGTGCGGGGAGTAGTGTCAGTCATCGAAGCTCAATCGGTCTCTTTCGTGTTCGTCCGCCATCATACACCGCCTGGCTGCGGTATCCGCAGCCGTTGGCCGATCGGAACGTCCGGTGGTCAGGCGCCGATGATGGTGTAGGCGAGGTAGCCGGTATAGGCGGCATACACGCAAAGCAGTATCCCGCCTTCGACCCGGTTGATACGACCTTGCCGACCGCGCAGACCGATACCCATGATGAACAGTGCGAGCGTCAACGCTGCCATCACCACCCAGTCGCGATAGAGCACGACCGAGTCGACCGACAACGGCATGATGCCGGCGGCGATACCGACCACGGCGAGGGTGTTGAACAGGCCCGAGCCGATCACGTTGCCGAGGGCCAGATCGTGCTCATTCTTGCGGATGGCTGCGATGGAAGAGGCCAGCTCCGGCAGTGAGGTGCCGATGGCGACGATGGTCAGGCCGATGATCAGATCGCTGACGCCGAGACTTTGAGCGATGCTGACCGCGCCCCAGACCAGCACCCGCGAGCTGAGCACCAGCAATAGCAGGCCGACGAACAGCCAGATCAGTGCCGGCTTCAACGGCATAGCGTTCGCCTTCAGTTCGGCGTCGTACTCGGTTTCCAGCGCATCGCCGCGACCACGCAGCCCCTGCACGATCGACCAGCCCATCAGCAGGAAGAACGCCCCCAGTAACACCCAGGCGTCCATCCGGCTGAGCTGGCCATCGATCAGCTGATAGCCCGCCAGCAGCGTGACGCCCATCAGCACCGGCAATTCCTTGCGCAACACCTGCGAGTGCACCGAGATCGGACTGATGACCGCGACAAGGCCGATGATCAACGCGATATTGGTGATGTTCGAGCCGTAGGCATTGCCCAGCGCCAGTCCAGGATTACCTTGGGAGGCAGCCAGTGCCGAAACCACCATTTCCGGAGCAGAGGTGCCGAAACCGATGATCAACATGCCGACCAGCAGCGTAGGCATGCCCGCATGGGTGGCAGTGGCCGATGCGCCTTCGACGAACTTGTCGGCACTCCATACCAGCAGCGCCAGTCCGGCGATTACAGCAGCGATGGCCATCAGCATGAAAAAATCTCCTAGGTCAGAAGGGCGCCATTATCGGCAAAACATGCCTTTCCGACCAGCGGAGCGACGATCCTGTTCCTCGAAAGAGCCGGGATGGGTCAGGCGCAGGCCTGCCCGCGCAGCCTTTCTTCTTCGTATAGCTCCTTCTTCGACAGCTTGCCGACTGGCGTGCGCGGCAGGGCATCACGCACTTCCATCGACTGCAAGCGCTCATGCTTGCCCAGTCGGGATTCAAGGAAGGCTTGCAGCGTTTCGAAATCCAGCGGGTCGGAGCCGGCCTTGAGCTTGATGAAGGCTTTCGGCGCCTGGCCGCGGTAGGGATCGTCAACGCCGATCACCGACACTTCCTCGACGCAGGGCATCTCGTAGATGGCCTCCTCGATCACCCGCGGATAGACGTTGTAACCGCTGCAGAGAATCATGTCCTTGGTCCGGTCGACGATGTATACGTAGCCGTCCTCGTCCATGTATCCGACATCGCCGGTGCGCAGATAACCATCCTCGGTCATCGCCTCGGCGGTCGCATCGTCGCGCTTCCAGTAGCCGATGGTAATGTTCGGCCCGGCGATGCACACCTCGCCGCGTTCGCCGACCGGCACGCTGCCAGCCGAGCCATCGAGCGGGGCGATGCGAATGCGTGCGCCAGGCACCGGAATACCGCACGAACCCGGACGCGGCTCGGCATCCTTCGGCGAGAAGGTGCCGGTGGTGGTGGTTTCGGTCATGCCCCAGCCTTCCTTCAGTGCGCAGCCGGCGACTCGGCCATACTGCTGCTGGACTTCGACCGGCAAAGGCGCGCCGCCGGAGTTGCACATCTTCAGCGAGGTCAGGTCATGGCTGGCCGTCGCCGGGTGGCTCAACAGGCCGATGAACATGGTCGGCACGCCGGGGAAAGTGGTGATCCGGCTTTCACTGATCTCGCGCAGTGCTGCTTCGACGTCGAAGCGAGGATGCAGATGGATCTCGGAACCCATACTCAGGCCGAACACCATATTCACCATCAATGCGTAAATATGGAAAGGCGGCAGAACGGCCAGCACGCGCTCATTGCCGGGTTCGAGCGTACCGCGCAGAATTTCTTCGAGCTGCGCGCAGGAGGTAGTGATGTTGCCATGGGTGAGCATGGCGCCCTTCGGTGCGCCGGTGGTGCCACCGGTGTACTGCAGTACGGCCAATTCGCGCGCCGGGTCGGCGATTCGGTATGCGTGGTACTTGCCGTCGTTATCCAGCAGTTTGGTGAAGTGCACAGAGCCATCGGCTGTGTCGCTCTCCGCCACAGGCCCGAGAGATTGGGCCTGAGCATCGGTGAGCGTTTCGCAGAAATCACCCAGCGAGCCGACGACCAGATGCTTCAGACGCGTGCGCTGACGCAGGCTGACCATCTTCGGGTAGAACGCGGCCAGATCGAGCGTGACCATCACATCGGTCTCGCTATCCTCGATCTTGTGTTCGAGCGTGCGTTCGGCGTCCAACGGCGAATAGTTGACGACCGTGCCACCGGCTCGCAGGACACCGAAGAATGCGATGTAATAGTGCGGCGTATTGGGAAGGTAAAGGCCAACATGCACGCCGGGCTTGACGCCCAGCGACTGAAACCCCGCTGCAGCGTGCTCGACCAGCTCGCTCAGGCGACGGTAGCTGAGCTTGCTGCCGAAGAAGTCGATAGCCGGACGATCCGGGAAACGCTCAGCCGCACGGTCGAGCAGGGTGTAGACCGGGATGGGCTCAAGCCTCACGTCCCACTTCACATCGTCGGGATAGGATTTCAACCAGCGCAGATCTGCGTCCACGGCACGCCTCCGTCAATTTTGTTGTTGTCTTGAATAAGAAGGTAGCCTGCAAGTGTCTCTGCCGATATACAAATCGACGGGAGATATGAAGCACTATAGGCACAAACCCGCCTGATCCCTGCGTCCCTATTGAACGCCCGCAGGCCGGCGCGTATACAGGACGACTATCAAACCCTGCAGGGAGTGCCCATGCGCAAACGTCTGGTTCCGGTGCTGATCATCGCCATCGGTATTGCCGTCTTCGTTCTGTTACGTGTGACGCGGCCTGCTCCCGAGCCGGTGGCTCCCCAGGAACGCAGCTGGCGGGTGGAAACGTTGGTCGTCGAGCCCAGCGCACTGCAACCCAGCCTGACCCTGTATGGACAACTGGAGTCGCCCCGGCGCTTTACCGTCGTCGCGCCGTTGGCCGGACGTATCGATCAATTGCCGGTGCGTGACGGCCAGGTAGTTGAAGAAGGCACCTTGCTGGTGGCGCTGGACGACGCCGATATCGAGCCGCGCCTGCAGCAGGCCCGTGCCGAGCTGCGCGATGCCGAAGCGCAGCTGACCAGCGAGCGCAGCGCGCACGCCAATGACCGCCAGGCGCTGGAGTTGGAAAAACGCATCCTTGCCAACGCCCGGCGCACTCTTGAGCGCACCGAACAGCTGATCGAGCGACAGGTCGTCTCCCGCGCCGACCTCGAAGCGGCCAGTGACGCACTGGAGCGCGCCGCGTTGACCGTAGCCACGCGTGAACGTGCCATCGAATCCTTCCCTTCGCGCGAGGCGGCGTTGCAGGCACGCGTCGACCGCGCCCAGTCCAGCCTGGAAAGCACCGAGCGCGACGTTCAGCGCAGCCGTTTTCGCGCGCCCTTCGACGGCGTGGTCAGCCAGGTTGAAGTAGCAGTAGGTGATCAGGTCAGCGCCAACGCATCGTTGATGCAGTTTTATCCGGTCGACGGGATGGAGCTCCGCGCGACCCTGCCGCAGATCTACAGCCAGGATTTCGTCCAGGCGCTGGCCGCCGGCGAACAGCTGGTAGCACATACGCTCGAGGTCGCTCCGCCGGTGAGCATGACCCTGCAGCGCATCGCCGGCCTGGCCGAAGCGCGAGGCGTCGAAGCGATTTTCCGCCTCGATGAGGCGGCGCCGAATCTGCGTCTGGGCACTTTGCTGGCGGTCAGCGTGCCGCGGCCGGTGCGACAGAACAGCGTTGCGCTGCCTTATAGCGCGCTGTATGGCAACGACACCATCTATCAATTGATCGACGGCCGCATGGCACGCTTGCGCGTCGAGCGCGTCGGCGAAACGCTCCGCGAGGACGGTTCACGCTGGGTCCTGGTGCGCTCCGAGCAACTGCAACCGGGCATGCGCATCATCGTCACGCACTTGCCGAATGCGATCGATGGCCTGCGTGTGGATCCGGTCGAGCAGAGCGGAACGCCCGCCGGGGAACCAGCGCAATGAACCAGACCGGTGGGCCGATCGGCTTCTTCGTCAATCACAAGGTCGCGGCCAATCTGCTGATGCTGGTGATGCTGATGGGCGGGGCGCTCGGCCTGTTGCGCATGAACATCCAGTTCTTCCCGACCTTCGCGCTGGATTTCGTCAGCGTACGGGTGATCTGGAGCGGAGCTGCCGCCGAGGACATCGAACAGGCGATCACCCAGCCGCTGGAGCAGCGTCTGCGCAGCCTGGAAAATCTCAAGTCGATGACCTCGACCTCGGCCCAGGGCGTGTCGAACATTACGCTGGAGTTCGCCGAAGGGACCGACCCAGTGATCGCGCTGGACGACGCCCGGCAACGGGTCGAGGAGTTTCGCAACCTGCCATCGGACGCCGAGCGGCCCGAGGTAGTGCGCATCGCACGGTTCGATCCGGTGGCCAGCGTACTGGTCTACGGGCCCTACACCGATGCCGAGCTACGTTCTCTGGCCAATCGCTTCGAGCAGGATCTGCTCGCGCGCGGCATCGACCGCATCGAGCTTCGCGGCCTGCCCCAGCAACAGGTCAGCATAGAGATATCCACCACGCAGCTCGAGCGCCTGGGTCTGTCGCTCGATCAGGTTGCCGACCGCATCGCTGCCGAATCACGCGATCTCCCGGCCGGCTTGGCCGGCGAAGAGGACTCGGCGCGGGAGCTGCGCGCCATCGAGCAGCGGCGCTCGCCTGACGAGTTCGCCACCATTCCACTGGTGGAGGGCGCCAATGCGCACCTTCGTCTCGGCGACGTGGCGCGCATAGTTCAGGAACCGATGCGTAACCAGATCCAGCTTCGCCATGACGGCCACCCGGCCGTCGAACTGCTGCTGCAGCGCGCCGAAGACGGCAACTCGCTGACCTCTGCCGAGATACTCAATACCTGGCTCAGCGATGTTCGGCCGACCCTGCCGCCGGGCCTGTCGATTCATGTTTATGACGAAGCCTGGCAACTGATCAATGACCGTATCAGCCTGCTGGTCAACAACGGCGTGAGTGGACTGGTGCTGGTGCTGCTGTTGCTTTACCTTTTCCTGCCCGGACGCGTCGCGCTGTGGGTGGCAGTAGGCATCCCCACGGCGTTTCTCGCCGCGCTGGGCGTGTTCTGGCTGATCGGCGGCTCGATCAACATGATCTCGCTGTTCGCGCTGATCATGGCGCTGGGGGTAATCGTCGACGATGCCATCGTCGTCGGCGAGGATGCCGACGCGCACTACCGCAACGGCGAGCAACCCGGCTATGCCTCGGAAGGCGCGGCGAAACGCATGCTCTGGCCGGTGGTTGCCTCCTCGCTGACGACCATTGCCGCTTTCATGCCGCTGCTGATGGTTGGCGGCGTGTTCGGCAATATTCTTGGCGACATCCCCACGGTGATGATCTGCGTGCTGATCGCCTCGCTGCTGGAATGCTTCGTGGTGCTGCCGCATCACCTGCGCGGCGCCTTCAAGCCAGTGGTGCCCGGGAAGCGCCGCTGGTATTCGGGAGCAACCGAACGGGTCGATGCGATCCGGCAGCGCTTTGAGCGCGGCTTCGATCGCTTCCGTGATGGTCGGTTTCGCCGGTTTTCAGAGCTCACCCTGCGTCATCGCGGCGCCACGCTCGCCTGCGCACTGGTCAGCGTGCTGCTCGCCGTCGGCCTGGTCAGTAGCGGTCGCATCGGATTCAGCTTTTTCCCGACACCGGAACCGCAGGTGCTGTACGCCAATGCCAGCTTCGTCGCCGGAACGCCACGAGCCGAGGTGGTGCGCTTTCTCGATCACCTGGAAGACACGCTGCTGGAAACTGACCAGGCGCTAGGCGGGGGCCTGCTGCAAACGTTCCTCGTGCGCCAGGGCGAGGTCAGCGGTTCAGGTGGTGCCGGGCGTCAGGGAGATCAACTGGGCTCGATCATGATCGAGCTGGTGTCGCCCGACCACCGCGAAGTGCGCAACCGCACCTTCGTCAGGGAATGGCGCGAGCGGATCGCCATGCCGGCGGGCATCGACCGGCTGACGATCACCGAACGGGTAGCCGGTCCGCCGGGCAAGGATGTCAACGTGCGCCTGACCGGCAGCGATCCGCACCAGCTGAAGGACGCAGCCGACGCCGTGGCGGTGATGCTTGCCTCGGTTGACGGCGTCACCAGCACCGATGACGACATGCCCTGGGGCCGTGAGCAGCTCATCTACTCGCTCACGCCCTACGGCCAGGCGCTGGGGTTGAGCACGCAGAGTCTGGGCCGGCAGCTGCGCGCCGCCTATGACGGCCGGTTGGCACAGATCTACCAGCAGCGTTCGGATGAAATCGAAGTGCGCGTGCAACTGCCCCGCGAAGAGCGCGCCAGCCTGGCGAGTCTGGGCGACCTGTCGATCCGGCTGGACGATGGTCGTAGTGTGCCCCTGTATCAGGTCGCGGAGTTCTCCACCCGCCAGGGCTTCGATGCGCTGCGCCATGCGGAGGGGCAGCTGGCGGTCGAGGTCACTGCCGACATCGACCAGGCGCAAACCACCGCCGGTGTGGTGCTCGAAGCCCTGATGGCCGAGCTTCCGGCGCTGGCTGAGCGGCATAACGTGCGCTACAGCTTCGAAGGCCGCTCGGCCGACCAACGCGATACGCTGTCGGACATGCGCACCGGGCTACTGGTCGGTCTGGCACTGATGTATGCGGTGCTGGTCTGGGTATTCAGCTCATGGTCGACACCGCTGATCGTGATGGCGGTGATCCCGCTGGCGCTGGTCGGCGCGCTGCTCGGGCACTGGTTCATGGGGTTGAACCTGACCATCCTGTCGTTGTTCGGCCTGTTCGGCCTGTCCGGCATCGTGGTGAACAACTCGATCATTCTGGTGAGCTTCTACCAGGATCAGCGCGAACGTGGGCTGGCCATCAACGAGGCGTTGAGCGGGGCCGTGGTGCAGCGTTTGCGGGCGGTGCTGCTGACGTCGCTGACGACCATTGGCGGGCTGCTGCCGCTGTTGTTCGAAACGTCACTGCAGGCGCAGTTCCTGATTCCGATGGCCACCTCGATCGCCTTCGGCCTGGGCTTTTCCACGCTACTGGTGCTGTTCGTGATCCCGGCGCTGTTGTCCTGGCTGGAAACCGCGCGAGTGAGGCGGGCAGAACCGGCCGCACCCAGCTCAAGCTGAGCGCGGCCTGAAGGTCAGGGCCGGTTGACCTGTTCCATGGTCTTGGTGATGGCAGCGACGGCCGAGCCGATATTGGTCAGCTCCGCTGGCAGGATCATGGTGTTGTTGGTCTTGGCCAGCTTGCCGAACTCCTCGACATACTGCTCGGCCACACGCAGGCCAACCGCGTCCTTGCCGCCGGGGGTGTTAATCGCCTCGGCGACCTGACGCAGACCCTCCGCGGTGGCCAGCGCGATCAGCTCGATCTGACGGGCACGCCCTTCGGCCTCGTTGATCTGACGCTGCTTTTCGGCTTCGGACAGGTTGATGGTTTCCTGCTTCTGGCCTTCGGAAACGTTGATCTTCGCCTGGCGCTCACCTTCGGACTGCGCGACCACCGCGCGGCGCTCCCGCTCGGCACGCATCTGCTTTTCCAGCGCATCGAGGATGGTTGCCGGCAGTTCGATGTCGGCGATCTCGTAACGCATGACCTTCACGCCCCATGGCCGGGCCGCCTCGTCCAGCGCCTGCACGACCTGAATGTTGATGGTCTCGCGCTCTTCGAAGGTCTTGTCCAGGTCGATCTTGCCGACTACCGAGCGCAGCGTGGTCTGTGCCAGCTGCATGGCCGCGTAGCGGTAGTCGTTGATGCCGTAGCTGGCGGCCTTGGGATCGACCACCTGCAGATAGATCACACCGTTGACCACGACCTGGATGTTGTCCTTGGTCACGCACGCCTGGCGGTCGACGTCGATCGCCTCTTCCTTGAGCGTATGCCGATAGGCGATGCGATCAACGAACGGAATCAGCAGATGGAAGCCTGCATCCAGGGTCTTGGTGTATTTGCCCAGCCGCTCGACCACATAGGCCGAACGCTGCGGGACGATCTGTGCGGTCTTGGCGATGGTGACGATCACCAATACCAGGACAGCCAGCGAAACGATGGTTGCGATTTCCATGCTCATGCTCCTTTATCTTTTTGGCCTTTATTGGCCGGTTTCTGGCCGCTGACGGTCAGGACGATACCGCGATGATCGACGACCCAGGCGGCGTCGCCGATCTTGAGTGGCTCGTCGGATTCGGCGTCCCACTTGGCCCCGTTGAGTTGCACTGCACCAACGCCGTTGGCGAAGTCGCTGGCAACCCGCACCCGGGCGCCAAGCAGGCCGGAGTCGTCCAGATCAGCGGCATCGTCCTGCTTCGAGCCGCTGGAAAACCAGTCCATGCAATGTCGACGAAGGCCTAGCAGCGCCACCAGGCTGATCCCCGAGAAGATCAGCAGCTGCACGACCAGACCATCGATGAATCCCAGCCAGGTCAGCAGCCCGACGATCAGCGCGCCGACGCCGAAGAACAGGGCAATCAGCCCAGGCACGAAAAACTCAGAGATAAGCAGGGCAAGGCCCAGCAGGAGCCAAAATCCGAAACTGGTGAACAGACTGCCGGCGAGCATAAACGGATCCTTGTGTGATGAACGGGCGCGGGCCACAAAAGTGCATTTGCATTTAAACACGATTGCGCCGGGCGCCGATGCCCGGAATTGTTTTGCTACCATCAAGCCCGGAATCCGAAGAAGAGAGTAACTCATGCGCCTGATCAGCTGCCTGCTGCCCCTGCTGTTTTGTCTGAGCACCTCCCTGCACGCTGAACCGATACGCGTCGGCATCACCGAAGTTCCTCCGTTCGTGATGCAGAACGACGCAGGCGAGTGGGAAGGGATAAGCATCGATCTGTGGCGGCAGATTGCAGGCAATCTAGAGCTGGAATATGAACTGGTGCCGATGTCCTTTTCCGATCTGCTCGATGGCGCGCGTACGGGCTCGGTCGATGTCGCCGTCGGTGCGCTTACCATGACCGCCGAACGTGAAGCCGAATTCGACTTCACCCATCCCTTCTACCAGACCGGCCTGGCCATCGGTGTGCCGCGTGAGGATTCACCCGGCATTCTGCGTAGCCTGGGCGCCCTCCTCAGCTGGCAGTTCCTCAGCCTGGTGGCAGGCCTGGCATTGCTCCTGCTGCTAGTCGGCTCGCTGCTCTGGCTGGTCGAACGCCGGCGCAATACCGAACAATTCGGCGGGACCCCGGCGCAGGGCATCGGTGCGAGTTTCTGGTGGGCTGCGGTAACCATGACCACCGTCGGCTACGGCGACAAGGCGCCGGTGACGCTCGCTGGCCGGTTGATTGCCCTGGTATGGATGTTTGCCGGCTTGATCATGGTCGCAAGCTTTACCGCAGCCATCACCTCGGCGCTTACGGTGAGCAATCTTCAACGCCAGATAAACGGACCTCGCGATCTGCCGGGTTTCACCGTGGCCACCGTCGCCGACACGGCCAGCGCCGAGTATCTGACCGAGCAACGTATCGACCAGGCTCGTTTCCCCGATCTGACTTCAGCGATGCGTGCCGTAGCCGCGGACGAAGCCGATGCGGTGGTCTACGACCGGCCGCTGATGCAGCATCGCAATCGCGAACTGGGGGATCAGCGCCTGGACATCCTCAGCAATACGTTTTCTGAACAGCTGTACGCCTTCGCTCTGCCTTCTGGCAGCCAGCTGCGCGGGCCGCTCGCCCAGGAGGTATTGCGCGTGACCGAATCGGCGGAGTGGCAATCGCTGCTCGATCGCTACCTGGGTCGACGCTGAACGCCAAGCACTGAACGGTCGTTTATCGGATCAATCGAATCAATGATCGCACGGCAGAGCCAACGACCGCTGGGTCATTGCCTGTCGTCGCAGTCATCTCCCTGGCCGGCCCCGCCCCGACTTATCGTCCTCACCTGCGCTGCCTATGCTGGGTTGGCGTGCTCGAAAAGAGCAGCTGTCGCACAACAACAATAAAACCCGACCCGAGGACACCTGCTATGCGTAACAGGATCGCTTTCTCGCTGGCCGTGGGGCTCGCCGCCTCGCTCGCCAGCTACAGCCATCAGGCTCTTGCTTCAACCTACACCCAGACTCGCTATCCCATCGTGCTCGCTCACGGCATGCTCGGCTTCGACAGCATCCTGGGCGTGGATTACTGGTACGGGATACCCTCTGCGCTGCGCCGTGACGGCGCGAAGGTGTATATCACCGAAGTCAGTCAGCTCGACACGTCCGAGGCGCGTGGTGAACAGCTGCTGCGTCAGGTCGAGGAAATCGCGGCGATCAGCGGCAAAGGCAAGGTCAACCTGATCGGCCACAGCCATGGCGGGCCGACGGCACGCTATGTGGCCGCTGTTCGGCCCGACCTGATCGCCTCGGTTACCAGTGTCGGCGCGCCGCACAAGGGTTCCAAAACCGCCGACTTCCTTCGCCAGATACCCGAAGGATCAACCGGCGAGGCGATTCTCGCCGGCATCGTCAACGGCATGGGCGCGCTGATTCATTTCCTGTCGGGCAGCCCTTCCGACAGCCCGCAGAACTCGCTCGGCTCGCTCGAATCGCTGAACACCCAGGGCGCTGCCCGCTTCAATGCGAAATTTCCACAGGGGTTGCCCACCAGTGCCTGCGGCGAGGGCGCCTATAAGGTTCGCGGCGTACGCTACTACTCGTGGAGCGGTACGCGGCCGTTGACCAACGTGCTGGACGTGTCGGACGTGTTGATGGGAGCCTCCGCGCTGACCTTCGGCTTCGAGGCCAACGATGGTCTGGTCGGGCGCTGCAGTTCGCATCTGGGTATGGTCATTCGCGATGATTACCGGATGAATCACCTGGACGAGGTCAACCAGACGTTCGGGTTGACCAGCCTGTTCGAGACCAGCCCGGTTTCGGTTTACCGGCAGCATGCGAACCGGCTGAAAAACGCCGGTCTGTAAGCGTGGGCCGGCCCTGCGCCGGCCTCGCTCCAGCAAGGAGTTAAATCATGAAAGCCATCGTCTACGCCCCGTTGCTGGGCTGCATCCTGCTGCTCGGCTGGCATCACACCCGTCCGACAGCCGCCCCGCCCGAGCGACAGGCCGAGATCATCGAGCCAGTCGGGCCCGCATCAAGCTTGCGCATTTCAGCGCGGAAGGACGGCGCGGCAGAACCGCTACCTCCGCCATCGTTGCGCGGAACCGCGGTGGACGGCTCGATCAAGGTCGATCAGCAGGGAAACCTTCTGGTGACCGAACACTTGCGCGACCTGTTCGAGTACTACCTTGCGACGGTTGGCGAGATCGAGCCGGACCAGGCCATCGCGCTGATCGATCGGCAACTGCAGGCGCAGCTGGACGAGCCAGCGCTATCGCAGGCCCGAAACCTGCTCGATGCGTACCTGGGTTACAGACGTCGGGTAGCCGAGCTGGAGCAAGAGCTGCCCGTCGTTGCTGACCTGGCCGCTCTGCGCACACGCGAGGAAGCGGTACGCGGCCTGCGCGCGCGCCTGTTCGACCGCCACGTGCACGAGGCGCTGTTCGGCCGCGAGGAAGCGTATAACCAGTACCACCTGGATCGCCTGGCGATTGTGCATGACGCATCGCTCGACCCAGCCGAGCGCGCCGCCGCCATCGCCGAGCTGCGCGACAGCCAGCCCGAGGATCTTCAGCACGCGCTGACCACACAAGTGCATCGGGAGCTGGGCCAGCGCACCCAGGCCCTGCGGGCTCAAAACGCGCCTTCCCAGGCCGTCCGCCAGTTGCGCCTGGAGCTGGCTGGCCCGGAGGCAACCGAACGGCTCGAGCGACTCGACGCAGAGCGGGCACAATGGCAGCAGCGCCTCGACCGCTTCGTCGAAGAGAGGCAGGCGATCCTCGACGAACCCGGTCTGGCAGATGTCGACAAGCGAGCAGCGGTAGAAGACTTGCTCAGCGACCGCTTCGATGAACGTGAAAGGCTTCGGGTCGCAGCGTTGGTGGAATAGCTCCGCCTCCGATTGAACGACCGCCGGCCAGTGCATCCTGCAGCAGGCGAGCCCATACTGGTTGTTCAGCGACCTCTGGAGGCACCATGCGCGCCGATGAATTTCTCAAGAAATATGGTCTGGACGGTGACGAGGAAGAACTCAAGGACAGCAGCCTGAAAGGCAAGTCGCTGGAGCGTGCCCTGCACCCGGGCAGACCGAAGGCGGGCACGCCGCATGATTGGGAAGAATGGGAGGCCTACAAGGCGACCCACGGCATCGTTGAAGATGACCTGCCACGCCCGGGCGGAAAGGACGACAGCGATTCAGGACAGTCCTGACCGCCTGTTACAGGCGGCCACGCCGATTACTTTTTCATCCACACGCCATTGAGCATGATGTACTGGCCGTTGGCGGTGCGCTCGATAGCCTTCTTGCCGGCAATCGACTCCACATCGGCTTGCTGGATACCGTTGTCCTTCGCCAGGCGCTGGTATTCGGCCCGCCGTGCACGGTTGATCTGTTCGGCGATCTGCGCCGCGGTGGCATTGCCGCCTGGCGCCACTACGCCGAGATAGCCATCCGGTTTTTCTCCGAGCTGGCCCGCGGCCTTGGCGGCCGGTAGCGCAGTCATCGCCTCGTTGAGTGTCATCGCCCAGGCCGAAACGCTGAGCAGCAGGGCGAGCAACAGCCCGCCGATACGAAACGTCATACGCATGCAGTTTTCCTCAGAACAGGCCGCTGGATTCGCTAAAGATCTCGTCCAGCTGCCGGTCGACCTTGATATAGATTTCGTGTTGAATCTTGACGTTGAGATTGATGTTGATCGGCTCGCTGGGGGCCGCCACCCTCACCGTCGGGGTACAGGCCGCCAATCCCCACACCAGGATCACGGCCGACAAGACGCGCCATCGCATGCGCCACTCCTTTTACTGGACAAGCCGCTGCTGCAACAGCCGCTCCTGAACCCGTTTCTGGATGATGTCGCTAACCTGACCGCTGAGCTGCAGGCTGGCAAGCAACGCCGGGATGTTTTCCTCTAGATTGATGTTGAGGTGTACCGGTCTACCGTTCTGCAGGTCAGGGTTGCTGCCCTCCAGACGCAGGCCGAGTATGAGCACACCGTCCTCGCCATAGTCAAGTTCGCTCGAGAGCACGCTGTATCGAAAGTCATCCAGGGCTACGGCCAGCTCACGCATGCCCAGATTACTCTGGGCGAGTTCGCTCAGACGGTCGGACCGGTATTGCAGGACGCCACCCGGTTCCCGCGCGCGAACCGAGCCGGAGTCGACCGTCAGCTGTCCGTCAACCAGGCTGATCGGCAGCTGGCCATCCAGGGTGCCGCGTCCGCTTAGCCCTTCGGCCGGGTAAGCCTCGAACAGACTGGAAAGTTGTAAGCCGGACACGTCGATCACCAAATCCTGCCGCGGCTCGCTCAAGTCGACCACGGTCGGTTGCACACTGAGCTCGCCGCCCAGTAGTTGCATTTCAGCATGGCGGACGGCCAGGCGACCGTCAGCGGGAGCCGCAAGCGGGGCGTTGTAGCCGAGGCGCGCGGAGAGCGGTCCCAACTCGATGCCGGGGTTGAGGGACGTCAGGCTCAACCCATCGGTCTGTACGCTGAGAGCGTCATGGGCAACCGCCACATCGACTGGCAGGTTGAGTCCTTCAAAGGTCGCCCGATCATAGATCCCGCCGATGCCGCTGCCGTCAATGCGGCCTTCGACTCGTTCAAGCGTGGTGTCGCCGGTGACGTCGAATCGACCGCGCAGGCGGCCGGTCGCCAAGGTCAGCAGTTCCGGCCAGTCGGCCAGCGTAGCCGCGAGCGGGTTAGCGGCGCGGAAGAACACCTCCTGCAACTGCACTTCGGCGCGCCAGGGTCTGTCGAGTGGCCACACCAGCGCCACGTCGAGCCCGAGCCCGCCCACCGTTGCCACCGATCCGCTCCAGCTGAGGCCGTCGCGCCCCTGACGCAGCGTTCCCTGCAGGCTCCAGCCCTGCGGCCTGAGCATGGCATGTTGCACCTGGCTGGCGGCAACCTGCGTCTGGCTGACGACTTCCATCAGCGCTGGCTCGGACAGCGGCGCGTTGATCACCATTCCCGGCAAGCCGATGCGCACATCGGACAACTCCAGCCCCAGCTCGGCATGCGAAGCCAGTGCCGCGCGGACGTTCGCAGCCTGGCCGAACTGCACCTGCACGGCCTCGGCATCCAGCTGTGCCTGGAGCGGCAGCTCGGCCTGCACGTTGCGCAGGCGCAGCCCGTCCTGCTCCAATCGTGCCGTCTGCATCGTGATGCGACCGTCGTCGAGTCGCGCATGCCAGGCATTACCAGGGGAGACTCGCGCCTGCCCGGTGAGCGAGCCATGCAAATCGCCTTCGACCTGTACTTCCACCGCCAGCGCCAGCTCCTGTTGCCAGCCTATTTCGAGCTCCAGATGAGGGCGGATTTGTATCGTCAGCGCGTCAGGTCTCAGTTCCGCCGGCAAGGCCTCCAATGCAGGCAGTACAGGGTTTTCGAAACGCAGCCGGGCATCACCTTGGTGCAGGAGCCAGCGCCCACGATCTCCCGTCAGTCGCATCGCCAGCGCCCCGCTCAGCAAGCCAACCGATGCGAGTGACCAAGGCTGTTGCAGTTCGGCATGGGCCTCGAATTGCACAGCGCCATTCAACCAGTCCTGCCATTGGCGCGGCTCGATCTGCGGGCGCAACGCCCAGCTGGTTTGCAGATTCAGACCGCTTGGCACTTGAGCCGGCAAGACCGCGACGTCTGACCAGGGTTGCAGCAGACTTGCCAGCACATCGCTCTCAGGTAGGGAGGGAACATCGAGATGGCCGGCAAGCTCCGGCCCGCTTTCGCTGCGCTGCCATCTCGCCGCGAGTTCTATCCCGGGAGTGTCGTTGAGTCGCAGATCGCTCTCGAGGACCAACGCCGCGCCGTCGCGATAGAGCGCCGCATCCAGATCCAGCGTGTCGCCCCCCGACTGCAGACGGGCGTCTGCCGTCACCCGCTGCTGTTCGGGCTGGTTGCGCACCTGCAGGTCGCCGAAGAGTTCGCAGCGCTGCGCCTGGCACGGCAGTTCGAGCCGCAGCGCGTGGATCCGGGTGATCTCCGGCAGGGCGCGCGAGGCATCGAACTGATCGGTTGGATCGTTGAGGAATTCGTCGATGGGTTGGCTGACCGGGGCCTGCTCGCCCGCGGTGCGATCGGGTCCGGCGTTCCAGTCCAGGTCGAGATCACGGATATCAAGCAGCAACACACTGGGGCCGTTCTGCCAGGTTGGCTCCAGGCGAACCTCTTTCAGCTCGAACCGCAATCGGCCGTTGCCGCCAACATACACGCCGGTCACCCGGTTGAGGTGAAACTCGCCGGAGCTGTAACGCAAACCCTGCCAGTCAACGTCCTCGAGACCAGCATCCAGCAGCGCGCGCTGCGCCCAGTGAAAGGTAAACAGGCCGGCCAGGCCCAGAAACAGCACAATGACCAATATCCATCGCAATGCCCTTTGCATCGCCACTCTCCTCATCGGCTATCGCTCAAGGTAGCATGCAGCTACTTCGTGTCAGGCTGACGCAACCCGGAATGATTCGCATGGATGAACTTCGTCGCACCTCACCTCGCCGCTGGCTCCGCGCCCTGCTCGGCCTGCTTCTGCTCGCCTGGCTCGGCATGGCCTGTTACCAGGCCTTCAAACCGCTACCGGCTGGCCTGTCATTCACCGGGCCGCTGCGGCCTGCCAGCGACATGCAGCTGCTGATGGACCAGACCTACCACGACGGCCAGAGGCGCATCACTGAGCAGCAGGTATTCGACGAGGCCTTTGCCCTGATCGGACAGGCCAGACGCCTGATCGTCGTCGACATGTTCCTGTTCAACGACTTCGCCGCCAAAGCCGAGCATCGACCGCTGAGCCGCCAGCTGACCGAGGCGCTACTGGCGGCCCGTCGCCAGCATGCTGATATTGAGATCGTGGTTATCACCGATCCGTTCAATACGTTTTACGGCAGCATGCAAGCGCCAGCGATCGAAGCGCTGGAGGAGGCGGGCATACGGGTGGTCATGACCCCCGTGTCGAAGCTGCGGGCGTCCAACCCGGCCTGGTCCGGGCTATGGCATATCTGCTGCAGCTGGCTTGGCAACAGCGAGGACGGCGGCTGGCTGCCGAATCCGGTCGCCGAGGGGAAGGTAACCCTGCGCGGCTGGCTGCGGCTGCTCAACTTCCGCGCTAATCATCGCAAGACACTGATCGTCGATCAGGGCAATGACTGGGTCGGGCTGGTGACCTCTGCCAATCCGCACGACGCCAGCAGCCATCACTGGAATGCGGCACTGCGCTTCAGTGGCGCGGCGGCGCTCGATCTGCTTGCCTCCGAGCAGGCGGTGCTGAACATGGCGAACGCTGAAGTGGACTGGCCGCAGCCGCCGGACATGTCGATTGCGGTACTACCTGCGGTGCAGATACTGACCGAGGGTGCCATCCGCGACGGGCTGCTGCGCATGGTCGATTCCAGCGAGGCAGGTGACCGGCTCGATATGGAGATGTTCTACCTCTCGCATCGGCCGATTATCAAAGCGCTGATCAATGCCCATAAACGAGGCGTGGAATTGCGCGTGCTGCTCGATCCCAACCGCGATGCGTTCGGTCGGGAGAAGAACGGCATACCCAACCGCCAGGCAGCGTGGGACCTGCATGAAGCAGGCATTCCGGTTCGCTGGTGCGACACCCAGGGCGAGCAGTGCCACCGAAAGTGGGTGCGTCTGGAGCACAGCGATGGCATCGGCGAGCTGATCAGCGGATCAGCCAACCTGACCCGGCGCAACCTGGATGACCTGAACCTGGAAACCAGCGTGCGACTGGTAGCGCAGCATGACGAGTCGGCGCTGGTCGAAGCCCGGGAGCATTTCCAGCGGCTTTGGACAAACGCCGAAGGCAAGCCCTTCAGCCTGCCCTACGACGCATTTGCCGACCACAGCCGGCTGCGCTACTGGCTCTACCGCTGGATGGAAGCCACCGGCATGTCGACGTTCTGAGGCTCAGTCCTGCTCGCGGAAGCACGCCGACAGGATATCCATGCCCTGCTGCACTTCCACGTCGGTCGCCGTGAGCGGGACGAGGATGCGGATGACGTTGCCATACTGACCGCAGGACAGCAGGATCAGCCCCTTCTCCCGCGCCGCTGCGACGATCCGTGCGGTCAGCTCGGCATGCGGGTGACCGTCGTTGGTGAACAGCTCGCAAGCGACCATCGCGCCGAGTCCGCGCACATCGGCGATGCGCTTGTCCTCGCTGGCAATTTCGCTTAGCCGGCCGGAAATCAGCTCACCGATCTTGCGGCTACGCGCCAGCAGGTTTTCTTCCTCGAATACATCGATGACCGCCAAAGCAGCGGCACAGGCCAGCGGATTGCCCGCGTAGGTGCCGCCGAGGCCGCCCGGTGCGATGGCATCCATCACCTCGGCACGCCCGCAGACGCCGGCAACCGGGAAGCCGCCAGCGATAGACTTGGCGAATGTCGTCAGGTCTGGCGCAACGCCCATCTGCTCCATCGCAAAAAAAGTGCCGGTACGGCCGGCGCCGGTTTGCACCTCATCGGCCACCAGCAGAATGCCGTGCAGATCGCAGAGCTCACGCAGCCGCTGCATGAATGCAGGCGAGGCAGCGTAGAACCCACCTTCGCCCTGCACCGGCTCGATGACGATCGCTGCGATGTCGCGCGGCTCGGCATCGTTCTTGAACACCCGCTCGATACTGGCGATCGAATCATCCTCGCTGACGCCATGTATCGGACAGGGATATTGCGCGCGATAGACACCGCCTGGCATCAGGCCCATGCCCGCCGCATACGGATTGACCTTACCGGTCATCGACAAAGTCATCATCGTGCGTCCGTGATAGCCGCCGGTGAAGCAGATCACGCCGGCTCGACCCGTTGCTGCACGGGCGATCTTCACGGCGTTCTCGACGGCTTCCGAGCCGGTGGTAACCAGCAGGGTCTTTTTCTCGAAATCTCCCGGCACCATCGCATTCAGGCGCTCGCATAACTCGACGTAGGGCTCGTAGGCCAGCACCTGAAAGCAGGTATGGGTGAACTGGTCGAGCTGGCGCCGCACGGCATCCATCACCTTCGGATGACGGTGCCCGGTGTTGAGCACCGCAATGCCGCCTGCGAAGTCGATGTATTGGCGACCTTCAACGTCCCAGACGGTGGCATTCTCGGCACGCTGTGCAAAGATCGGATGGATCTGGCCCACACCGCGGGCCACCGCAGCATGCCGACGTTGCATCAGGGATTCGTTGGTTTTGTTCATGTTCGCCTCGTATATGGTCAGCTTGTGCGATTGGCGGGCCGGCCGCGCCGCAGTCCGCAATCAGATCCCGCCCAGACACACGTATTTGATCTCGACGTATTCTTCGATGCCGTACTTCGAGCCTTCCCGGCCCAGCCCGGAAGCTTTCATACCGCCAAACGGCGCGACCTCATTGGAGATCAGCCCAGTGTTGACGCCGACCATGCCGTATTCCAGCGCCTCGGCTACCCGGAATGCGCGGCCCAGGTCGCGAGCATAGAAATACGCAGCCAGGCCGAACTCGGTATCGTTGGCCTGGCGGATCACATCAGCCTCATCGCTAAAGCGGAACAACGGCGCCAGCGGCCCGAAGGTTTCCTCGCGTGCAACCAGCATGCTGCTGTCGACATCGGTGATCACCGTCGGCTCGAAGAAGAACCTTCCCAGTTCATGCGGCTTGCCGCCGACCAATACCTTGGCGCCCTTGTCCTGCGCGTCCTTGAGGTGCGCCTGGACCTTCTTCACCGCGTCGGCATTGATCAGCGGCCCGGTGGTGATGCCGGCAAGCGAGCCATCGCCGACTTTCAGCTCCCTGACCGCCGCGACAAGTTTTTCGGCAAACGCATCGTAGACGCCGTCCTGCACATAGATACGGTTGGCACAGACGCAGGTCTGGCCGGCATTACGGTATTTCGAGATCATCGCACCTTCGACTGCGGCGTCGAGATCCGCGTCGTCGAAGACAATGAAGGGCGCGTTACCGCCGAGTTCGAGAGACAGCTTCTTGAGGGTCGGCGCGCATTGCTCCATCAGCTTTACACCCACCGCGGTGGAACCGGTGAAGGACAACTTGCGGACGATCGGGTTGGCACACAGCTCGGCTCCGACTTCTCTGGACTGGCTGACATCTGCTGGGATGACGCTGAACAGACCTGCCGGCAAACCCGCTTCCTCGGCGAGCGCCGCCAGAGCCAGGGCCGAAAACGGCGTCTGGGGCGCCGGCTTGAGCACCATGGCGCAACCGGCGGCGAGCGCCGGGCCCACTTTGCGAGTGATCATGGCGGCAGGGAAATTCCAGGGCGTGATCGCCGCAGCGACGCCGATCGGCTCTTTCTGCACGATGATGCGCTTGTCCGGCTGGTGGCCGGGAATCACGTCTCCATAGACGCGCTTGGCTTCTTCGGCGAACCACTCCAGAAAGGAGGCTGCGTAGGCGACTTCGCCACGCGCTTCGGCCAGTGGCTTGCCTTGCTCGGCGGTCATGATGCGCGCCAGATCTTCCTGGTGGAGCATCATCAGTTCGAACCATTTGCGCAGCACTGCAGCACGTTCCTTCGCGGTGCGCTTGCGCCAGGCGGGCTGGGCCGCCTGCGCAGCCTGAATGGCACGCTCGGTTTCAGCGCGACCCATATTCGGCACGCTGCCGAGTCGCTCATCGTTGGCTGGGTTGCGTATATCGGTCCGGGTGCCGCTGTCGGCTTCGCACCAGCGACCATCAATGTAGGCCTGCTGGCGAAACAAGGCGGGGGCGTTCAATTGCATGATGATCTCCGGCTGGGCAGACGTAACGCATTTGCTACAAGCGTGTTTGAAATATCAAACAATGCTATGCCGAGCGAGCGGATCAGGCAAGTGAAAGGAAAGACGACAGCCGGCCGCGTTACGGCCGGTCAGCAAGGAAGGCAGGCGCGGAGGCAAGGAGCCCCGGCTCAGGCCGCCGTTTCGCTGTCGAAGAGTTCCGGCGTGCCGTGCTGATCGGCTTCCAGCAGGCCGGCGACACGCTGCAGACTCGCCAGCAGCATCAGCTGCTCCCAGTCGGCAAGCTTGCTGAAACGGTCAAGGAATTCCGCTGGCAACAAAGCCGGCTCGGCCTGAATCGCCGCGACGCCTTTATCAGACAGAGCAAGGTGAACCTTGCGCTTGTCGCTCTTGCTGCGAATACGTTGCAGCAACTCTCGGTTCTCCAGGCGGTCAATGATTGTACTTAACGTGGCCTGGGAAACGCTGACTTGCTTGGCCAGGTCGCCCAAGGTGCCTTCGCCCATGGCTCTGATGCTATGCAGGATCAACAGCTGGATTGGCGTCAGGCCGCTGTGCCGGCCGAGCCGCTTGGCATGGATCTCACTGGCGCGCTGTAGCCGGCGGAGGCCGAGGTAAAGGTCGTGCATCATGTGCATAGTCTGCTCCCGGCATTGCACCCTAGAAAGGAATGCATTTTGCCATACACTCTAAATATTCCAGTAATAAATAGATATTCGATCAAAGCGCAAACGTCGCCGCTTCGCTTGCGCGAAAACAGTAGCCTGCCGAGTCGAATTGGCAAAATGCTACACCATCGTTACTTTGACATCAAAGTATTTGCCGTTTAAATTGTTCGCCAACTGATCAGGTCATTTTCTGATCAACCGGATTTGAAAGGATGAGCAAAACATGTGTGGACTAGCAGGTGAGTTTCGCTTCGACGGTCGCCCCGTCGATATGGGTGCGCTGGACCGAACCACGCACCACATGACGCAGCGCGGCCCGGATAGCGCCGGGCTGTGGTCACACGGGCCGATCGGCTTCGGCCATCGCCGACTGAAAATCATGGATCTGGCCGAAGCGTCAGGCCAGCCCATGGTCGACGCCGAGCTCGGCCTGTCGATGATTTTCAACGGTGCGATCTATAACTATCCGCAGCTACGCGCCGAACTCGAAGGCCTGGGTTACCGCTTCTTTTCCGGCGGCGATACCGAAGTATTGCTCAAGGGCTATCACGCCTGGGGCGAGAAACTTCTGCCACGCCTGAACGGGATGTTTGCGCTGGCGATCTGGGAGCGCGACGCCAACCGTCTGTTCCTGGCCCGGGACCGACTGGGCATCAAACCGCTGTACCTGAGCCGTACCCGGCAGCGTCTGCGCTTCGCTTCAAGCCTCACGGCGATCCTTCAAGGTGGCGATGTCGACACCTCGCTCGATCCGGTGGCGCTGAATCACTATATGTCGTTCCATGCGGTGGTGCCGGCGCCCCGCACCATCCTCAAAGGCGTACAGAAGCTGCCACCGGCACACTGGATGCGTATCGAAGCAGACGGCAGCGAACAGACCGGTTGCTGGTGGGATCTGCCCTACGGCGCCCGCGATGACGAGAAGGATCTGTCCTTCGATGAGTGGCAGGATCGTGTGCTCGATGCCCTGCGCACCTCGGTCAAGCGCCGCAATCTGGCTGCAGTGGATGTCGGCGTGCTGCTCTCCGGCGGCGTTGACTCGAGCCTGCTGGTCGGTCTGCTGCGCGAAGCCGGCGCAGAGAAGCTGCAGACGTTCTCGATCGGCTTTGCCGACGTCAACGGCGAGGCCGGCAACGAGTTCAAGTACTCGGATCTGATTGCCGAGCATTTCGCTACGGACCATCACCAGCTGATGATTCCCGAGCAGGAGATCCTTTCCGAGCTGCCCTACGCCTTCAAGGCGATGAACGAGCCGATGGTCAGCCATGACAACATCGCCTTCTTCCTGCTTTCCCGCGAAGTATCCAAGCACTGCAAGGTGGTGCAAAGCGGCCAGGGGGCCGATGAAATCTTCGCTGGCTATCACTGGTATCCGAAGGTGGACGAGGCAAGCGACCCGGTGCGCGCCTACCAGGAAGCCTTCATGGATCGCAGCTTCGATGAGTATCGCCAGACCGTAATGCCGCAATGGGCTCAGGAAGATTATGCCGGCCAGTTCATCCGCGATCACTTCGCCCAGCCGGGCGCCAGCAGCGGCTTGGACAAGGCGCTGCGTCTGGACACCACGGTGATGCTGGTCGACGACCCGGTCAAACGCGTGGACAACATGACCATGGCCTGGGGTCTGGAGGCTCGTGTTCCGTTCCTCGACCACGAGGTGGTCGAACTCGCCGCCCGCGTGCCGGGTCGCTTCAAACTGCCGGACGAGGGCAAGTATGTACTCAAGGAGGCCTCGCGAAAGGTTATCCCGGCGGCGGTCATCGATCGTCCCAAGGGCTACTTCCCGGTTCCGGGGCTCAAGTATCTGGAAGGCAGCACGCTGGAATGGGTACGGGAGGCACTCACCAGCGAACGTGCTCGGGCGCGCGGGCTTTTCAACCCAGATTATGTCGAGAAGCTGTTGAGCGACCCGAAGAGTCACATCACACCGCTGCGGGGATCGAAATTGTGGCAATTGGCCGTCCTCGGACTCTGGCTGGACGCACACGGGCTGTGACAAAAGGGCGGGCACTTTGCCCGCCACGCATGGTCAGGATGGCTGACAGCCTGAACACATGCGACGCCCCGATAGACCCCGTCCCAGGCCGTTCGATCAGCATTCCAACAGGTGAGGACGACCCGACATGACCAAGCACCAACCCTCCGATCAGCACAGGCTGATGCGCGGCCAGGCGCCCACGTATGAAGGCCTCCGCGCCGGCCACGCCCAACAGGGCGTGGACAATGCCGGTCTGCGCCCGAACGTGACGCTGCAGTGCGGCTGGGGTCGGCTGCTGGTCGGGCACACCTTCGCCGATAACGAAGTGCTGGCCAACACGCTTCTCGACGAGAAGCCCGGCGAACGGGACATCGCGCTGTATGTCGCCGACCCCCAGGTGGTGCTGTCGTACGCTCCTCAGCAACTGTTTCTCGATCCTTCGGACACCCTGAGGCTGTGGTTCAGTGACTACCGTCCGCCGCACAACGGTGTGCGCGGTTTCATGATTCGCCGACCGCAGGACGACGAGGACTGGACGGCAATCAATACGCTGTATGGCGCAGCAGGCATGGTCAAGGTCGACCCTGAGCGGATCACGCCTCGCGAGAAGGGTGGACCGAGCTATTGGCTGGCGGAAGACGAAGATACCGGCGACATCATCGGCACTGTGATGGGGCTCAACCATCAGCGCGCCTTCGATGACCCCGAGCGCGGTTCCAGCCTGTGGTGCCTGGCGGCCGACGCCAACACCCCGCGCCAGGGGGTTGGCGAAGCGCTGGTGCGACATCTGGTGGAATATTTCATGAGCCGCGGCTGCACCTATCTGGATCTGTCGGTAATGCACGACAACAAGCAGGCCAAGGCGCTGTATCGCAAGCTCGGCTTTCGCAAGCTGCGCACGTTCACCATCAAGCGCAAGAACACCATCAATCAGTCGTTGTTCATCGGTCCCGACACCGACAAGGAACTGAATCCCTACGCCCGCCTCATCACTCGCGAGGCGAGAAGGCGCGGCATCGAGGTGACTATCCAGGACGCCGAAGCCGGAATCTTCGTGCTGACCCAGGGCGCTCGCCGGATCCGCTGCCGCGAGTCGTTATGCGATCTGACCAGCGCCGTCAGCATGACCTATTGCCAGAGCAAGCACCTGACACACCGCACGCTTGAGCGCGCCGGTCTGAGCACGCCGAGCTTTCGCGTGGCAGCCGAAGCCGACAGCAATGCTGCGTTCCTTCAGGAGCACGGCTCGGTGGTGGTCAAGCCGAACAATGGCGAGCAGGGCAAAGGCATTTCGGTCGATATTCGCGATACCGCCGAGCTCGAAGAAGCCATCGAGGCAGCCAGACACTATGACAGTGAGGTGCTTCTGGAGAGCTATCACCCGGGTGACGACCTGCGCATCCTGGTGATCAACTATCAGGTGGTTGCCGCGGCGATCCGCCGGCCGGCGGAAATTCGCGGCGACGGCAACCGCACCATCACCCAGTTGATCGAACGCCAGAGCCGCAAACGTCAAGCCGCAACCGGCGGGGAAAGCCGCATCCCGATGGACGACGAGACCCGCCGTACGGTGGAAGCACAGGGCTATTCGATGGACGACGTGCTGCCGGCTGGCGAGCAGATGTTCGTCCGCCGCACCGCCAACCTGCACACCGGCGGCGTACTGATCGACGTGACCGATCAGCTGCATCCGCGGCTACGCGACGATGCGATCAAGGCAGCGGAGCTGCTGCAGATTCCGGTGGTCGGCCTGGACTTTCTAGTGCCTGCCGTCGACCCGCCTGAATACGTGATAATCGAAGCAAACGAACGGCCTGGGCTGGCCAATCATGAACCCCAGCCCACAGCAGAGCGCTTCATCGATCTGCTGTTCCCGCTCAGCCGTACCAACCCATGAGCGGAGACCAACGGAGGTACTCAATGACTCACGCGCACACGGGGCCGGACATGGCCTATCTTGAGCGCACGTTGCTGGAAATGCTGGCAATTCCTTGCCCGACCGGCTTCACCGACGGCGTAGTGCGCTATGTCGCCGAGCACCTGGACGCCATGGGCGTCCCTTACGAACTCACCCGACGCGGTACCATCCGCGCCACCCTCAAGGGCAAGCGGCCTTCGCCGGACCGTGCCATTGCCGCACACCTGGACACGATTGGCGCCATGGTTCGCGGGATCAAGGAAAACGGTCGGCTTGAGCTCGCTCCGATCGGCCACTGGTCCAGCCGCTTTGCCGAGGGCAGCCGCGTAAGCATCTTTGGCGACAACGGGTGCCTGCGAGGCAGCGTGCTGCCGTTGATGGCCTCTGGTCACGCGTACAACGAAGGCGTGGATACGCTCCCGGTAAACTGGGACACCGTTGAGCTGCGCATCGACGCGCACACCACCAGCCGCGCCGAGACGCTCGAACTGGGCATCAATGTCGGCGACTTCGTTGCCTTCGACCCGCTGCCCGAGTTCACCGAGAATGGCTACATCAGCTCGCGCCACCTGGACAACAAGGCCGGCGCGGCCATCCTGCTGACGGCGATCAAGCAAGTGGTCGACCGTGGGGAGTTGCTGGCTGTCGACTGCCATCCGATCTTCACCATCACCGAGGAAACCGGAACCGGTTCGGCCGGGGCCCTGCCCTGGGATGTGAGCGAATTCGTCGGGGTGGATATCGCTCCCTCCGCACCGGGCCAGAGCACGCATGAGCGCTGCGTGACGCTGTGCATGCAGGACTCCGGCGGGCCTTACGACTACCATCTCACCCGCCATCTGCTGAGCCTGTGCCACCGTGACGAGATCCCGGTGCGACGCGACCTGTTTCGTTACTACCACAGCGATGCCGAATCGGCGATCCGCTCGGGTACCGACACCCGCATCGCGCTGATCGGCTTCGGCACCGATGCTACACACGGGTATGAACGCACGCACCGCGACAGCCTCGAGGCGCTGACCAGGCTGCTGGTCGCGTATGTCTACAGCCCGCCGATGTTCGAGCACGACGAGCGCACTGATCCGCCGCTGGAGAACTTCCACGGCCAGCTGTCCCCGGATACCGTAACCGGAAACGAAACCGTTCTGCCGCCGCTGGAAGAGGTCTTTGCCTCCGAAGCACACGAGCCGGAACGCCATATTGAAAAGAAGGACTGAGCCGGCCTTGCCGGGAAGGAACATCTGCCTGATGAAATGTCGCCTGATCATCGTATTTCCACTGCTCACGCTGAGTGCCGCAGCGTCCGCTCAAACCGATGCCCGGATATTGAGCCTACCGACCCAGGTCGTGCTCGGCAGCGAACGCTCCGAGAACGATATCCGCCTGCCATTGGCCCGCGACACCGTCAGCGGTGATCGCCTGCAACCGCAGACTGCCGGAGCCAACATATCCGAGGCCCTGCAACGGGTGCCGGGCATCGTCGCGCTGAACCGCCAGAACTATGCCCAGGATCTGCAGATATCCTCGCGCGGCTTCGGCGCGCGTGCACAGTTCGGCGTGCGCGGCGTACGTCTGGTACAGGACGGCATCCCGCTGACCATGCCTGACGGTCAGGGCCAGCCGGCGCTGTTCGATCTGGACTCACTGCAGCGGATCGAAGTACTGCGCGGGCCGCTGGCGGCGTTGTATGGCAATGCGTCCGGCGGCATCGTCCAGGGCTTCACTGGCGAAGCGCCGTTCTATCCGACGCTCGAAAACCGCAGCGCGATCGGCAGCGATGGACTGTGGCGCTCGCGCCTGCGTTACGGCGGCCAACACGGGCCATTGAACATTCAGGCCAACGTCTCGCGCCTGGAAACCGACGGTTACCGCGATCACAGCGACACCCGCCGTGATCTGGCCAACCTGCGGCTGGGCTGGGACATCGACGATGCCTCCAGCCTGACCCTCCTGATCAACAGCCTCGACCAGCCGGAAACGCAGGATCCGCTCGGCCTGACCGAAGAGGCTCTGCGTGAGGATCGCCAGCAGGCAGTCAGCAATGCGTATCGCTTCAACACACGCAAGACGGTTCGCCACAATCAGGCCGGTCTGAATTATCAGCGGCGCCTGGCCAATGACGACGAAATCACCGTCATGGTCTACGGCGGCGAGCGCTATGTGCAGCAGTATCTGGCGTTTCCGGGCAGCGGCGAGTTTGCTGGCGGTGGCGTGATCCAGCTGGATCGCACCTTCGGTGGCGGTGAAATCGGCTGGCAGCGCCAGAGCGAGGCGTTCGGCCTGCCGGTCGAGCTCGCCGCCGGCCTGACTTACGACTATCAGGGCGAGGATCGTCTGGGCTTCGTCAACGAACTGGGCGTTAAGGGCGCGCTGCAGCGCGACGAGTTCAATCGCGTCGACGGGCAGGATGCCTACTTCATCACCACCTGGACGCTGGCACCGAAATGGACCATGACCGCCGGCCTGCGTCACAGCCAGGTCGAATTCGAATCGGAAGACGACTATCTCAGCGATGGCAACGATGACAGCGGCAGCGTGCTCTACGAACAGACCAACCCAGCGCTGGGGCTGAGCTATCAGTGGACGCCCGCGCTTAGCGTATATGCGGCGGTCGGTCAGGGCTTCGAGACGCCCACCGCGCAGGAACTGGCCTACCGGCCCGAGGGTAGCGGCCTCAATTTCGCGCTCTCGCCGGCGCGCTCGCTGAACAGCGAGATCGGGCTGAAGCTTCGCCGGGAAAGGACTTCGGTGAGCGCCGCGATCTTCCATACCAGCGTCGATGATGAAATTGTCACCGGGCCGGACCAGCTGGTAACGGAGCGCTCCACCTACGCGAACGCCGCCGAGTCCACTCGCAAGGGCTTCGAGCTGGCGCTTGAACAGCGCTTCGATCACGGCGTGAGCGCCTATGCCGCCTACACCTACGTGCAGGCGCGCTTCCATCGTTACAACACCGGAGACGGCGACCTGTCGGGCAACGATCTACCCGGTGTACCCAACCACAGCCTGTTCGCAGAACTGGCCTGGCAGCCGCCCGGTACCGGGTTCATCACCGCCATCGAGGCGCAGGGCCTGAGCGAGCGTTACGCCAACGACACCAACGAAGATCAGGCCGCAGGCTATGCCGTGTTCAATTGGCGCGCAGCCTACCGTCACGAAGTGGCCGGCTGGGCAGTGGAACCCTTCGTCCGCGTGGATAACCTGGGCGACAAGGAGTACATCGGATCGCTGATCGTGAACGGCCCCGGCGGGCGTTTCTATGAGCCGGCCCTGGAGCGCAACTGGCTGGCTGGCCTGAGCCTGCAGTACCAGTGGCGTTGAGACGGGCCTATCGCTGAGCTGGCGTCGCCAGCTCAGCGAACGCACCACGCCGCCATGCCAGTAAAACGAAGCCCAGCGCGCCGATCGCCATCAGGCCCGGCAGCGCGTGGCTACTCAGCCATTTGCTGGCGGCGCCGGTAGATAGCGGACCGAGCAGGCAGCCGGCGCCCCACAGCAGAGCGATATGCGCGTTGGCGCGCACCAGCGCGTCGTCGCGATAGCGCTGGCCGACCAGAATCAGCGACAGCGTATACAACCCGCCTGCACTCGCCCCGAACAACACCAGTACCGGCCAGATCAGCGGCGTATGCAACAGCACAGGTAGCGCCAGGCTGCTGCCTACCAGCACCAGCCCGCATACACGGTACAGTGCGGTACGCGAGAACTTGTCCGCCAGCCAGCCGATCGGCACCTGCAATACGGCGTCCCCGACCACCACGGTGCTGACCATGATCAGCGCCAGTGCCTGAGCAAATCCTTCGCGCAGGAAATACACCGGCAACAACGTCAGCGTCATCGCCTCGAAGGCAGCAAACAGCATGATGGCCCAGGCCACCGCGGGCAGGGTGCGCACAAAGCTGAAGATGCCCTGGCTGTTGGCGCTATGCGCGTCGACACGTGGCGCGCCATTGACCAGCAACAGCAGAATAAAGCCGAGCCCGAGCAACCCGACGGACAGCCAGAAACCAGTGTCTGCCTCGGTGCCGATCAGGCTCAGCAGCAGGGGTCCGCAAAGCTGGCTGACCGCAAAAGCGCTGCCGTACACCGCCACCAGCCGCCCCCGCAACCGGTCCTCGACCAGCTGATTGATCCAGCTTTCACCGAGAACGAAGGTGATCGTCAGCGACACGCCAAGGAGCAGTCGCAGCCCCAACCACACCGAATAGCTAGGCCATAGGGCAAGCAGGATCACCGAGGCAGCGCTGACCACCATCACCGCGCGCATGCAAGGCTCCGAACCCAGCCAGCCAGCCAGCGTGCCGGTAATCTTGGCACCGAGCAGTACCCCAATCGCCGGCATGGCTGCCATGACACCTATGGCGAAGGCGTCATAACCCCAGCCGTCCAGGCGCAGCGACACCAAAGGCAAGGTGATCCCCATCGCCAACCCGACGATGACCACCGCCGAGGTGACGATAAGATAAGTGCCCCAGCGCATGGCTAGAGCTTGATCCAGGTCGCCTTGATCTCGGTGTACTTGTCGAAGGCGTGCAGCGACTTGTCACGGCCGTTACCGGACTGCTTGAAACCCCCGAACGGCGCGGTCATGTCGCCGCCGTCGTATTGATTGACCCATACACTGCCGGCACGCAGCGCCTTGGCCGCACGATGCGCGCGCGACAGGTCGCTGGTCCAGACCGCTGCGGCGAGCCCGTAAACGGTATCGTTGGCGATGGCGATGGCTTCCTCGAACGTATCGAAGCTGATCACCGACAACACCGGACCGAAAATCTCTTCGCGGGCGATGCGCATGTGGTTGGTCACACCATCGAACAGCGTCGGCTCGACGAACAGGCCGCCGGTTTCCTGCATTACCCGGCGCCCGCCAAGCTTGAGCGTCGCGCCGTCCGCCTGGCCGGCTTCGATATAGCGCATGACGGTCTCGATCTGCGTGGTGTCGACCAGCGCGCCGACGGTGGTGACGGGGTCAAGCGGATCCCCCGGTTGCCAGCTGGCTTTCAGTGCGGCGACTACCTTCTCGACGAACATATCTTTGATCGACGACTCGACCAGCAGCCGCGATCCGGCCGTACACACCTCGCCCTGGTTGAAGGCGATGGCGCTGGCCGCTGCTTGCGCCGCCGCATCCAGATCCGGTGCGTCGGCGAAGACGATGTTCGGACTCTTGCCGCCAGCCTCGAGCCATACGCGCTTCATGTTCGACTCGCCGGCATAGATCATCAGCTGCTTGGCGATGCGGGTTGAGCCGGTGAAGACCAGGGTATCGACGTCCATGTGCAACGCCAGCGCCCTGCCCACGGTGTGCCCGTAGCCTGGCAGTACGTTGAGCACGCCTGACGGAATACCGGCCTCGATGGCCAACTGGGCCAGACGAATCGCTGTCAGGGGTGACTTCTCGGAGGGCTTGAGAATCACTGAATTGCCGGTAGCCAGCGCTGGGCCAAGCTTCCAGCACGCCATCAACAGCGGGAAATTCCACGGCACGATGGCCGCGACCACACCCACTGGCTCGCGCGTGACCAGGCCGAGCTCGTCATGCGCTGTGGCTGCGACTTCATCATAGATCTTGTCGATCGCCTCGCCGCTCCAGCGCAGTGCTCGTGCGGCGGCCGGCATGTCGACGGCCAGGGCATCACTGATCGGCTTGCCCATGTCCAGCGTTTCCAGCAGCGCCAACTCCTCGGCATTCTGCTCGATCAGATCGGCCAGGCGAATCATCACCTGCTTGCGTTGGGCCGGTGCCAGCCGCGACCAGACGCCGGAATCGAAAGCCTGTCGGGCCGCAGCCACCGCCTGCTCGGCATCGGCCGGACCGCAGCTGGCCACTTGGCCGAGCACCCGTCCATCGATAGGACTGATGCAGTCGAAGGTTTCGCCGTCCGCCGCTGACTGGTAGCCTCCATTAATGAAGGCCTGCCCCTGGATGTCCAGGCTTGCGGCGCGTTGTTGCCAATCTGCCAGAGTCGATGTGCTTGCCATGTCCATGCCTCGCTGCGGAACGTCCGATAGACGTCGCCGGTCTGTGTTTGAAGATCGAAACACAGTAAACCAGAGGGTTCAGAAAATTCAATATTTTTGACATATTGCGGGCTAACGGTCTTTTTCGTTTGTTATTTTTGACATAAACTCGGACCATTCTTCCGCCACTGCACGGTCTGACCCGGGAAGGTTTCATGAACAGCTTGCCGCACCCCGCCAGCGCTCCGTCGAACCAGAGTCTCGACGAATTCTGGATGCCTTTCACCGCCAACCGGCAATACAAGGCGCGCCCGCGCCTGCTGGAAAGCGCCGAAGGCATGTATTACACCGACGCCGAGGGGCGCCAGGTGCTGGATGGCACTTCCGGCCTCTGGTGCTGCAACGCGGGTCACGGTCGGAAGGAAATTTCCGAAGCGGTGGCCCGGCAGATCAACAAGATGGACTTCGCTCCCACCTTCCAGATGGGCCATCCTCTGGCATTCGAGCTTGCCGAGCGTCTGACCGATATCACGCCGGAAGGCCTGGACCGGGTGTTCTTCACCAACTCCGGATCGGAGTCCGTCGATACCGCTTTGAAGATCGCGCTGGCCTACCATCGCGCCCGCGGGCAAGGCACCCGCACCCGCTTCATCGGTCGCGAACTCGGCTACCACGGCGTGGGCTTCGGCGGTATTTCGGTGGGCGGCATGGTCAACAACCGCAAGGCTTTCGGAGCCCAGCTGCCTGGCGTCGACCATCTGCCGCATACGCTGGACCTGGAGCGCAACGCCTTCACTCGCGGACTGCCAAAGCACGGCGCGGAACTCGCTGACCATCTGGAAAAGATCGTCACCTTGCACGGGGCGGAAAACATCGCTGCGGTGATCGTCGAGCCGATGTCCGGCTCCGCCGGTGTGATTCTTCCGCCGCAGGGCTATCTCAAGCGGCTACGCGAGATCGCCTCCAAACACGGCATCCTGTTGATCTTCGACGAAGTGATCACCGGTTACGGCCGCATGGGCGAACCTTTCGCTGCGCAGCGCTGGGATGTCACACCCGACATCATGACCACGGCCAAGGGCCTGACCAATGGCGCGATCCCGATGGGGGCGGTGTTCGTCAACAGGGACATCCACGATGCGCTGATGCACGGGCCCGATCATGTCATCGAATTCTTCCACGGCTACACCTATTCCGGCCACCCGGTGGCTGCGGCCGCTGCGCTGGCGACCCTGGATATCTACCAGCGTGACGGCCTGCTGACCCGGGCGCGCGAGCTGGAAGTCTACTGGCAGGAAGCGTTGCACAGCCTGCAGGGTCTGCCCAACGTGATCGACATTCGCAACGCCGGACTGGTCGGCGCGGTACATCTGGCCAGCCGCGACGGCGCGCCGGGCACGCGCGGATATGACGTATTCGAAAGCTGTTACTGGGAAGGTGACGTGATGGTTCGCTGCACCGGCGACATCATTGCCATGTCGCCACCCCTGATTACCGAAAAGACCCATATCGACCAGCTGGTCGAGGCACTGGGCAAAGTGATAAAGCGCACCCAATGACGTGAGCCGCAGGGTCTGGTGAGCGCTGATCGCCGCGCCGGATCCTGACAGCGTCGAGGCGGTTCGGCTGGGGCGGACCGTCGGTGGCAAGGATGCCACCGCCGAGCTACATGGACGTACTCGCTGCGTGTCCGAACCAGCCGGACCGCCTCGACGCTACCCCACAAAACTCTACGATCGGTGCGACTGCACGGATTACCAGGAAGGATGACGCATGACCCTGCAACTGACCCACTACATCAACGGCCAGCGCACCGCGCCCAGCGCCCGCACCCAGACCACCTACCAGCCGTCCACCGGCGAAGCACGCGGCGAAGTCTCGCTGGCGAGCGTTGCCGAAGTCGAGCAGGCCATCGAAGCCGGCAAGCAGGCGTTCCCGGCGTGGGCGGCGACCACACCGCTGAACCGTGCGCGCGTTCTGTTCAAATACAAGGCATTGCTCGAGGCGCATGCCGACGAGCTGGCCGAGCTGATCACCCGTGAGCACGGCAAGGTGTTCGATGACGCCAAGGGCGAGCTGACACGCGGCCTGGAAGTGGTCGAGTTTGCCTGCGGCATTCCGCACCTGCTCAAGGGCGAGCACACCGAGCAGGTCGGCGGAGGGGTCGACGCCTGGTCGGTCAATCAACCGCTGGGCGTGGTAGCGGGCATCGCCCCGTTCAACTTCCCGGCGATGGTCCCCATGTGGATGTTCCCGATCGCTATTGCCTGCGGCAACACCTTCATCATGAAGCCCTCCGAGAAAGACCCGAGTGTACCGCTGCGCCTGGCCGAACTGCTTACCGAAGCAGGCCTGCCGGATGGTGTTTTCAACGTGGTCAATGGCGACAAGGAAGCGGTCGATGTATTGCTGACGCACCCGGACATCCAGGCGGTGAGCTTCGTCGGCTCCACGCCGATCGCCGAGTACATCTATTCCAAGGGCTGCGAACACGGCAAGCGCGTGCAGGCGCTCGGCGGCGCCAAGAACCATATGCTGGTGATGCCCGATGCGGACCTTGATCAGACCGTCAATGCGCTGATGGGCGCAGCCTATGGCAGTGCCGGCGAGCGCTGCATGGCGATCTCTGTCGCGGTAGCTGTTGGCGACGAGGTAGCGGACAAGCTGGTGGCCGCGCTCAGCCCGAAGGTCAAGGCGCTCAAGATCGGCGACGGCATGAGCCCGGGCATGGAGATGGGTCCGCTGGTGTCTGTGCAACACCTGCAAAAGGTGAAGGGGTTTGTTGATCAGGGCGTCAACGAAGGCGCCGAACTGGTCGTCGACGGTCGTGAAACCAGGGTGCCAGGGCTGGAAAGCGGCTACTTCATGGGTGGCTGTCTGTTCGACAAGGTTCAGCCGGAGATGACCATCTACCGCGAAGAGATATTCGGCCCGGTGCTGTGCATTGTCCGTGTGCCGGATTTCGCTACCGGCGTGAAGCTGATCAACGAGCACGAATACGGCAACGGCACGGCGATCTTTACTCGCGACGGCGATGCGGCCCGCCAGTTCTGCAATGTCATCCAGGTCGGCATGGTCGGCGTGAACGTGCCTATCCCGGTGCCCATGGCGTTTCACAGCTTCGGCGGCTGGAAGCGTTCACTGTTCGGACCGCTGCACATGCATGGTCCCGATGGTGTGCGCTTCTATACCAAGCGCAAGGCGATTACCTCCCGCTGGCCCACCGGGATTCGTTCGGGTGCCGAGTTCGTGATGCCGACGATGAAGTGACGACCTCAAGCTGACCCATGCGAACCAGCAGGCGACTGACAAGCTGAGCAGGTGTGGCGAGGGGCCCTCCTGCTGGACCGTCTGTGCCCAGGGATGGGCACAGCGAGCTACATGGACGTACTCGTGCGTGTCCAGCAGGAGTGACCCTCGCCGCACCGATGGCACCAATGGCGCCGAAACGCGCAAACAACTTACCCAGGAATGCGCATGCCACTCGACCGAATCATCGACTTCGCCACCTCCCCAACCCCAGCCGAACACTACCGTCCGGCCCCGGAAAAAATTCTGAAGGGCGACCCCGCCCAGAACGTGCGCAATCACTATTCCAGCCCCGACGAACAATTTTCGACCGGCGTATGGGAAGCCGAGCCAGGCCAATGGTCGATCAGCTATAGCGAGCACGAGTATTGCGAGATCCTCGAAGGCGAATCGATCCTGCGCGACGAACAGGGCAATGCCCGCACCGTGCGCACCGGTGACCGCTTAGTGATTCCAGCGGGCTTTAGCGGTACCTGGGAAGTGGTCACGCGTACACGCAAGGTCTACGTTATCTACGAACCGGCGAAGTAAGGTATCCGCCCGTCACGCGTCAGAAACAGCATGGTCTAAACGTGACCGAACGGTTACAGTCTTCGTCAGCATAAGCATTCGAACCCACAATTCATGCCCAGGCTGATGGTCCCCCGCGACCCCCGATCAGGATTCCGTAGCGACGGGATCAGCCACGCGCTCCAGCGGAGCCAGGGTACTGCCAGGAGTCTTGCGAAGATGTCGCGTTTGCCCGTAATCGTCGGCTTCGGTGGCTACAACGCCGCCGGCCGCAGTTCGTTTCACCATGGCTTCCGCCGCACTGTGGTGGAGTCGCTTCCCGCTACCGAACGCCAGGAAACCCTGGCCGGCCTGGCGGTGATGATGAAACTGGTAAGCGTGGAGGATGGGCAATACCTCGACGAAGAACGCGGCGTGCTCACGCCTGCGGACATCGAGGCGCGGTTCGGCGAAACCATTCTGGAAGGCACCCTGGTCCGGCGCATCGAAAAGCGCTACCTCGACGTGGACGCCGCGCACTGGCAGAAGAATCTGACGGTCACCGGCGAGGCAGGCAAGCCGTTCTCATTCATGACCCTGGCCAAACAGCTCCCCGAGCCCTTGCCCTCGGACTGGGCGGTCGAGCCGCTGAACGAGACCGAAGTCATGGTCACCATGTACGACGGCTGCGACATGAAACTGGATAGCTATCGTCCGCTACCGGTGAAATCCGCCGGTCAGCTGCCCAGCGGCTTCGACCCGGCCGAACTCTACGCTTCTCGCTTCCACCCGCGCGGCCTGCAGATGACCATCATCGCGGCGACCGATGCGCTGCGCTCCACCGGGCTGGAGTGGAAGACCATCGTCAATCATGTCCAGCCGGACGAAATCGCCGTTTTCGCCAGCAGCGCCATGAGCCAGTTGGACGAGAACAGCTTCGGCGGGTTGATGCAGTCGCGCCTCAAGGGTAACCGGGTGAGTGCCAAGCAGCTCGCGCTGGGCCTGAACAGCATGCCCGCCGATTTCATCAACGCGTACATCCTCGGCAGCGTCGGCACCACTGGCGCGATCACCGGCGCCTGCGCGAGCTTTTTGTACAACCTGCAAAAAGGCACCGAGATGATTACCAGCGGCCGCGCACGCGTGGTGCTGGTGGGTAACGGCGAAGCGCCGGTCACCCAGGAATGTATCGAAGGGTATGGCGCCATGGGTGCCCTGGCCACCGAGGACGGACTGCGAGCCATCGAGGGCCGGGATGACGTGGATTTCCGACGCGCCAGCCGTCCGTTCAGCCAGAACTGCGGCTTCACTCTGGCCGAGTCGGCACAGTTTTTCCTGCTGATGGATGACGAGCTGGCGCTGGAGCTCGGCGCCGATATTCACGGCGCAGTGACTGATGTGTTCATCAATGCCGACGGCTTCAAGAAGTCCATTTCCGCGCCGGGACCGGGCAACTACCTGACCATGGCCAAGGCCGTGCACAGCGCCATGCAGGTCGTCGGTGAGGCGAGTGTGCGCAGCCGCAGTTTCGTGCATGCACACGGCTCCAGCACCCCGGCCAACCGGGTCACCGAGTCCGAACTGCTCGACCGCATCGCCGACGCCTTCGGCATTGCTGACTGGCCAATCGCCGCGGCCAAGGCATTCGTCGGCCATTCACTGGCCAGCGCCAGCGCCGACCAGCTGGCTTCGGCGTTGGGCACCTTCAAGTATCAGATCGTGCCGGGCATCAAGACCATCGATGAGGTGGCCGGTGACGTGCATCAAAAACACCTGCGCATCAGCAACCGCGACCTGATGCGCAGCGATGATCCGCTGGAGGTCTGCTTCATCAACTCCAAAGGGTTCGGTGGCAACAATGCCAGCGCCGTGGTGCTGGCGCCCAGCGTGGTCGAGCGCATGCTGCGCAAGCGTCATGGCGAAGCCACGTACAACGAGTATGCCGCGCGCCGCGAGACGACCCGAGCTGCGGCTACGGCCTATGATTTACGCGCGTTGAAGGGTCAGCTGGACATCATCTACAACTTCGGCAACGACATGATCGATGACCGCGAGCTGCGGATTACCACGACAGAAATCAAGGTGCCGGGTTTCGATCAGCCGCTGGTGTTCCGCAAGGACGACCGCTTCGGCGACATGATCGACTGAGGGCTGCGCCTGCGGTGAAGGCGCAGCCAGATTAACCCCTTCTCAGCGCTTGGCCTGGGCAGCCGCGACAAAGGCGGCCATCTCGGCCTTCTTGTCCGCTTCGATTTGCTGCACATGCGGGTTCCTGCCGAGCAGCTCGAGCAGTTCTTTCGCTTCGGGAAAGTCGGCCAGCAAGTCTATGCCGAACGCCTTCTTCGCCACGATCGAAGCCAGATCGATACTGTACAGGAACATTAGATCGGCGATAGTCATGTCGTTACCCGCCACGTAGGGCGAGAACTCACCGTGCCGTTTCAACGCGGCCACACCATTGAGCAGATCGGCCTTGGCCTTGTCCTTGATGGCTTGATCGACCTTGCCACCGAAAAAGACTTCCGGGTAGCAGGATCGAGCCGGCAGTTCGATATATAGCTCGATTTCCTTGGCCAGCGCTCTGACGTTGGCCCGCTCGAAGGGATCCTTCGGCAACAGCGGCTTGCCCCGCTGGGTTTCTTCCAGGTATTCCAGAATCACGTTGGTTTCGCTGAAACAGCCATGCTCGGTTTCCAGACAGGGCACCTTCCCGCGCGGGCTGATCTTGAGAAACGCCTCGTCCTGGCTGGGATGCACCACGTTGATCTTGAAGTCCACGCCCTTTTCCAGCAGCGCCAGTTTGACCATATTGAAATAGTTGCTGACGTTGAATCCGTGCAGGGTAAGCATGCGGTGTCTCCATTATCTGATTGGGTGAGTGCGACGTTCCGTTGTATCGCCCCGAGACCCAAAGGTCCATAGCCATCAGCCGACTGAATGAGCCCTGTCGAACCCTGCGATTGGCCACCACCTGACCGCGATTTAACGCTAGACTGCGGAAAAAGCAGTTCTCCCCAAGAGGTGCCGCCCACCATGCTCACGCCCGAAGAAGTCGCCGAAATCAATCTGCTCAACCAGTTCAACCTGAGCAATACCCGCGAAGGCCTGAAAATTCACGACCACGATGCCTCCCCGGAGACCGTGGCAGCAGCGGCGCGGTTGCACGAACGCGGCCTGACCAGCCTGCCTGACGGCGGCTACCTGACCAGCCTTGGCCTGGATGCTGCCGAGCACGCCCAAACGCTGATTACCATTCTGCGCACGCGTTGAGATAACCCAGGTGCAGGACCGTGGCGAAATTCGGCCGCTGATCAGCGAAGGGATCGACCGGAAGACGCTCGCCACGCTCTACCGGCGCTTCATGGAAGTCAACCAGAAGCGTCTACGCCGCGTCGAGCAGGCTCTAGGGCCGCGCCAACACACGGTATTGCAGCTGATTCCGCTGCTCTTCGACGTCAACCATCCCCTGTTGCCTGGCTACGTGTCGCGGCAGACGCCGTTCGGCCTGCCGGGCTTCACTCCCGATTCGCAGCAGTTGCTGAGCGCTCAGGCGCTGTCGCGCAGCTTTACCTATCGACGTCATCCGGCCGGCTTCAGCCATCAGATCCAGGCGCTGTATCTGATGGGCAGTGGCGGGACCATTGCCCAATCCGATCAAAGTGACCTCGACATCTGGGTCTGTCATGCGCCCGATCTGGCTACACCTGCCGTGGCGGAATTGGCCAGCAAATGCCAGCTGATCACCGACTGGGCGGCAACCCAGGGCTGCGAAGCGCACTTTCATCTGGTCAACCCGGCAAGCTTCGCCCGTGGCGATCGCGACAATGAACTGAGCACGGAGGACTGCGGCAGCAGCCAGCATTATCTGTTGCTCGACGAGTTTTACCGTACCGCCGTCCTTCTCGGCGGCCGCTTTCCCCTGTGGTGGCTGGTCCCGGATTACGAAGAAGCCGGTTATCCGGACTACACCCGCCAGCTGATCGACAAGCGTTTCATCCGACAGCATGAAAGTCTCGACCTGGGCCACCTTGCACAGATTCCGGCCGGCGAATACGTGGGCGCCGGTCTCTGGCAGCTGTACAAGGGCATCGAATCACCCTACAAGTCAGTGCTGAAACTGGTGCTGACCGAGGTGTACGCCAGCGAGCATCCCCAGGCCCAGTGTCTGAGTCTCGACTTCAAGCGCGCCGTGTACGCCAACCGGCTGGATGTGGATGAGCTCGACCCCTACGTCATGCTCTATCGGCGTCTGGAGAGCTACCTGCTGTCGCGCGGCGAAACGGAACGGCTGGAGCTGATACGACGTTGTCTGTACATCAAGGCCGACGTGCGTCTGAGCCGGCGCAGCGGCACGCTCAGCTGGAAGCGCACGCTGATGGAAAAGCTGGTGCGCGAGTGGCAGTGGGGGCCACGTCAGCTCCAGCAGATGGATGCCCGCAATGAATGGCGCGTGCGAGAGGTTGCCCAGGAGCGCCGCCAACTGGTTCGCGAACTGACTCATAGCTATCGCCTGCTGTCGCACTTTGGTCGCAGCCACGGCGTGATCAACAACATCACCAGCCGCGACCTGTCACTGCTCGGCCGGAGGCTCTATGCTGCCTTCGAGCGCAAAGCGGGCAAGGTCGAGGTGGTCAACCCGGGCATCGCACCGGATATCAGCGAAGATCTGCTGACCCTCGCCCTGCGCGGCGATCAGGCTCAGCCAAACTGGTCGCTGTACCACGGCACGCTGGGCATCGGCGAACTGTCCGACCAGCCGCCCATCAAGCGGACCCAACACCTCATCGAACTCCTCGCCTGGGCTCACCGCAACGGGCTTGCCGACGCCGCGACCCGTTTTGCCGTGCATCCGGGCAGCAGCGACCTGACCGAGTTCGAAGTGAACCAACTGATGACCAGCATGCAGCAGCTCTTTCCGCTGCCGTTGCCGGCCCTCACCGAAGCCGCTCTGCTCCGGGCCGCGCAGCCCTGTCAGATTCTGCTGCTGGTCAATGTCGGGCTAGACCCGATGCCCGGCGCGAGCCAGAAAAACGTTCATCTGATCAGCAGCCATACCGATGCGCTGGGCTATTCCGGGCTACGCGACAACCTGATCCGCAGCATCGACCAGATCGCCCTCAACAGCTGGAACGAACTGATGGTGACGCGCTTCGAAGGGGAGGATGCCTGCCTGCTGGCGCTTGCCGATTATCTGAACAAGGGCCGGGAAAACGGGCGCGTACCAGAGCTGCACGCGCGCAGCTTCTGCCGAAATCGTTCAGCGGCGATCGCCGAGCGTGTCGAGGGGCTGTTTCGCGACGCTGCCACGAATGTGTTGAACGATCCGCCAGGGCGCTTCCTGATTCAGGTGCAGAATCACTTCAACGTACTGGAGCAGCGCGCGGACGGAATAGAGCTTACCGAGCTGCCGGACCAGGAGCGCCTGATGCGCTATCTCGGCACGGCGCGGCCCAGCTACAGCCGGCTCGCCCTCGATGGCTACGCGCTGCCCGGGCAGGATATCGGCACCGTGCTACAGCACGATATCCCCAGCCGCATTCAGGTTTTCTACCGTTTGCTGCCGGGCAACCTGGCCGAGGTCAGCGTGCTCGACGAGCGCGGCGCATTCTGGCGTAGCCGCCAGCCGTACCGCGACGAACGCACGTTGCTGCTACCCATGCTGCGGTTTCTGCACAGCATCCGTCTGCGCCGCCAGGCGAGCATGACACTGGAAAGCAGCCTGGGTGAAGGCGAGGTGCTGGTGTACCGGATCCAGCCGCCGAGCGATGGCCGACCGCTTCACGTTGAACCGATAGCGGTGGCTGCCCAGGGAATCGAGACCGACTACTTCCCGGTCCAGGCCATCGCCCAGCCGGCGGACCGTCAGCAACTGAGCGTGACCATCTTCTGTGACCAGAGCGAGTTTTCCCAGCTTGAATACGGCGATCAGCTGTACGCAGCCGCCGCACGACACATTCTAGGTCGTCGCCGCAGCCTGGAAGTCTACCCGTGCTATATCACCGATCTGGACCTGTCCGTGCTCGACCAGACCGGAAACCTGCATACCGTGCAATATCTACGCTACCGACAACAGCTGGAAGACACGCTCAACGCGGCGCTCGAGGCGCAGCGGCGCTGATCAGCCGCGACGCTGCTTGCGCGCCCGCGCGGCTACGATGATCTGCTGCTGACGAGCGTCGGAGGCAGCGGCCCATTCGAGGATTTCCGGCATCAGCCGACCGCAGCCCAGGCACTGATCGGCATCCAGACAGCATTGACGGACACAGGGGGAGGGCTGTCTACCGGCTGGCTGGCTCAATGTTCGTCGACATCCAGTTCGACCTCGTCGCCAGTGAGGTCGCTGAGTACGCGCGACAATACCTCGCCAAGCGATTCTCCTTCGCCGTCATGCAACCACCCCTGGTCCGGCAGGTAACCGAAATGCAGGGTCCGCGACGGGGTAGCGACCCACAGCTCGCGCGACGCCGGCTGACGGCCGATGACGATGCGCCCGGATTCGGGAAGACGCAGAATCAGCGACCCTTCGACATGGTCCATTTCAAGGTCCAGACCGCAATCGTCGACTGCATGTTCGATCAGATCCTGGATTCGATCGACCTGCTCGTTGAATGCTGCTTCACTCAGCTCATGCATGCCTTGTTCTCTCGTCCGCTCATCTGGCCGGCGTAGCGCGGGTGCGCCGAACCGGACGGCTGGGTATACTGCCGGATATCTTTGGTTTTTCAACAGGATTTCATCATGAAACCGAGCTTCCTCATCCTTGCCGGCCTCATCCTGCTCGCCGGTTGCGGTCAGAAGGGCCCGCTGTTCCTGCCACAGCAGACGCCGGCCGAGACTGTCCCGCCTGCGCAGGAAGAACTCAACCAGCAACCGACGGATGAATGATTGCGCATGACAGCTTTTGATTATCGCCAAGGCGAACTGCATGCCGAAGAAGTAGCGCTGTCGGCCATCGCCAGGCAGTACGGCACGCCCTGCTACGTCTACTCGCGCCAGGCCATCGAAAGCGCCTGGAAGGCCTGGGACAACGCGCTACGTGATGTCCCGCACATGGTGTGCTTCGCGGTCAAGGCCAACTCCAATCTGGCCGTGCTCAACCTGCTGGCTCGGCTGGGAGCCGGCTTCGACATCGTCTCCGGCGGCGAGCTGGAGCGCGTCCTGGCTGCTGGTGGTGATCCGTCCCGCGTGGTGTTCTCAGGCCTGGGCAAGACGGCCGACGAAATGCATCGCGCGCTCGAGGTCGGCATCCACTGCTTCAACGTCGAGTCCGCTCCCGAGCTGGAGCGTCTGCAGCAGGTTGCCGCCGAGCTGGGCGTACAGGCCCCGGTATCGCTGAGGGTGAATCCTGACGTGGACGCCGGCACCCATCCGTACATCTCGACGGGCCTCAAGGAAAACAAGTTCGGCATCGATATCGTCAGCGCTCCGGCCGTGTACCGCCGTGCCGCTGATCTGCCGAACATCCGCGTGGTCGGTGTCGACTGTCATATCGGCTCGCAGCTCACCGATGACGCGCCTTTCATCGATGCACTGCAGCGTCTGCTGGCGCTGATCGATCAGCTGGCTGCGGACGGCATCCGCGTCGAGCATCTGGACCTGGGCGGTGGACTCGGGGTGACCTATCGCGACGAGCAACCGCCCGCGCCTGGCGACTACCTGCGCAAGGTCAGCGACATGGTCGCCGGTCGCAACCTGACACTGCTGTTCGAGCCGGGCCGTTCCATCGTTGCCAACGCTGGCGTGTTGCTCACTCGCGTGAACCTGCTCAAGCCGACCGAGCACAAGAACTTCGCGATTATCGACGCAGCCATGAACGATCTGATCCGCCCGGCCCTGTACAGCGCCTGGATGGGTATCGACGCGGTTCGCCCGCGCAGCGACGACGCCGCGCTCGACTGGGATATAGTCGGCCCGGTGTGCGAAACAGGCGATTTCCTCGGCAAGGATCGTCGGCTGGCGCTGGCCGAAGGCGATCTGCTCGCGGTGCGTTCCGCCGGCGCCTACGGTTTCGTCATGAGTTCGAATTACAACACCCGTGGGCGCGCCGCCGAGGTCATGGTTGACGGCGGCACCACGCACCTGGTGCGCCGCCGCGAGACCGTCAGCGAGCTGTTTGCCGGCGAGTCCCTGCTACCCGAGGCCTGACATGCTGTTGCGATTCACCAAAATGCACGGCCTCGGCAATGACTTCATGGTCATCGACCTGGTGACACAGCAAGCACAATTGTCGCCACGTCTGATTCGTCAATGGAGCGACCGGCATACCGGTATCGGCTTCGACCAGTTGCTGGTCGTCGAGCCGCCGGGTCAGCCGGATGTCGACTTTCGTTACCGCATCTTCAATGCCGATGGAAGCGAGGTCGAACAGTGCGGCAACGGCGCGCGCTGCTTCGCCCGCTTCGTGCAGGACAAACGCCTGACCGCCAAATCGGAGATCCACGTCGAGACGTCCGGGGGGTTGATTACCCTGTCGGTGCGTGACGATGGTCAGGTGACAGTCAACATGGGCGCGCCGCGCTTCACTCCGGCAGATATCCCGTTTCAGGCCGATCAGGAAGCTCTCACCTATCCGCTGGAAGTCGACGGACAGCTGTACGACGTTGCCGCTGTATCGATGGGCAACCCCCACTGCGTGGCGCTGGTCAGCGATCTGCAGCAGTTGCCGTTGGCGCAGCTCGGGCCTCTGTTCGAAAACCATGCGCGGTTCCCCAAGCGGGTCAACGCCGGATTCATGCAGATCGTCGACAAGCATCACGCACGCCTGCGGGTGTTCGAACGCGGCGTTGGCGAAACACAGGCGTGCGGCACCGGCGCCTGTGCCGCTGCCGTCGCTGGCATCCGAGCCGGACATGTGGTCTCGCCGGTAACAATCGAGCTGCCCGGCGGACCACTGCAAATCGAGTGGGCTGGCCCGGGCCAACCGGTAATGATGACCGGCCCGGCAGTTCGGGTATACGAGGGGCAGATACGCGTATGACAGACACACCGCAGCGACCCGACCAGGAGCTCGACGCCAGGCAGGTCGCGAATTATCTGCGCCAGCACCCGACCTTCTTTGCCGAACATGACGAGCTTTTGCCCGAGTTATTCATTCCGCATCTTCCTGGGCAAGCGGTCTCGCTGGTCGAGCGGCAGGTCAAGCTACTGCGCGAGCGCAACATCGACGTGCGCCATCGACTGGACCATCTGATGGATGTGGCGAGGGAAAACGACCGCCTGTTCGAGAAGAGCCGCAGGCTCGTTCTGAGCATGCTCGAGGCGCAGAGCATGGAAGAACTGATCGCCAGCATAGAAGACAGTTTGCGCGACGACTTCCAGGTGCCCTTCGTCAGCCTGATCCTGTTCAGCGAAGCCGGACGTTTTTCCAATGCTCGCTGTGTGCCGCATAGCGAAGCCCGGGCAGCCATAGGCCATCTGCTCGATAGCGGCAAGCCTCTGAGCGGCATCCTGCGCCCTGACGAACTGACCTTCCTGTTCGGCCGGCATGGCAACGAAGTTGCGTCGACCGCTCTGGCGCCGATCCAGCACCAGGGCTCCCACGGCGTGCTCGCACTGGGCAGCCGTGATGCCAACCACTACAAGGGCGCTACCGGCACCCTGTTTCTCGGCTATGTGGCAGACGCTCTGGCGCGCGTATTGTTGCGCCAGCGGCCGATGGCTGACGAAGCCAGAGCCTGATGCACACGGCAGCTGTCTCGCTGCAGGCTTCGCTCGATGCATTCGGTGAACACTTGCGCAGCGAGCGACAGGTTTCGCCGCACACGCTTGATGCTTACCGGCGCGATCTGGCCACGCTGCTGACCTACCTCGAACAAAACGGCGTCCATCGCTGGGATGCGGTCGATACTCAGACACTGCGCAGCTTTGTCGGGCGGCAGCACCAGAGCGGTCAGTCAGGTCGCAGTCTGCAGCGGCTGCTCAGTTCGGTCCGCGCGTTCTACCGCTACCTGATTCGTGAGCGCGTCTGCCGGCATAACCCCGCAGCCGACCTGCGCGCACCCAAGTCGCCACGTAAGCTGCCGAAGACGCTCGATGCCGATCTGGCCGGCTCCCTCCTCGATCAGGCTGGCGTCCCCAATGGCGAGGACGATGACTGGCTGCGAACACGGGACGCCGCCATGCTTGAGCTGTTCTACTCATCCGGGCTGCGGCTATCGGAGCTGGCAGGCCTGAGCATGCACGACCTGGACCTGCGCGAAGGCGAAGTCAGAGTGCTGGGCAAGGGCAGCAAGACCCGCGTGCTGCCTGTTGGCCGCAAGGCCAGGGAGGCGTTGCAGCAATGGCTGGCACTGCGTCCGGCTGTGGCGGCTGCGGATCAGCCGGTCTTCGTCGGACGCCAGGGTCGGCGACTCACACCCCGGGCAATCCAGCTGCGAGTGAGGCGCAGCGGCGTGCAGAGCATAGGCCAGCACGTCCATCCGCACATGCTGCGTCATTCTTTCGCCAGTCACATGCTGGAATCCTCGGGTGACCTGCGCGCCGTGCAGGAACTGCTGGGTCACGCCGATATCGGTACCACACAGATCTATACGCATCTGGATTTTCAGCATCTGGCGCAGGTCTATGATCAGGCGCACCCTCGCTCCAAACGGAAAAACGGGAAAGACTCATGATCAGGCTGTTGACCTTCGACCTCGACAACACACTCTGGGAAACCGAGCCGGTGGTCGTCGCTGCCGAAGCCAGGCTGCTGGAATGGCTTGCGGAACACGCGCCGCTGTTCGTGCGTAACCTTGACGCAGAGGCTCGTCGGGCGCTGCGCCATGAAGTGCTGACCGCCGAACCGCTGTTGCGTCATCGGGTGACCGCGCTGCGCATAGCTATTCTGGAGCTCGGCCTGCGCAAAGCGGGTTACGCCGAAGAACATGCTCGCGAGCTGGCGCTGCAGGGGTTCGAAGTATTTCTCGAAGCGCGCCATGCGCTGACTTTTTTTCCGCATGCCGAAGCCTTGCTTGGCAGACTCGCCAAACGCTACCAGCTGGCGACCATCTCCAACGGCAACGCCGATGTAAAACGGCTGGGCCTGCAGGATTTCTTCAAGGTGATCGTATCAGCCGACGAAGTCGGCGTCGGCAAGCCGGACCCGGCGCCCTTTCTCGCCGCGCTCGAACGCGCCGGCGCCGAGCCGCATGAAACCCTGCATATCGGCGATCATCCAGTCGACGACATTCAAGGCGCTCAAGGCGTCGGCCTGCATACGCTGTGGTTCAATCGCATGCAACTGCCCTGGCCGGACCAGCCGCGACCACACGGGGAAGTGAAGTGCCTGAGCGAAGTGGAAAGCTGGCTGGAGTCCTATCTCAGCCGACTCGAGAGTGCAGACCCGAGCCGGAGCTGAGTGCTCGGCCCGGGTAACGACCGAGACCGATCAGATCGGCCGGCTTCCGTATTTGCTGTCAGGCTTTTTCGGCGGGTCACCGACAACGTTGTCGCCGATTTCCTGGACCTTGCCGCCGCGCGCCATAAACTCTTCGATTTGCCGGGCGAGCATTTCGCGCTCGCGAGCCTTGGCTTCAAGCGACAATCCCTCAAGCGGATCTTCGGCGACAGCGGCCTTTTTCTTCGGCTTGGGCGTGGGTTCGTCGTCCTCTACCTCTGGCAGGTCGTCGACGTCATTGTCGTCCACACTCTCCAGCTCTTCGTCTTCAATATCGTCGTCGCTCATTACCTGGCTCTCGCAGCGGGAAAAACAGGCTATTTATAGCGCAACAAAAGTTTTTGACTAGAGGGCGCGGAGATTATTTTTCATCGTTCAGACGGACGCCCCCTGCGTGAGCTTCGCGAGCTGGTCGAGGTCGGTCTGCACCCCTGACGTTTCGCGGATTCGCGCAAGAATCTGTCGTTTGAGCTCGATGAAGGCCGACTCCAGCTTCATATCCTGATGGCGAGCCTCGGGCAACGGAACATTGTAGAGGGTATCGATGCGCCCTGGGCGCGGCGCCATGAGTACGATGCGGCTGCCAAGGTATATTGCTTCTTCCACATCGTGGGTGACGAATACGATGGTGGTCTTCTCCAGCCGATGCACGTGGCGAATCAGGTCGTGCATCACTTCTCTTGTCTGCGCATCCAGCGCCCCGAAGGGCTCGTCCATCAACAGAATGTCCGGCCGGGGCATCAGCGCCCGGGCAATCGCCACCCGCTGCTGCATGCCACCTGACAGCTGGCTGGGGTAGGCATCGGCGAACGGCGCCAGGCCCATCAGGTTGAGCAGCGCATCGGCGCGGCCGCTGGCCGTTTCCACATCGGCCTGGCTGTGAACGCCGTCTGAAATGACCTTGAGCTGGCGACAGAACTTGATGTTCTGCATTACCGTCAGCCAGGGATAGAGGCTGTAATGCTGGAACACCATCGCCCTGTCGACACCCGGGCCATCGATTGGCTGATCATGCAATAACAGCTCACCGCTGCTGTGCGTTTCCAGCCCGGCAAGAATGCGCAGCAGTGTGGACTTGCCGCAGCCCGAGGCGCCCACGAAGGTGACGAACTCGTTCGGACGGATATCCAGGTCGACGTTGTGCAGGGCCTCGATGGTCTGGCTGCGGGTCGCGAACTGCTTGCCCACCTGGTGAATGCTGATACACGGCTTGTCCATGGTATTACCTCTTCTGCCAGTGGAATGCGCGGCGGCCGACCCAGCGAAAAGCCTGGTCGGTGAGCAGGCCTATCAGACCGATCAACAGAATGCCGGCAAAGATCTTGTCGGTGTGCATGTAGCGCTGGGCCCGCAGGATGGCGTAACCCAGGCCGGAGTTGGACGCCACCAGTTCGGCCACGACCAGGTAGGTCCAGGCCCAGCCACAGGTGATACGCAGGGTATCCAGCAGCGCTGGGCGCGCCGATGGCAGAACCACCAGGCGAATGATCTCGCTACGCGTGGCGCCCATGGTCTGCGCGGCCTCGATCTGCGCCATCGGCACCCGGCGCACGTCCTCGGCAGCCATCAGGGCCATCTGGAAAAAGGTACCGATGAAAATAATCAGTATCTTCGAACCTTCGTCGATGCCGACCCAGAGCATGACCAGCGGAATGAACGCCACCGCGGGCATGTAGCGGATGAAATCGATCAAAGGCTCCAGTGTCGCCTGCACCGTGCGATAGGTGCCCAGATACAGGCCCAGCGGCAGCGCAACCAGCGCAGACAGCAGAAACCCGGCCATCACTCGATACACGCTGATGCCAATGTCCCCCATCAGGCCTTCCTCGGTCGCCCAGCGCCAGATACGTTGCACCACCGCCTCGGGGCTCGGCATGAACAGGGGATCGGCCAGCCCCAGCGCGGTATACAGCCACCAGGCTACGAAGGGCGCGGATAGGCCGACCGCGGCAAGAATGGCGACGCTGCGCCCGCCCATGTCGCCGCGTATGGTCCACCAGCGACTGCGCCGCCGGGCCGGTTTCGTCGGGATGCCGGATACCGGCAGGGGTGCCTGAGCGTTCATGCCGGGGCCTCCTCGGTGAGATGACGGAGGGCAGGGACCGCCGCTCGTTGCCAACCGGCTGCCGGCGAATAGGCGCCCAGCCCGGCCAGTCGCTGGACGGGCCAGTCGGACAACGGCGTCGTCGGGTTAGGGTTGAGCAGCAAGGCTTTGCCCGAGCGGCCCGGCAAAGTCGACAGCTCGACACGCCAGCTGTGCCCGCTGGAGTCGATGCGACCGAAAGACAGTTCCATGGCCAGCATATGCTCGGCCTGCTCGGCGGAGGACGTCGCCACCCGCTCGCATAGCGGTAGATCTCCGGCCAATGGTTGCGGACGGCTGGCTGCAAACAGAAAATAGTCGCCGGCCCTGAGCAGGCAAGCCTTGCGTCCGCCCTGCTCGGAATCACTCAGCCACAGCGCCTCGGATCGGCCGATAGAGTCCGGCAAGCGCGTCCAGATCTCCAGGAAACTACCGTCCAGTGCCTGTTCGTGCAATTCGTCGGCACTGACGAAGGTCATTCGGCCAACGTCTTCCGGGCTCTCCGGATGGAAGTCGAGCCGCCGATGCCAGCGGCACAGGTCGCCTTCGACTTCTGTCACGCCGGCGAAACCAGCCTGTGCGCAGCGCTGCTGCAAGGTGCGCGGTTGCCGTTCGGGAATGCGAATGTCCGCGTGCAGCGACTCGGTCTGCAGCCAGAACACGCGCGTAGTGCGGTCTTCGAAACCGTCGGCGGTGCGCAGCAGGGTGCGCTGCCAAACGCCCAGATAGCGATCGGGTACGTTCATGCGTGGTACTCCGGGAAGCGTTTCAGGGTGCGCCAGAAGGCGATATCGTGATTCGGCCAGAGCTCAGCGCCGGTCTCGGCTGCGACGCGCTTGAGCTTGCGGATACTGTCTACCGCCATGTCTTCACGGTCCCGCCAGCACAGACCCGGCGCGACTTCGTCCTCAAGGTTTTCCGTGAGGTCGGCGGCATCGCCGGCGAGGATCACCGGTGCGCCCTCGGGCAGCTCGATCAGCAACGACATGTGCCCAGCGGTATGTCCGGGCGTGTTGATCGCGCGCAGGCCCGGTAGCAGATCGTATTCGTCGCGCTGCGGCTTCCAGCGCACGTCACCGGCGAAATCGTCTGCGAAATAGGCATTGTCGGCGGGCTCGCGGGCTGCCTGCAGCTCGGCCTCGTGAACATGCACGTCAGCTCCGCAGACTTCGCACAGGCCGCCGGCATGATCGAAGTGCAGATGGCTGAGGAATACCAGGTCGATATCCGCCGGGGTCAGGCCCATACCCTGAAGGTGCGAGGTGAGCCGCTGCTCCTCGCTCATCTCCGGCGGACCCATCGGAAACTCCACCGGATCGAACCAGCGCTGACGCGCCTCCGGATCGTTGAGCTTGTGATAGTCACAGCCAACGTCGAAGAGCACACGCCCTTGCCGGGTTTCGATCAGGTACGCGAGGATCGGCGCCTCGATGAGCGTACCTTCGCCACGGTTGCGGGTTGAGAACGACTTGTCGTAGCGGTGGGTGGCGGTCAGCAACGGCCACAGCTTGAGAACCTGGCTCATGACGTGACCTCCAGGCAGAATTCATGGCGCACTGCGGAGACGATACCTCCGACGATATCCTCCGCCATGCGCGCCCCCTTGGCCGCATCCGAGCCCCGCGCCGACGAAAGAACACCAGAAGGCGGTACCCATTCGGTACGTGTGGGATAGATGTCATACAGCGGAAACTCCGCCGGGCCGTCGTCAGGAATGAGATCCAGACGGACCAGCGAGGGGTGGTAGTGCAGCATGAGGGATGTCTCGATCACGGCTGCATGCTCCAGGGCAAAGCCCGGAAATCCGTCAGGGAAAACATCCGCCAAGGTCTTTTCGCTGCAGTAGTCCCAATGCTCCAGGCGCATGACTACCAGCTCGCAGGCCGTTCCCAGCTCGCGCAGCGCCAACTGAATGCCTTCAGCCACGAACCACTGGTTCTCATAGTGCCCCAGCACCAGCACCAACCGTTTCACGCCATGCCGGGCGAATTCACGCACTCCGTCCTGCACCAGCGCAATCAACGTCGCGCCGTCCAGGCTGGTGGTGCCGCAGAAATGCTGGCCGCCGCCGCACTTGGGTTGTGACTTGTACCCATAGGCCAGAGCCGGCGCGACGATGCCGTCGACCTGGCGCGCGGCGTCTGCGGCTATTGCTGTAGAAAGCAGCGCATCGGTGCCCAGCGGCAGGTGCGGCCCGTGCTGCTCGGTAGCGCCGCAGGGCAGAAACACTACTGCACCATCATTGACCCGCTGCTGATACTCGATCCAGCTGATCTGGTCCATGAATACGCTTGTCATCAGGTTGCACTCCTCGGCAGGGCAGGTTGGGGCTGGTCTGGCCAGGCGGCGAGCACCGCAGCGACACACACCAAAGCGGCGCCGACACACTCACGCGGCCCAAGCGGCACGTCGCCGAGCCAGGCCGCTGACAGCACGGCAGCGATCAGCTCGAAAACGATGATTACGGCCGCCCGGCTGGCTTCCAGGTGCGTGACGCCGTACTGCGCGGCCAGCGTTGCGAGCAACCAACCAGCGGCGAACAGGGCTACCAGTGCCCAGGTAACGGGGCGGAGCGTTGGCAGGCCCTGATCAAGTAGCAAACAGGCCACACCGGCGAAGGCCACACTGCCGATAAAGGCTGCGAAGGTCTTGCTGAACAACGGAATGCGGTTGGCGGCGCGGGTCGCCAGGTTATTCATGGCAAAGGCGAAGCCGGCGCTCAGGGCCAGCCAATCGACACCCTCAAGCGGCTTGAGTGTGTCCAGGCCGATCCCCAGGGTGAGCGCGATGCCGACCATCGCCAATGCAAGAGCACCGAGACGCAGCGCCGTGAGTTGCTCGCGCAGCATCAGCCAGCCGCCCAGCACAGCCCACACTGGCGCCAGGTAGAACAGCAGCATGAGCCGGACGATATCGTGACCCAGCGACAGCGACGAGATCAGCGCGGTGTTAGCCCAGCCGCCGAAGATCACGATTGCCAGCAGCCCCCACGCCTGTCCCCGCCACGCTCTGCGCTGCCGCCAGAGAAGCGGCACGGCCACCAGCGCAATCAATCCGTAACTGGCAAATACCATGGGCATGCCGCTTATGCCGGCTTCTGCGAAAGCGCGCAGAGGGATCCAGCTGGTGCCCCAGAGGAGGGTGGCGAATATCAGAACGAGCTCCGGCCGCAGCATCAGCCACCCATCCAGGAGCCGCCGTTGGGCCCCAGTATCTGTCCGGTGAAAAAGCTCGCTTCGCTTGAAAGCAGAAAACATACCGCCGCAGCCACTTCCGCCGGCTGACCGAGGCGCCCCGCCGGGATGGCGACTTCACGGGCTATCCATTCGGCGCTCATGTTGGCCGGAGACACCATCGCCGTTTCGATCGGCCCGGGTGCGACGCCGTTGATAGGTATGTGCGGCGCGAATTCGCGGGCCAGCGCGCGGGTCAGACCGATCACACCGGCCTTGGCCGCACAATAGGCGACGTATTCCTCGCGGCCTAAAAATCCCAGGTCCGATGTAACATTGACGATGCTCCCGCCCCCCTGGGCGGCCATTCCCTGCAGGGCAATGCGGCAGCAGCGATAGACGCCGTCCAGATCGACCGACATGACCTGACGCCAGTCACGCTCATCGGTTTGCAGAAAGGGTTTTTCGAGAATGACACCAGCGTTGTTGACCAGGCCATACAAGGGGCCGTCCTTGGCGATGGAGGCGAACATCGCATCGACCGACGCCGCATCGGCGACGTCTGCCTCCACGGCCAGAACAGTGCCGCCTTGCGCTGCCATCGAGCGGATCAGCTCATCCATCAGCGGTTCCTGGCCCGCCTGATGGCCTGCCCACACCCGGGCGCCACGTCCGGCCAGTGCCTCGACGCACGCGCGGCCGATACCGGTCGCGGCGCCGGTCACCAGAATGCGCTGCCCTGCCAGGCTGGACTGCGTGCTCAATGCATCATCTCCCCGCGACTGACCACCAGCGCCTGACCGGTCACTGCCGCTGCGAGCGAGCTTCCGAGAAACAGAAAGGTGCCGGCCAGGTCCGCTGGCGTCAGCAGTTCAGCAATGGCCTGTGCAGACAGAATGTGCTGCAGCTCAGCGGCTTCGCTGCGACCACTGGCAGCGGCCATGCTGCGCAGCGAGGCCATGGCTGCATCCGTGGCAATCCAGCCTGGGCAGACCGCGTTGACACGAATGCGTTGCGCCCCAAGTTCCCAGGCCAGCGAACGCGTCAGTCCGATAACCGCGTGTTTGCTCGCTACATAGGCAGAAAATCCCGCGACCGCACTCAGGCCCCAGATGGACGACTGATTGATCACGCTGCTGCCTTCGCCAAGCAGGGGCAGGACCGCCCGCGTCAGCCGCAGCATGCTGACCACGTTGTTGTCCAGCTGGGCCTGCCAGCGCTGGTTGGCATCGGCTGCGGAGTCGAGCAGCGGCGTTGGCTTCTCGATGCCGGCGTTGTTCACCAGGACGTCGAGGTGACGACAGCGCTCGGTCAACTCGGCGGCGAACGCCAGAACCGCCGCATCATCGCCCAGGTCGACGCAACGGCCGCGCACCTCGGTGAGCGCTTCGAGCTCGTCCAAGACCATGGCGAGACCTTGGGCGTCGCGATCGAGCAGCTCCAGCCGGGCGCCCTGCTCGGCGAATGCTCGGGCCAGCCCGCGACCAATGCCACTGCCGGCTCCGCTGATCAGTACCGTGCGTCCGCTGTAATCAATGCTATGCATGTCATACCGCCGTCAGGAACGAGACGCCGACGGCGCCATAGAAGTTGTCGGCGCGCTTCGGACCCTCACCGAAGTGCCCATAGTCGTCGTCGGTGACCCGGCGTAGCCTGTGACGATGGAAGCTGCTGACCAGCTCCTTCATGGGCACCACCTGCCGATATCCCTCGCTGTACAGCGATGCATGCAGGGCTGGCAGGCGATACCACGGCGCAACCGGCTTTTCGTGATGGGCGTTGTGGTAGGAGAAGTTGAGCAGCAGCAGATTGAGTGCTGGCCAGCGCAGCGAGACCAGATTGCTGAAGGTGTTTTGCTGTTCGTAGGCACGGTCTCGCAGCTTGTCTGCCGGTATGTCGCCTTCTTCCAGCACGGCGAAGGCGTCGTAGGTGTGCTGATAGGCATCGGTAAAGCGCAGCACGGTGATCATGACCAGCCAGGCCACCGCATAGAGCACCAGCGCCGCAAAAGACAACCAGCCGAGCAGGGCAAAGGCGGCCGTACGCACCACCAGGGTGGCGGCGACCGCGGGACGGCGGGCACGTTGTTTCTCGCTGTCGCTGAGGAACGGCAGCAGGATGACGTAGCCATGCAGCAGTAATTCGACGGCAGGTATGTAGGCCCACTCCAGCGCCAGAATCAGCTTGCGCACCCAGCCGGGCAGACCGTTGATGAACTGCTTGCTGTCAAACGTGAGTACATCGGCCCGGTCCACGTGGTGGCGCATGTGCTTGCGGCGCAGATCCTGGAATTCGGCATAACAGCCACCGGTCATCCAGCTGTATACCGCGCCAGCGCGAGCGTTGTGCTGCGGTGCACTGAAGATCGTGCCGTGCGCGAATTCATGCATCAGGTAGGCACCGATGATCATCGCATGCGCCAGCAGTAGCGTCCCGCCTGCCTTAAGCAGCCAGGAATCAGCGAGCAACAGACCGAGGCCGACAACGTAGCCGGCAAGACTATAGGTCATGGCAAGGATGTTGGGCAGCGGACCGTCGCTATAACGGAACAGCGGCTTGCGCTTGGCAGCGCGCCCGGCAGTGGATGTGGATGTGGTCATGGCTCCTCCGGTTGACAATGCATCGGATGCCGCCGACGGCAGCATCCGGCTTGCCTCTGGGTTATTCGGTCAGGGCTTCAACGAAGCTGGCATCGAAGGTGTCGGCGAAGTCAGGCGCCGCCTGAATTTGCTGGTTCTTCACCAGGATGTCAGCGATGACTGCTCCGCTGCCGAAGAACGACGTGGTGTCATCCGACTGCTCGAAACTTTTCGCCATCTCGTCCAGGGGTAGGTTGTAGGCACCTTCCATCTGCTCGACCGCTTCCTCAGGCATTACACCAAGCACCTTAGCGATGATCCTGGCCGATTCATCCGGATTGGCCTGCATGTATTCCAGCCCTGCCTGGTACCCCTGGATCATCGCCTTGATCGCCTCCGGGCGCTTCTCGATCATGCTCTGGTCGAACACCAGCACGTCGGTGATCAGGCCAGGCGCGTCCTTGGAGGAATACACGACGTGGTATTTCTCGCCGTTGCCCATCCCCAAAATCTGCGACACGTTCGGCTCGTAGGTCACCCCGATCGGCAGGCTGCCGGAGGCCATGGCACCTGGAATGCCTTCGGGCGTCATGTTGACCGGGCGAATGTCTTTCTCAGTCATGCCGTTGGTCTGCAGCGCGTAGGCCAGCAGGAAATCCGAAGGAGACAGCGGGTTGTAGCCAACCGGCTTGCCCTTGAAGTCAGCGATCGAGGTGATCGACTTTTCCGCCACGATGGCGTCGCCGCCGTTGGAGAAATCAATTGGCATCACCACTCGGTGCTTGAGACCCTTCGCAACCGAGCCCACCACCTGGTCGTAGGTGAGCATCCCGCCGTCGACCGCCCGGCTGGCAATGGCCGAAGGAATCAGTGCAGGGTCATTGAAAAACTGCAGGTCGACATCCAGGCCGTGATCCTTGTACAGATCAAGCTCATCAGCTACGTAGAACGGACCGTAGCCGGCCCAGACGACGGTTCCGATCTTCAGCGTCTCGGCCGCCTGGGTAGCGACAGGTGCGATGGCGGATACGCTTGCCAGGCCGATGCCAAGCAGAGTCTTGCGAAAGCAACGCAGCATTGCGACGGTCATGTGTGCAACTCCTACACGGTGAGAAAAAGCACGGGATCGCGTCGTCATGACGATCTCCCGGGCTTTTATCCCGCCGTGTAGCTTCCTGATCCGTGGAAGCCGGAAAACTCTCGGACCAGACATCTGCGTCCTGCAGACCGGAACCCTAGTTCGCCTAAGTACCACTCCAATATGTGTGATGCGCCATGACGTGCAGATGACTCATCCCGCTTCACCAGAGGTTTTGCATGGTTGATGCCAACTTTGCCGAAGCCGGCGCAAACGCCTCTACACCGCGGCCCAGAGTCCGAGCCAGACACGTTTCAGGGTAATGGGGAAAGGGCAAAACACGGGGGAAACGCTCGAAAAGAGGGCGGCATGGGCTGGCGCGGTGCAACACGCCGGCCTGCCGAGGTGAGGAACTTACATCTGCTGCACGCTGGTGATCTGGTCAGCTAGGCGCATCGTTTCGTTCTTTTCCAGGTCGTAGATTTTCTGCGCGAGCTCCCTGGCCTCGGGCACGGCGCCTTTGCTGACCATGCTTTCCCAGACTTCGATGACCTGATTATGCACATCGAAGATCTCAGCACTGATCGCATCGAAGTCCATGCTGCCGAAATCGATGTCACGTGTGCGTGAATCAGGCGGAAGCGTCTCGGTGATCTGCTCGTACAACCAGGTCTTCAGCGCATTGGCATCAGCCTGCTTCTTGAACCCTTCGACTTCCTTGGCAAGCGTACGCTCGTGGTCGATCAGGTATTCCAAAACCCACTTGGCGCGCTCATCGGACTGCTGCGGCAGGCCCTTCTCCATGGAGTCGGCGAGATTGTTGTGAAACAGGGTGGTCCATTCGGTCAGGTACTGGAACGTCTGCGCTTTCATGGCATTTCCTTCCTGGTTGAGTCTGTGCTAGACGGTTGGGTCTGTGCTAGATAGGACCCTGGCTGGCCACGCAAGGTTCGCCTGATACAGATGCAGTAACCTTTGCGAGCGGACTCGATCGGTCAGTCGCCGCCCTGCAGCGTCGCGATAATGCGTCGGGCGCCGCCCTGCTCGCGATGCTCGCCCAGGTAGACGCCCTGCCAGGTGCCCATCGCCAGTCTGCCTTCGGTGACAGGAATGCTGAGCTGAACGCCGAGCAGGCTGCTCTTGACGTGCGCCGTCATGTCATCCGGCCCTTCGTAGGTGTGTTTGAAATAAGGCGTGTCGTCCGGGACCAGCCGGCGCAGGAAAGCTTCAAGATCACCCATCACCAGCGGGTCGGCATTTTCGTTGATGCTTAGCGATGCGGACGTGTGCTGCAACCATAGGTGCAGCAGCCCGGCGCGGACCTCGGACAGCTCCGGGAAGACGTCGACGATCTCGTCGGTGACGATATGAAACCCTCTGGCGCGTGGACGCAGGCGAATCATGCGTTGTAGCCACATGGCATTGCTCCTCCATACTGCGAAAACAGACAGGGCGCCATATGGCGCCCTGTCTGTTGGATGAGTATCCCAGCGTGAAGTTTACTTCTTGCTGCTGGTGAACTCCGGGTAGGCTTCCATACCGCACTCGGATATATCCACCCCTTCGTACTCTTCTTCTTCGCTGACACGGATGCCCATGACAGCCTTGAGGATGCCCCAGACGATCAGGCTGGCGATGAAGACCCAGAGGAAGATGGTCACGATGCCCATCAGCTGCGCGCCGATGGTCGCGTCATCGTTGGTCAGGCAGACCGCCAGCAGGCCCCAGATACCGACCACACCGTGGACCGAGATGGCACCGACCGGATCGTCGATCTTCAGCTTGTCCAGACCCAGGATCGAGAACACCACGATCACGCCACCGACTGCGCCGATCAGCGTCGCCTGGAAGCCACCGGGGGTCAGCGGCTCGGCAGTGATCGCCACCAGACCGGCCAGCGCGCCGTTGAGCGCCATGGTCAGGTCAGCCTTGCCGAACAGGATGCGGGCGACGACCAGAGCGGCGATCAGGCCGCCAGCGGCTGCGGCGTTGGTGTTCAGGAAGATCTGCGCAACGGCGTTGGCATCTTCGATGTTGGACACTACCAGCTGCGAGCCACCATTGAAGCCGAACCAGCCCAGCCACAGGATGAAGGTACCCAGTGTGGCCAGCGGCAGATTGGCGCCGGGAATGGCATTGATATGGCCATTCGCATGATATTTGCCCTTACGAGCACCCAGCAGCAACACACCGGCAAGCGCGGCGGTAGCGCCACACAGGTGAACCACACCGGAGCCTGCAAAGTCGAGGAAACCAGCTTCGTTGAGGAAGCCGCCGCCCCACTTCCAGAAGCCCTGGATCGGGTAGATGAAACCAGTCATGATCACGGCGAAAACCAGGAACGCAAACAACTTCATGCGCTCTGCAACGGCACCGGACACGATGGACATCGCCGTAGCAACGAACACGACCTGGAAGAAGAAGTCGGAGCGAGCCGAGTAGTAGGGGGCGTCATCACCACCTGCCAGTACGTCCTCAGCGGTGTTCTCAGCACCAATCAGCAATCCGAAGCTCGGGAAGATGCCGCCTTCCGGGCTGGAATACATGATGTGGTAGCCGATCAGCAAATACATGGTGCAGGCGATCGAATACAGCGCCACGTTCTTGGTCAGGATTTCGGTAGTGTTCTTGGCGCGGACTAGGCCGGATTCGAGCATGGCGAAACCGGCCGCCATCCACATGACCAGCGCACCGCAGATCAGAAAGTAAAACGTATCAAGCGCGTACTTGATCTGTACGATATCTTCCATAATAAGCCCCCCAATTAGGCTTAGTTACTTCATGTAATGAACTGAACGCCTCAGATCGCGTCGGTATCGGTCTCGCCGGTACGGATGCGGATGGCCTGCTCCAGATTGACTACGAAGATCTTGCCGTCGCCGATCTTGCCGGTGTTGGCAGCCTTGGTAATGGCTTCGATGACGCGGTCGAGCATGTCATCGCCAATGGCCACATCGATCTTGACCTTGGGCAGGAAGTCGACCACGTATTCCGCACCGCGATACAGCTCGGTATGGCCTTTCTGCCGACCGAAGCCTTTCACCTCGGTGACGGTAATACCCTGCACGCCGATTTCGGAAAGCGCTTCCCGAACATCGTCCAGCTTGAATGGCTTGATTACAGCCGTTACTAGTTTCATGTTGATACTCCCGTGTTATCGACTGCCCTGGGGGACAGGACAAGTCTATGCCGAGTTAGCGACTTTTAGAAACGGACAATGCACAGACGCTGTCGCAGTGGTCCGCTCCGTGGACAGCAGCGAGTCCTTCAACGGCCGACGAGCCACAGGGCAACTGCTTCATCTTCTTATGCGCTCCTCAGATGCGTACTGCAAAGTCATGCTGGCTCTGCGCCCTATACCCAAATTGGGTCATCGAACCGCAGGCAGCTGAGCAGTGCTTTGCAGAATCCCTGCCAGTTTGTGTTTTTCGTTTACGATCAGATAGTTATAGGCTTTCAAAGCGAACCATGGCGTCTTTCCGCGGAGAATGGCGCACCATACCGGTGCACCGTGCATGCTCAAGGTGCGCTATTTGCGCTCACGGATGAGACGGGGTCCGAAAAAGGCTTTGGAGTGGCTGTGCTAGAATCACGCCCAATACCGGTACGTCCGCCCGCTTCCTGTCATTACGGGACTTACGCCATGTTGCCCAAAGATTTCATTGATGCCGTTACCAGCCAGGCCAGCCGCCTTTTTTCGGGCGAGCACAGTTCGCCCGGCCCGGAGTTGGAAAAGCGCGTCAAAGCCGTGCTGCAGAGCGCGCTTTCCAAGCTCGATGTAGTCAGCCGTGAGGAGTTCGACACCCAGCAGGTCGTGCTGCTACGTACTCGCGAACGGCTCGAAGCCCTGGAGAAACGTGTCGCCGACCTGGAGCGGACCGATAAGCCGGACGACGACGTCCCGCAACCGCCCGCCTGATCCCTCGGCGGGCCTGATCAAGGAGCGATCATGACCCTTGCCATCGTGCACAGTCGCGCCAAGCTCGGCGTCCAGGCGCCAACCGTGACAGTAGAAGTGCATCTCGCCAATGGGATGCCCAGCCTGACCCTGGTTGGTCTCCCGGAGACCGCTGTCAGAGAGAGCAAGGACCGGGTGCGCAGCGCCCTGCAGAATGCTCGCCTGGATTTTCCCAGCCTCAAACGCATTACGATCAACCTGGCGCCTGCCGATCTGCCGAAGGAAGGCGGGCGCTTCGATCTGGCGATCGCCCTGGGGCTGCTCGCCGCCAGCGGACAAATCCCACCTGACAGCCTCGAACACTGCGAATGCCTCGGCGAACTTGCGCTATCGGGCGAGCTGCGCGCAGTGCAGGGCGTGCTTCCTGCCGCAATGGCCTGCCGCGAGGCTGGACGAACGCTGCTGCTGCCGCGCGCCAACGCCGCGGAAGCCGCCATGGTACGTGGCGTACGTATCGTCGCCGCAGACCATCTGCTGGAGCTATGCGAACATCTGCGTGGCGAGCGCGAGTTGCCATCCGTCCCGGCTCATACCAGCGTGCCTGTCAGCCACTATTCCGATCTGGGTGACGTTCAGGGTCAGGCGCAGGCGAAGCGTGCTTTGATCGTGGCTGCCAGCGGCGCGCACAACCTCTTGCTATTCGGCCCGCCGGGCACCGGCAAGACGTTGCTGGCGAGTCGACTACCCGGCTTGCTGCCACCGCTGCGCGAAGACGAAGCGCTCGAAGTCGCGGCAGTGCAGTCGGTTTGCGGCCGCGGCCCGATGGTCCAGTGGCCGACCCGACCTTTTCGCGCGCCCCATCATGGTGCATCGGCGGCAGCGCTTGTCGGCGGCGGCAGCCAACCGCGTCCCGGCGAGATAAGCCAGGCCCATCACGGCGTGCTGTTTCTGGATGAACTGCCCGAGTTCGACCGCAAGGTGCTGGAGATGCTGCGCGAGCCCATGGAGTCGGGGGCGGTGCATATCGCCCGGGCGCGCGAACAGCTCACGTTCCCGGCGCGCTTCCAGCTGATCGCTGCCATGAACCCTTGCCCCTGCGGCTACCAAGGTGACCCATCCGGACGCTGCCGCTGTTCGGCCGAACAGGTCGAGCGTTATCGCAATAAGCTTTCCGGACCCTTGCTGGACCGTATCGATCTGCATCTGGCCATGCATAACGAGCCGTTCAGTCTCGAACACAGCGGGAATAACCGCCCCACCACCGCCGAAGCCGCAGCGGATGTAGCCAGGGCGAGGACTATCCAGCTGCAGCGCCAGGGGTGTCTGAATGCCCATCTGGACCTCGCTTCGCTGCGCGACTTCTGCGCAGTGAGCACCGATGACGCGCGCTGGATGGAGAAGGCCATTGAGCGGCTGGGACTGTCACGCCGCGCCAGCCATAGGGCATTGAAGGTAGCTAGAACGCTGGCAGACCTTGAGGGGACCGACGCGATTGAGCGTGGCCATCTGGCCGAGGCGCTGCAGTATCGGCAACTGGATCGCCAGCCAGGGCACTGAAGCTCAGGGGTCGTTGGCCCGTGCGTCGTCGCGGCCCATGCTGTATGCGTCGAGGAAATAACAGAGCTCTTCGAAGGCCAATGCCGGGCTGATGAAAAACCCCTGCACCTGGTCACAACCGAGCTGGCGCAGCAGCTCAAGCTGCTGACGATGTTCAACGCCTTCGGCGACCACCTCCAACCCCAGGCTATGACCCATCTCGATCATCGCACTTACCAGTTGGCGATCGCCGTCACGGTGTGCAATGCCTTTCACGAAGCTGCGGTCCAGCTTGAGGAGGTTGATCGGCAGGCGGTGCAGATGAACGAAGGAAGAAAAACCGGTACCGAAATCGTCGAGCGAGAATCGCACACCCAGGCCGGTCATCCCGGTCATGGTCATCTGCACTTGCTCGGGGTGCTGCATGACCGCGGTTTCGGTAAGTTCGAACTCGAGCAGATGCGGGTCGATGCCGGTCTTTTCCAGCAAGCGCTTGACCGTTGGCAGCAGTTGGCTGTCCTGGAACTGCCGGAAGGACATGTTCACCGCGACATGAATGTTGTCGAGGCGCCGTCGCCGCAGCTGGGTCAGATCATGACAGGCGCGGGCGATGACCCAGTAGCCCATCGGTACGATCAGACCACTCTCTTCGGCCAAGGGAATGAATTCATTCGGTCCAAGCAGACCGCGTTCGGGATGTCGCCAGCGAATGAGGCCTTCGAGACCCACGATGTTGCCGCTGCGCAGATCCACGCGCGGCTGGTAGTGCAGCTCGAACTGGTTGCGCCTTAGCGCTTGACGCAGTGCGCCTTCGAATTCGATCAGGCTGCTGGCCTGCAGATTGATGCGGTCGTCATAGAAGTGAAAGTTGCAGCCACGATGGGCCTTGGCCTGCTGCATGGCCATGTTGGCATGCAATATCAGGCTGTCGACGGTCTGGCCGCCGTCGGGATACGTGGCGATGCCGATGCTGCAGCCGAGCAGCAGGCTTTCACGATCGACCGAAAATGGCTCGGCCAGCTCATTGGTGATCTTCTGCGCCACCTGCAACAAATTACCCGGACTACTGAAGTCCTCGACGATCACACCGAACTCGTCGCTCCCCATACGGCCGATGGTATCAGTATTGCGCAGTACCCCCCGCAGGCGCGCGACCACTTCGCAGATGATGCTATCGCCAGCGCCATGGCCTAGCGTGTCGTTCACATGGCGGAAATTATCGAGGTCGATAAACAGCACTGCCAGAGGCTGATTGGTGCGTAGTGCGCGGCGCATCCCCTGTTTGAGCCGGTCATGCAGCATCTGCCGGTTACAGGTGCCGGTCAGCGGATCGTAGCTGGCGGCATGGTCGAGGGCAGTGCGTAGCGCATGCCGTTCGATCGCATAGTTCAGGCATCGCATCAGTTCGCTGGCGCTGGCCTGATCCCAGATACTGTCGGCGATGCTGGAAGGCAGGGGATTGAAATCAGGTTCGGAGGAGAGGCAGATCAGCGGGACGCTGCAGTCACGAAGGGGGTCAAGGAACGATTTGCGCGCCATCACGGCGCTTACCGCGCCCTGGGCGATCATCGGCTGGACCTGCTCCCAATCGTCGCAGAGCAGCAGTTCGAAGGGCGCTGACTTGATAGCCGACAGCCTGCGGCACAGGAGCAAATGAGCACCCGGGTCGCTATCGAGCAACACAATACGCTGCATCGGACGGTCGGCAGACAATCGATCCCCCACGGATCTATCAAAAAACATCGTGAAATTAGATATATAGACAAGCTTTATAAAGTAGCTTGTTCGAAAAATAAAGATACATCCCTAGACTATCGTCCGACCGCCGCGCTGTCGAGCATCGTTTGGACTGCTAGAATGCGCGGCCAACGCAGGAGACGACGCGGTGTCCACTCTCAATCCCAGACAACAGGAAGCCGTCCGCTACATCAGCGGTCCGCTACTGGTACTTGCCGGTGCCGGCAGTGGCAAGACCAGTGTGATCACGCGCAAGATCGCCTATCTGGTACGCGAGTGCGGGATCAAGGCGCAGTACATCGTTGCGGTGACCTTTACCAACAAGGCCGCGCGCGAGATGAAAGAACGTGTCGGTCAGTTGATCAAGGGCGGTGACGCGCGCGGCCTTACCGTGTCGACCTTTCACAATCTGGGTTTGAATATCATCCGCAAGGAACACAAGCGGCTCGGCTACAAGCCAGGGTTTTCGATCTTCGACCAGCAGGACGCCAACGCGCTGATTACCGACCTGATGCATCGGGACTATGGCGCAGACGACGGTATCGAGGGCATCCAGTCACAGATATCGGCCTGGAAGAATGACCTGGTCACCCCCGAGCAGGCCCTGGCCCAGGCGAAATCGCCTGCCGAGCAGACCGCCGCCAGTGTGTACACGCATTACAACCGCACCCTCAAGGCCTACAACGCGGTCGATTTCGACGATCTGATCCTGATCCCGGTCGTGCTGTTTCGTGAACATCCGGACGTGCTGGAGAAATGGCAGTTTCGCATCCGCTATATGCTGGTCGATGAATATCAGGACACCAATGCCAGCCAGTATCTACTGGTGAAGATGCTGGTTGGTAATCAGGCGCGGTTTACCGTGGTCGGCGACGATGACCAGTCGATCTACGCCTGGCGTGGGGCGCGGCCGGAGAACCTGGCACAGCTCAAGGAAGATTTCCCGTCGCTGAAGGTGGTCATGCTCGAGCAGAACTACCGCTCGACCAGCCGCATCCTGCGCGCCGCCAATACGCTGATTGCCAATAACCCGCACGTGTTCGAGAAACAGCTGTGGAGCGAACTCGGCTACGGCGACCCGATCCGCGTGGTCCGTTGCCGCAACGAGGAGGCCGAGGCGGAGCGGGTGGCTACGGATATCCAGACCTTGCACCTCAAGCACAAGCTGGCCTGGCGCGACATCGCCATTCTCTACCGAGGCAACCACCAGTCGCGCCTCATCGAGCTGAAGCTGCAGCACCACCAGATTCCCTACCATCTCAGCGGCGGCACGAGTTTTTTCAGCCGTCAGGAAGTGAAGGATCTGATGGCCTATTTCCGCCTGCTGGTGAATCAGGATGATGACAACGCGCTACTGCGGGTGATCAACGTACCGCGCCGGGAAATCGGCCCGGCGACGCTGGAAAAGCTCGGCAACTATGCCAACGACCGGCAGGTCAGCCTGTTCCAGGCCTGTGCGGAAATGGGCCTGGCCGAGCACCTCGAGCCACGCTACCTGGAGCGGCTGCAGCGCTTTCAGCGCTGGTTGGACGGCATACGCACCCGTTGCGCCAAGGAAGAACCAATCGGCGTGCTGCGCGACATGGTGCTGGATCTGGACTATGAAAACTGGATTCGCCAGAACTGCTCCAGCGACGAGATCGCCGCCAAGCGCATGGGCAATGTCTGGTTCCTGCTCGATGCGTTGAAGACCACCATCGAGCGTGACGAAACCGGAGAAACGGACATCGAGGACGCTATCTCCAAATTGGTACTGCGCGACATGCTCGAGCGGCACGAGGAAGAAGAGGACACCGACCGGGTGCAGCTGATGACGCTGCATGCTTCCAAAGGCCTGGAATATCCGCACGTCTATATTCTCGGGATGGAAGAGGAAATCCTGCCGCATCGCTCGAGTATCGAGGCGGACAGTGTCGAGGAGGAGCGCCGCCTGGCCTACGTAGGCATCACCCGGGCCAAGCGCAATCTCACGTTCACGTTCGCCGCGCGCCGCCGTCAGTTTGGCGAAGTGATCGACTGTCTGCCGAGCCGCTTTCTGGATGAGCTGCCAAAGGAAGATCTGGAGTGGGAGGGCACCGACGACGCGCCCGTGGAGCAGAAGCAGGCCCGCGGACGCAACGCATTGGCCGACATCCGCAGCATGCTGAAAAGCTGAGAATCAAGCACAAAAAAGCCACCCGAAGGTGGCTTTCCGATACTGCGAAACGCTTATTCCAGGCCGGACATGTGCTGAACGGCAGCGGCGATTTCCTCGTCCGAACAATCGGCACAGGTACCTTTCGGCGGCATCGCACCAATACCGGTGATGGCCGACTGGACCAGCTCGTCGAAGCTGCCATTGTGGTTGGCCAGGCGACTCTCCCAGGCAGCGCTATCGCCCATCTTCGGGGCACCGAGAACGCCAGCGCCGTGACAGGCTGTGCAGAACTTGCCGTAGACTTCCTCCCCCGACCGCGCGCCGCCACCGGACGCACCCGCAGTGCTCGGGCCGGCTTCTTCGGCACACGGCTGACCCACATAGCAGACATCGCCGTAGGGCTTGATGCGCTCGGCGATCTCGTCGTCGGTGGCCGCGAAAGCACTGCCGGCAGCCAGAGCAAGCAAGGCCGCAGAGGCAGCCAGAAGTTTTTTCACAGTCGTCACCTTATACATCCTCATCATCGCTATAGGTAGCAGCCTGGGTACGATGCCCGGACAATGTGCGCGAGTATACCGGTAAACCCACAGGCGACAAAATAGCCCCGCCGCGCAAAGCCGCGCAGGGCGGCCAATCGCCGCAGCACGAGCGCGTTTCCCACCAGCAGGCATGGACGTTCCCACCGACAATGCGTATTATTGCGGCCCTGCAATGCACCCGTAGCTCAGCTGGATAGAGTACTGCCCTCCGAAGGCAGGGGTCACAGGTTCGAATCCTGTCGGGTGCGCCAATCAAACTAAAAAGCCCAGCGAAAGCTGGGCTTTTTAGTTTGAAAAGGTGTATCGGACGGTAGATTCGAACCTGTCGTTCGACAAATCGCGAAGCGATTTGGGCGGAGCCGTACAGCGGCGACGGGGCGAAGCCCCAAAAATCGCTAAAGCGATTTGGGCGGAGCCGTACAGCGGCGACGGGGCGAAGCCCCAAGAATCGCTAAAGCGATTCGCAGCCAATCCTTTCGAGCTAGTTCCCCAACGACACGATCCAACGACCCGAACCTGTCGTTCAGCACACCTCAATCTGCCGCCACAGCTTCGAAAACCGACCGTTCTGGCTCTTTGTTTTCCATAGCCTGAAATAGCGCTATCAATTCGCCACTAAAGAGCGCACTGTCCGGCCTCTTCTCCCTCACCCATCACCCTCACCGTCCTCGCTATGTCCGTTCGGCAGCAGTCGACGAATATCCGCGATTCCCTCGCCTCTCTTTCCTACCTGGAATGTCATGCTCGAATTTGTCGGCGCCTTGATCGGGTTCCTATCTGTGATGTCTGTCGTGCTGCTGTACATTTCGATTCGCTAACGCGCGGGCAGGAAAACCGCGAAACCTGAGATGACACTCGGACCTTTTGGCCAGACGCGCGCCGACTCCGAGTGGATTGACCCTCTCGCCGCATGAGATGTCAGACAAGGCACAGTCATCGATCTCAGAACGGACTTCATGCTAGCGACCTTCCTCGCCACTCTCGCCTTCATCCTCGTCCATTTGTACACCGAACGCCTGCGCTTTCTCCATGGCACGCCCAGGAGCCGCTGGCTGTCGATGGCCGGCGGGGTCTCGGTGGCCTATGTGTTCATTCATCTGCTGCCAGAGCTGGCACGAGGTCAGGAGGTGATAGAAGAGGCGCGATTCGATCTGCTCAGCTACCTGGAGCACCACACCTATCTGCTGGCACTCTCCGGCCTGGTGTGTTTCTACGGCCTCGAGCAGGCGATGAAGGTCCATCGGCGCAAACTGCCGCCCGGTGCGCCGCCGCCCTCCAGCGTGTTCTGGCTGCATATCGCCTCGTTCAGCGCCTACAACGTCTTGATTGGCTATCTGCTGGTGCACCGCGAAGAACCAGGTCTCGGCAATCTGGTCCTGTTCACGGTCGCGCTGGGGCTGCATTTCATGGTCAATGATTTCGGTCTGCAGCAGGACCACAAGTCGCTGTTTCGACAGCGCGGGCGCTGGGTACTCTCGGTTGCCGTGCTGGCCGGCTGGGCCCTTGGGCAGGCCATCGAACTATCCGAACTCGCCACGTCCGCCGCGATCGCTTTCCTGACCGGTAGCGTCGTGCTCAACGTCCTGAAGGAAGAACTGCCAGAAGAGCGCGAAAGCCGCTTCAGCGCTTTCCTCGCGGGCACAGTAGCCTACGCGGCGCTGCTTCTGATGTTGTGATTGCCCATACACGTATCAACGGCCTGCGGGTGCGGGCCGTTGCACGTTCGGACTTTAACGACCCAGGCGCAGCAGCATCGCGCTACCTGCGTCAAGCGCCACTTCCAACACACCATCGGTAAGCTCCACGCGCTCGCGCTGCTCCACACCAAGTGGCACGCCATCGGTGCTACCGTCGAAAGTCTGGCCACCGAAGCGGATCTGATCCCGCGTCTCGATCGTTGCCGCGGTCAAGCGCTTGACCTCGCCCCGGGTGTAGCCGGGCATCTCCAGCCGCACCCGGCCGAAGGCCTGCCTGTCCTTGTTGATCAGCGCGATGGTGATTCGCCCGGTCTGGCGATCCCGGGTAGCCCAGGCCTTGACGTTGTCGTCGCTGGCCACCGAAACGGGCAGTAATTCCGCCTGGCGAGCAGTCGCTTCGGCGAAGAACAGCAAAGCATAATATTGCGGCAGTACGCGGCGCAGGCTGTACTCGGTACTGAAAGCGTCCTCTGCAGGCGGAGCAGCGCGGGCAGCGGAGACCTTGTATTGCTGCGCGGGGATCGCGACATGAAACAGCCCCTGAGGGTCCCAGCCACCTTCCGCAGCCCACAGATTGCTCTGCACATTTACCGCCGACACGCCAGCATAGGCCTGTTCGAACAGTGCATCGGCAAGCCACAGTGCCGCTGCGAAGGTGTCGCTCGCTGCTGCATCCTCACCACATATGGCCGTATCCACTTCAATCAGACGATAAGGTTTGGCCGCCCGGCGGGCCACTTGCAGATAAGGGTGTAGCTGCTCCACGGCTCGCGTGCTCATGGCCGGCTGTAGCAAGTGAGCCGGCTCACAGGCGGCCTCCGTTCCCGATACGGGGTACTGGCTGACCTCGCCGATTACGTCGAAGGCGCTCATAAGCATGTGCTCGACCTGCGCTGGCTCGGCGAATTCGCCTTGCGCTGATTCGCTACCAGGCGCCGTCGATGGCGCGGTAGTCACCAGGCTCGAGCCGGCTACTTCTTGCAGTTGTTCGGCATACAACTGGTATTCAGCGAAATATTCCGCGAAGTCGTAGTCCGTTTGGCGGTGGCCCTGCTCGACGAACAGATCAGGCCTGGACCCCAGCTCGAACGCGTGTATCGCCTGGGCGGGCAGATTCTGCGTGTACGTTTGGGCCTGCATGCGTGCCAGGCCGGGCACGCCCTGCTTCATGTCCAGCCCGAGAATGTACTGCACGCCTTCGCCAATGCCGCTCATCTCCTGATGAAGACTAGCCAGTGCCGTGGTCAGGGAACGGTCGGGAACGCTCGCGTCACCCGTTCCGTCACGCGCGATGCGCAGGCTCAGCGGCCCGGCGCTGTCACGCATGAGGTTGGCCAGCAGCTGCCGATAGACCGGGTTCGCGCCGATCGACGGATCGCCCATCAGCAATTGCGCCTGCGCCGCGGAATGCGACAACCCCAGAAAGCCGCCAGGCAGGGTCGGCCCGCTTGCCTGAGGGTCGATAGCGACCTTGGCCAGGATCGGTCCTTCATCGACGGTGACCGTGACTTCGCGAGTCGCTGTCTGCCCGGCCCCGGCCACCGCTGTCAGGCGGTAAGTGGTGGTGCGTATCGGCGACACACTGGTCTCCGACCAGCCAGCCGGCGCTGGAAGGCCGCCTAGCGACACCTCCCGGGCATCATTGACGTGCCATTTCAGAGTTGCGCTCTGGCCTGCAGTGATGGTGGCTGGCTCAGCGACAAAGCTGCGAATGATCTCCGGTTCCGGCTGATTACCGCCGGTGGCGCAGCCGAGCAGACCCAGACATAGCAATGCGCAGCCCACCCAGCGAATGATGGCTCCGGCTGATCCGATGTCGCCGGATGTTGACGCGTCCCGACGCGGTCTGGCGATCATGCGATGCATGTCCTCTCCCGTGTGCTGGCAATTAGGTGGTTTTTGACACCCATCAAGCCTAGCTGACTATTCCGGTTTGCCCACCCCAGACGCCTCGCCGCCCCGCCACGCTCGCGGCGATTTGCCAGCAGCCTTCTCGCCCCCGACCAACGACCTTGACCGAAACGAAACCGCAAACTAATCCTCAATGAGACTTACCTCCCGGTCAGTCTCATAAAAACAACACAATCGGAGAACGCCCATGCGCCACCATCCCTCTCCGTCGGCGCCCGCCGACCCGTCCCGTTTCGCTCCATCTCCCGCCTTCAGAGCGGCTTTGCTGACACTGGGCATGACCCTTTCGGCCAGCCTTCTCGCCGCGCCGACAATAGAAGGCCCGATACCCGGCAGCCCACCCGGAGACCCGGCATCAAGCGATCTTGCCGAGACCTATCCGTTCTTTGCGACCTATGACGACCTGGCCAAGCGTCGCTATGTGGAAGAAGAGTTTTACCTGTCCGGTGAGGCAGATGCTTACGCCACCGACGGCACCCTGCTGGCCGAAGACGTGCCATACCGCACCCGCATTCTTGTTCGCCGGCCGATCTCCGAGGCTCGTTCTAACGGAGTGGTGCTGATGGAGTGGCAGAATGTCACCGCCGGCTACGATCTGGATGCGCTGTGGCATGGCGAGCAGATCATGCGCGATGGCTACACATGGATCGGTGTATCGGCACAGCGGGTTGGCGTGAACCAGTTGCGTGAGTGGAGTCCGACCCGCTACGGCGAGCTCGACGTGACTGCGGATGGTGAATGGATGACTGACCAGCTCTCCTACGAAATCTTCGCCCAGGCAGCCGAAGCCGTGCGCGGTCCCGAAGGGGCCGACCCGATGGGCGGATTGTCCGTCGACAAGATCATCGCCATGGGCGGCTCTCAGTCTGCCGGCCGGATGACGGTCTATTACGATCGCATTTTGCCTCAGATCGAGAATCCGGTATTCGATGGCTACGAGTTCATCGTTGGCACCGCGCCGACGCGAGAAGGTGACGAACCGGTGTTTCACATCCTTTCGGAGACCGACGTGCGCACACCGCTTGGCCGCCGTCCCGACAGCCCGGTCTATCGACGCTGGGAAGTTGCTGGTACAGCCCACTCAGGCTACCAGGGCCAGGAGTATCGTCGACCGCTGTCCGAGCGCGACCTGGCCGGCGGTGCGCCGCAGTACAACTGCGCGTTGGAACCGTTCAGCCGCGTGCCGTTACACCACGTGATTGCCGCCGCACATGAGCACATGATCGACTGGATCGACGGTGAATTGCCGCCCTCCGCGCCGTATCTGGAGTTCGATGGCAACGTCAAGGCACGTGACGAACTGGGTCTGGCTCAAGGCGGTATTCAGCTTTCGCAGGTGACCGCGCCTACCGCGATCAATACGGGCAGCAATGCGGGTGAATCGTTCTGCTTCCTGTTCGGTAGCTACGAGCCACTCGACGATCAGGCTCTGGCCGAGCTGTACCGCAACCATGGCCGCTACGTCACCGCTGTGGCCCGGACGGATTCGGAAAACGTACGCGCCGGCTACCTGCTACGGGATGATGCGCGCGACAATCTGCGTGCCGCAGCCCAATCGGACGTAGGCAAGAAGCGTCGCTAGGGCGATCCAGGCTGACTCGGGCACGGACGCTCGATCAGTTTCCGCACCGACAGGCTGGACCAGCGCTGCCCTGCGACTGCTATAGTGGCAATAGGCTTTCGGTTCAGAGTGGGCGCATCGGCTACACTGCAGGCAAGCGCACTCAAAACCACTGGATCTGTCGAGTTACTGAATGATCGACTACAGCAAGAAACGTTTTCTCGTCGTCGACGACTTCTCCGACTTTCGCTCGTCCGTCACCGGCATGCTGCGACAGTTGGCGGTGCAGAACGTCGACACCGCCGCCAACGGCGACGAAGCCCTGGCACAGTGCCGGCGCAACACCTATGACATCATCCTGCATGACTACAACCTGGGCGAAGGCAAGAATGGCCAACAGGTTCTCGAAGAGCTGCATCACGCCAAACTGCTGAGCCCGCACTGCATTTTTGTCATGGTCACCGCAGAGAGTAGCCAGGCAATGGTCATGGCGGCGCTGGAAACCGAACCAGACGCCTATCTCACCAAGCCGTTCACTCGTGCCAGCCTGCAACAGCGCCTGGACAAGCTGGTGGAGCGGAAAAACGCGCTCAAGCCGATACTCGACGCACAGGCCAGGTCCGATTATCGCAGTGTCGCCCGCGCCAGCGCCGAGATCATGGCGAGCCATCCGCGCTATGCGCCGCAGTGCCAGCGCTATCTAGCCGATGCATTACGCGAACTTGGTCAACATGCCGAGTTGGAAAGCCTGCTCAGCAAGCTGGTCGATGATCGTCCGATGCCCTGGGCTCTGGTAGCGCTTGCCGGTCATTATCGGAGCACGGGGCAGTTGGACAAGGCGCGTGCCCTGTATGAGCGAGGCATCGAACTGTTCCCGATGCTGCCGGCACTGTACGACGGCCTGGCCGCAGTAGCCGCAGCGGAAGGGGACACGCACCAGGCGCAGCAGTACATCGAGCAGGGCGTGAAGATCTCCCCGAACACGCTGCGTCGTCAGGCCGAGCTGGGCAAGCTCGCTCAGCAGAACCAGGACCATGACCGCGCGGTCCGCGCGTTTCGCCAAGCCGTGGATCTGGGCCGCAACTCTGCATTCCGAGACCCGGAAAACCACCTGAATCTCGCCGCCAGCCTGACCGACCAGGCCGGCGAGGGCAGCCTCAATCCCCGCGCACTGGTGGAAATCAGACAGACGCTCGGTGAGCTGGACAAGACCTGGCGGGACGATCCGGCACTAGGGGTCCGTTCGAACCTGATGCAGGCGCGCACCCTGACCAAGGCCGGCAAAGCCGACGACGCCAAGCGGATGGCCGAGCAGGCAGCTGAACGCATGAGCGAGATGAGCACCTTCTTTCCGTCCGACGTAGCCCTGGCCGTGGCCAGCCAGCTGCGCGATCTGGGCCAGGCCGAGCGGGCGGATGAAGTACTCGCGACCTGTGCGGAGATGTACGGCGACGACCCGAAGGTAATGGAAGGCATCGCCGGGCAGACCGACGACACCGCGATTCTCAACGCGGGCGCGGACGCTCAGAAGCACAACCGCGAGGGCATCCGCCATTACCAGCAGAAGCAGTTTCCCGAGGCCCTGGAATCATTCCGCAAGGCGCTGGCCAGCCAGCCGCGGAACATCAGCTTCGCTCTGAACACCGCGCAATCGTTGCTCCGGCTGCTTGCCGCCGAGCGTGACCCGGGATTGAAGGCAGAATGTATGCGCTGCCTGGATCAGGTACGCAGCATGCCCAGCAGCGACCATCGTTACGAGCGCTACCAGAAGCTGCAGCGCTCTGTGGAGTCGCTATGAGCGAGGAAGAAGGCCCGGCGCTGGACTTCTCGACGGTCATCGCCTCGACCGTACATGACATGAAAAACTCGCTCGCTCTTCTGATGCAGGCGTACAGCGCCTCACTGGCAGCGTTGCCACCCGAGATGAACGACACGCGCGAACACGGCATCATCGAGTACGAGTCACTGCGTCTGAACGGCATGCTGGTACAGATGCTCGGGCTGTATAAACTCGGGGTCAACCAGCTTCCCCTGCGGCCTACCTGGCTGGACGTGGAGGATTTTCTCGAATCGCAGCTGGCGCGTCACGACGACATTCTTCGCGCACGCCATATCGAAGGCAGCTATGAAGTCGAGGTCGACGGCATGATGGGGTACTTCGACCCCGAGCTGGTCGGCTCCGTGGTGGCGAATGTGATCAACAACTCGATTCGCTACGCGCGCTCGGCGATTCATCTGGAGGCGCTCATGGACGGCGAGCAGCTGTGCATCGCCATCAGCGACGACGGACAGGGTTATCCGCCGCAGATGATCGAGAAGCAGTCCGAGTACGTGCTGGGTATCGACATGAGTACCGGAAGCACCGGGCTGGGACTGTACTTCGGCGAGCGCATCGCACGCCTGCATCAGCGTAATGGCGCCGAAGGACACATCGAACTGACCAACGAAAGTCGCCTGGGTGGCGGCGAGTTCCGCATCTGGCTGCCCTGAGTCGACCCTCCCTGCGCTTATGACGCGTCAACACGGACGCTGTTATCCGTTTGCAGCGTCGGGCCAGGCGGCTAGCCTCCTCTGTTCGCAAGAACAAGACCGAGCCGTAACCGGAGACATGCCATGTTCGATCGTCACTACCAGGTCTGGCCCGACCAGGTACCGCATTTTCTCGAATTGCCCCAGACAAGTCTGTACAGCAACCTGACCATCTCCGCCCTGCGCTACCCCGACCATCCCGCCATCATCTACTACGGCACCTCGCTGTCGTACCGTGAACTGGAGCGCCAGGCCGAAGCACTGGCCGGCTACATGCAGCAGGCCGGCGTGAAGCGCGGGGATCGCGTGCTGCTGTACATGCAGAACAGTCCGCAATTCGTTATTGGCTTTTACGCCATCCTGCGCGCAAACGCGGTGGTGATACCGGTCAACCCGATGAACCGCAAGGCGGAACTGGAATACCTGCTTCAAGACACCGAAGCGAGCTTCGCCCTGTGCGGACTTGAGCTGCTGGACAATTTTTCCGGACTGATCGGCCAGGGCTCGCTGAAGCAAGTCGTGGCCAGCGCCTACTCCGAATATGTTTCCGAGCCGACCAGTCTCGAACTCCCCGACGCCGTGCGCCTGCCCAGCGACATCCCCGCCGGGAATGGGGTCACCGCCTGGCAAGCCGCGCTGGCTGAAGCCCATGCGCCCGGCCCGTTGACCACCGGCCCTGACGATCTCTGCGTGATCCCCTACAGCTCGGGCACAACCGGCAATCCCAAGGGATGCGTGCATACCCACCACAGTGTCATGGCCACCACGGTGTACTGTTCGGCCTGGGGCAATGCGCAGCATTCCAGCCGCCAGCTGGTCTCGGTGCCGATGTTTCACGTCACCGGCATGCAGGTCTGTATGAACAGCTCGATCTACATCGGCGGCACGCAGGTGGTGATGACCCGCTGGGATCGCAAGACCGCGGCACAGCTGATCCAGGACTTCCAGATCACCAGCTGGCGCAACATCTCGACCATGGTCGTTGATCTGTTGTCCGAGCCGACCATCGACCAGTACGACCTGTCCAGCCTGCAGGCGATTGGCGGCGGCGGCGCACCGATGCCGGCCGCCGTGGCGGCGAAGCTCGAAGGCAAGATGGGCCTGAAGTACTCGGAGGGCTATGGTCTGTCCGAAACCATCAGTGCCACCCACATGAATCCGCCGAACGCACCCAAGCCGCAATGCCTGGGCATTCCGATCATCGGCGTTGACGCGCGCGTGGTGGATATCGAGACGCTGAAGGAAGTCGGGCCCGGCGAGACCGGCGAGATCATCCTGCATGGCGAACAGGTCTTCCAGGGCTACTGGCGCCGCGACGAAGCCACGGCGGAAGCCTTCATGGAACTCGACGGCAAGCGCTTCTTTCGCTCGGGAGATATCGGGCACTACGACGAGGAGGGCTATTTCTACCTGGTCGACCGGGTCAAGCGAATGATCAATGCGTCCGGCTTCAAGGTCTGGCCGGCAGAAGTCGAATCGCTGCTCTACGGTCACCCGGCGGTGCAGGAGGTATGCATCATTTCAGCACCGGACGAGCGTCGCGGCGAGACAGCCAAGGCGGTGATCGTGCTCGAGGCCGGAAGCAAGGACGTCAGCGCCGACGACATCCTCTCCTGGTGCCAGGCGAACATGTCGGCCTACAAGTGTCCGAAGCTGATTGAATTCGTCGACGCCCTGCCAAAATCGCCCACCGGCAAAATCATGTGGCGGGCGCTGCAGGAAGAGGAGTGGGCCAAGGCCGAGCAGCCCTGACGAGACTCCGCCGTCGTGCCCAGGTGCGCTTCGTCCTTGGGCACGGTTTTGGTAGGAGCGGGCATGACCGCGATGAAGACTGCACGGTCCCGCTATTCGCGCTGAGCTGGCCGCAATAGGCTGTCGGTCTGGCTCAGCTATCGCGCCCAGGTGCGCTCCCACGGGGTAACACGAGAGTGCTCCCGCAGGGACGCGCCGTCAGCTCAATCAGCGATATGCACCAGCTGCTTGCCGAAGTTCTTGCCCTTGAGCATCCCTTTGAATGCCTCAGGGGCGTTCTCCAGACCCTCGGCAACTGTCTCGCGATACTTCAGCTTGCCCGAAGCGACCTGGTCGGCCAGCAGCTTGGTGATTTCCTGATGCTTGTCCTGCCATTCGGTGACCAGGAAGAACCGATGCTCCGGTTTGTTCTCGCCCATGGCGCCAAACACGTGGAACGGAGTTTCGACCTTGCTGGCGTCTTCAGCGTTGTAGGCTGAAACGTAGCCGCAGATTGGCACGCGTGAGCCCTTGTTCAACAGCTTGGCAACCGCACGGGTCACTTCGCCGCCGACGTTCTCGAAGTATACGTCGATGCCGTCCGGGCAGGCGGCCTTGAGATCCGCTTCCAGATTGCCGGCCTTGTAATCGACGCAGGCATCGAAGCCCAGCTCCTCGACCACGAAACGGCACTTTTCTTCGCCACCGGCCACGCCTACAACACGACAGCCTTGCTGCTTGGCGGTCTGGCCGACAACGGTACCCACCGGACCCGACGCCGCCGAGACCACGACGGTTTCGCCAGCCTTGGGCTTGCCGACATACATCAGCCCGCAATATCCGGTACGGCCCGGCATGCCAGCCACACCCAGGTACGCCTGCAGCGGAACGCTACCAGCGTCGACCTTGTAGACCATCGGCGCATCGCCCGGGAAGCTGCAGTACTCCTGCCAGCCCGAGTAGCAGGTGACGATATCGCCCACCTGATACTTGTCCGACTTGGACTCAATCACGCGGGCCACACTTTCGCCAACGATCGGCTCACCGATGCCGATGGGATCCATGTAGCCCTTGCTGTCGTTCATACGTGGACGCATGTAGGGGTCCAGCGACAGCCACAACGTCTGGACCAGCACCTCGCCGTCCCTGATGTCACGTACCGGCTCTTCCTTCAGGAGCAGATCGCCCTCCTGGATTTCGCCCTGCGGGCGTTGGTTGAGTACGATCTTGCGGTTGGTATGGGCAGACATGTTTCCCTCGCGATTGGTTGGTAGACAGGACGGGGATCACCCCGACTGTTTCGATGGTAAACCAGGGCGTCGACTAATCCAGACCTGACCCGGGACTATTCACGGGCCTGATCATCAGGCAGCAGGCCGAGCGAAACACCGGCTGCAATCAGCCAGCCCACTCCTGCTGCAGGTGCTGGTCCTTGAGACGCACATAATTGCCGGCGGTGTAGGTGAAGAAGGATAGCTCTTTCTCGGACAGCGGACGGACCTGTCGGGCGGGACTGCCCATGTACAGATGGCCCGACTCCAGCGTCTTGTTGGCCGGTACCAGGCTCCCGGCGCCGAGGATGACATCGTCCTCGATGACCGCACCATCCATGACGATACTGCCCATGCCGACGAGGATGCGGCTGCCAAGTGTGCAACCGTGCAACAAAACCTTGTGGCCGATAGTCACATCATCACCAATGAGCAACGGATAACCGTCCGGGTTGTAAGGTCCGGCATGGGTTATGTGGAGAACGCTGCCGTCCTGCACGCTGGTCCGATTGCCGATGCGGATGCGATGCATGTCGCCACGGATCACCGCCGCCGGCCATACAGAACAATCATCGCCCAGCACCACGTCGCCCAGCACCACGGCCGATGGGTCGACGAACACGGCGCGGCCCAGCTGCGGCGTTTTGTCAGCGAAGGATCGTATATGCATGCGTCACCTCATTTAGCGAAACTCTGAGCTCGATTGAATAAAACCAGTAGCCGTGCCAAACACGCCCGTATTCAATAAGATGGCACGTGAAACCAGTCACTACGAATCAGGATACCGTACACCATGTCGAACCCGCTGCTGCAAGACTATGACCTGCCGCCGTTCAGCGCGATTCGCGCCGAGCACGTCAAGCCGGCCATCGAGCAGATCCTGGCGGACAATCGCGCGCAGATTCATGCGCTGCTCGCCACGTCGCCGACCGAGTGGACCTGGGAAGATCTGATGGAGCCGCTCGACGAGACCGGAGAGCGGCTATCGCGCGCCTGGTCCCCGGTAGGCCACATGAACTCTGTGGTAAACACGCCCGAATTGCGCGATGCATACAACAGTTGCCTGCCGCTGCTGAGCGAATTTTTCACCGAACTGGGTCAGAATCAGGCGTTGTTCGAAGCCTACACGCAGCTGTCCGAAAGCGATCGTTTTGCCCAGCTCGACGCCACCCAGCAGATGATCATCAACAAGGCGCTGCGCGACTTCCGCCTGTCCGGCATCGCACTGCCGCCGGCCCAGCAGAAGCGCTACGGCGAACTGCAGATGCGCCTGTCGGAGCTGCAGAGCAAGTTTTCCAACCAGGTGATGGATGCTACCCAGGCCTGGACCAAGCATGTCACCGACCAAAACGTGCTGACTGGCCTACCTGAATCGGCACTCGATCAGGCGCGTCAGGCCGCCGAAGCCAAGGGCCTGGAAGGCTGTTTGATCACGCTGGAATTCCCCAGCTATTACGCCGTGATGACCTACGCAGACGATCGCGCTTTGCGAGAGGAGCTGTACACGGCCTATTCGACCCGCGCCTCGGATCAGGGTCCGAACGCCGGCGAGTTCGACAACGGCCCGCTGATCGACGAGATCCTCGCGCTACGTCTTGAGCTGTCCGAGCTGCTCGGATATGCCAATTACGCCGAGTTGTCGCTCGCCACCAAGATGGCGGAAAGCACCAACCAGGTATTGGGCTTCCTGCGCGACCTCGCCTCGCGCAGCAAACCTTTCGCCGAAGCCGACCTCCAGGCGCTGCGCGAGTACGCCGCCGAGCACGGCTGCGAAGACCTGCAGACCTGGGATGTCGGCTACTACAGCGAGAAGCTGCGCCAGCATCGCTACGCGATTTCTCAGGAAGCGCTGCGCCCGTATTTCCCGGTCAACCGCGTATTGGATGGCATGTTCACGGTTGCGGAGCGGCTGTACGGTGTGCAGATGCGCGAGATCAACGAGTTCGATCGCTGGCATCCTGACGCCCGACTGTTCGAAGTCATCGAAGACGACCAGGTGATTGGACGGTTCTTCCTTGATCTGTATGCGCGCAGCAACAAGCGCGGCGGGGCCTGGATGGACGGATTCCGCGATCGCCGCCGCCTGGCCGGTGGTGCGGTGCAGACGCCGGTCGCCTACTTGGTGTGCAATTTCACGCCGGCCGTGGGCGGCAAGCCGGCGCTGCTCACCCACGACGAAGTGACCACGATGTTCCATGAGTTCGGTCACGGCTTGCATCACCTGCTGACCCGCGTCGACTATTCCGCTGCGTCAGGCATCAACGGCGTTGCCTGGGACGCAGTCGAGCTGCCCAGCCAGTTCATGGAAAACTGGTGCTGGGAGCCCGAAGGGCTGGCGCTGATCTCCGGCCATTTCGAAACCGGCGAGCCGCTGCCGCAGGATTTGCTCGAGAAGATGCTGGCGGCGAAGAATTTCCAGTCCGGACTCGGCATGCTGCGTCAGCTGGAGTTCTCCCTGTTCGACTTCGAGCTGCACGCCCAGGGCCGCTCCGGGCGTAGCGTGCAACAGGTGCTCGACGCGGTTCGCGACGAGGTATCGGTCATTCGCCCCCCGGTGTTCAACCGCTTCCAGAACGGCTTCGCGCATATCTTCGCCGGTGGTTATGCGGCAGGTTATTACAGCTACAAATGGGCCGAAGTGCTGTCGTCAGACGCCTTTTCGCGGTTCGAGGAAGAGGGCGTGCTGAATCCGGAAACCGGACGTGCGTTCCGCGAACATATCCTTGGCAAGGGCGGCAGCCGCGAGCCCATGGAGCTGTTCGTCGCTTTCCGCGGACGCGAGCCGTCGATCGACGCGCTGTTGCGCCATAGCGGCCTGACCGGGGAAGCGGCATGAGCGAGGACGTGATCGTCAAGCGCTTCATCGCCGGCGCGGTCTGCCCGGCATGCAGCGCGATGGACACCATCAAGATGTACGAAGTCGAGGGCGTGCCGCATCGCGAGTGCATCGCCTGCGGCTTCGCCGATACGCTGGACGTCCGCGGCAATTCCGTACCGAGGGAAATCCCCACGCGCGTCACGACAGCCAAGCCGGCCCAGCCGTCGACATCGCAGACGGTGCAGTTTTTTCCCAATCCCAAGCTGAAAAAGCCCTGACCGCCTGGCGCGGCGCTACACTCCGCCGCGCCAGCGGATCCCTACCCCAAGCGTCTCGGACATGCACGGCCACTGCTGCCACAGCTCGCGGCGCATGGCCGGGTCGATACGTGCCTGGTAGTCCCGAAACAATGGTGAACTGAACAGGCTGTCCGGCACCAGCCCGCGCACGGCCTGGTCCACGGCTGCATCCAGTTCGTTGGCAAACGGCTCACCGAGTAGATGATGCACGATCAGGTTGGCCCGGGTGATGTCCATGGGAATCAGCTGTTCCCCGCCGTTCACCACATAGCGATCATTCACTTCCTCGACCAGGCGATGGGCGAGATAGGCCTCGTCAAGCAGCGCCAGCATGCCCTGGTGATCTTCCGGCAATACCGGCGGATGCAGAAAGAACGCTTCAGCCACCTTCAGCACCGGCATCAGCTGGGTGCGCAGCGTTGCCGTCTCGGCGACGGATTCGGCCGCTTCGAGGACATCCGGTACGTGCTCGATGTAGCAGCGGATGAAATTGAAAAGTGTCTCGACGCCATCGCGTTCGACGACGATCGACTGGTGCAGCTCTGGCAGGCGCTGGTCGAGCCAGCTTCGCAGAGCAGTTTCGTTTTGCTCATGTTCTTGAGCCAGGCGCACACGATCGCGTAGGCCGGTGATATTCATGCTTGCTCCCGGACGGGGCGGTGGGATTGGATAATCGGATCGGATTGAAGCTAGCAGAGGGGTTCATATCCGTCAAAGTGACTCAGCGACGAGTCACAACCAGCCAATTGGCTTCACATCGCCAGCAAAACACCCTCTCCGCAGCCGTCTCAGGCTGCTCGCCGCGCCCCGAAAAGGTCTTGACAGCGGTCAAAAATAACCCAACAGAAGCATTGCCAAGCGGCCTCGCAGGTCTATACTCGGAACAGTCTGGAGTGCTTGGGGGTTGCTGTGCGCGGAAGATGGCCGGAAAGGCCGACCCTACCCGCTCAGCCGTACGTGACCAACCCGGTTACGCCTGCTTGCCCCCGCTTCGGAAGCGATAACAACAATAAAAGGGGACCGGGAATGTTGCGACAAGCAAGCGCCTGGCCGGCAGGACTGTCTTTGCTTTGGCTAAGCAGCTCCGCCTGTGCCGATTGGACCGTGAACATGCGCAGGGGGATGACCGAGGTCAGCCACTCCGTATTCGACTTACACATGACCATCTTCTGGATATGCGTCGCCATCGGAGTACTGGTGTTCGGCGTGATGTTCTGGTCGATCGTCATGCATCGCAAATCCCGCGGCGCCGTGCCCGCCAAGTTCCATGAAAACCTCTCGGTCGAGATTGCCTGGACCGTCATACCTCTGGTCATCCTGGTTGGGATGGCCATCCCCGCGACCCGCACGCTGATCGAAATCTACGACGCCGAAGAAGCCGATGTAGACATCATGATCACCGGCTACCAATGGCGCTGGCAGTATCGCTACCTGGGCGAGGACATCAGCTTCTTCAGCACCATGTCCACCCCGCGAGACGCCATCGGCAACACCATGCAGAAAGGTGAAAACTACCTGCTTGAGGTTGATGAGCCGATGGTCATTCCGGCTGGTCAGAAAGTCCGCTTCCTGATCACTGCCTCGGACGTGATCCACTCCTGGTGGGTGCCGGATCTGGCGGTCAAGAAAGACGCCATCCCCGGCTTCATCAACGAAGCCTGGACCCGTGTCGATGAGCCTGGGATCTACCGTGGCCAGTGCACCGAGCTATGCGGCCGTGACCACGCCTTCATGCCTGTGGTGGTCGAGGTCAAGAGCGAGGAAGACTACGCCACCTGGCTGGCCGAGAAGAAGGAACTGGCCGCTCGCGAAGCCGAGCTGCGCGACAAGGAATGGACCCTGGAAGAGCTGGTCGAGCGTGGCGAAGGCGTCTATTCCAACGCCTGCGCATCCTGTCACCAGCCTGGCGGCGAAGGCATTCCACCGATGTTCCCGGCGCTCAAGGGCAGCGACATAGCCACCACCAACATTCCCGCGCACATCGACATCGTGGTCAACGGCAAGCCCGGCACCGCCATGGCCGCCTATGGCAAGCAACTCTCGGAAGTCGACATCGCCGCGGTCATCACCTACGAACGCAACGCCTGGGGTAACGATACCGGCGAGATGGTGACGCCGCTGGAAATCCTCGAATTCAAAGAAGGCCAATAGGAGACCTGTCATGAGTGCAGTGATCGATCATCACGCCGACCATGCGCATGGTCCGGCAAAAGGCTTGATGCGTTGGGTACTGACCACCAACCACAAGGACATCGGCAGCATGTACCTGTGGTTCAGCTTCGCCATGTTCCTGATGGGCGGAACCATGGCCATGGTCATCCGCGCCGAGCTGTTCCAACCCGGTCTGCAATTGGTAGCGCCGGAATTCTTCAACCAGATGACCACCATGCACGGTCTGATCATGGTGTTCGGCGCGGTCATGCCGGCGTTCGTCGGCCTGGCCAACTGGATGATCCCGATGATGATCGGGGCGCCGGACATGGCGTTGCCGCGGATGAACAACTTCAGCTTCTGGCTGTTGCCTGCGGCTTTCGGCCTGCTGGCGTCGACGCTGCTGATGGAAGGCGGCGGCCCGAACTTCGGCTGGACCTTCTACGCGCCGCTGTCGACCACCTATGCGCCACCCAGCGTTACCTTCTTCATCTTCGCCATTCACCTGGCCGGCATCAGCTCGATCATGGGCGCGATCAACATCGTCGCGACCATCCTCAACCTGCGCGCGCCGGGCATGACTCTGATGAAGATGCCGCTGTTCGTCTGGACCTGGCTGATCACCGCGTTTCTGCTGGTGGCGGTGATGCCGGTACTGGCGGGCGTGGTGACCATGATGCTGATGGACATCCACTTCGGTACCAGTTTCTTCAACGCTGCTGGCGGCGGTGATCCGGTAATGTTCCAGCACGTATTCTGGTTCTTCGGTCATCCCGAGGTGTACATCATGATCCTGCCGGCGTTCGGCGCGGTGAGCATGATCATCCCGGCTTTCGCCCGCAAGCCGCTGTTCGGCTACACCTCGATGGTCTACGCCACTGCGGCGATTGCATTCCTGTCGTTCGTGGTTTGGGCGCACCACATGTTCACCGTCGGCATCCCGCTGACCGGCGAGCTGTTCTTCATGTACGCCACCATGCTGATCGCCGTACCCACCGGCGTGAAGGTGTTCAACTGGGTGAGCACCATGTGGCGCGGGTCGCTGACCTTCGAGGCGCCGATGCTGTTCTCGATCGCCTTCGTGATCCTGTTCACCATCGGCGGCTTCTCTGGCCTGATGCTGGCGATCGCTCCGGCAGACTTCCAGTACCACGATACCTACTTCGTGGTGGCGCACTTCCACTACGTGCTGGTACCTGGAGCAATCTTCGGCATCTTCGCCTCGGCCTACTACTGGCTACCCAAGTGGACCGGCCACATGTACGACGAAATCCTCGCCAAGACGCATTTCTGGATGAGCTTCGTCGGCATGAACCTGGCCTTTTTCCCCATGCACTTCATCGGGCTGGCCGGCATGCCGCGACGGATTCCGGACTACAACATGATGTTCGCCAACTTCAACATGGTGTCATCGATCGGCGCGTTCATGTTCGGCGCCACGCAGTTGCTGTTCCTCTACATCGTGATCAAGTGCATCCGCGGCGGACCGAAAGCTGCAGCCAAGCCGTGGGATGGCGCCGAAGGCCTGGAATGGACGGTTCCTTCGCCGGCGCCGTATCACACCTTCACCACACCGCCTGAAGTGAAGTAGGAGGCGCGCCATGAGCGAAGGCCTGGGCAACAAGCGGCTGGTAAGCAAGTTACTGTTGCTGGTGGTCGGCATGTTCGGCTTCGGCTTTCTGCTGGTGCCGATCTACGATGTGATGTGCCAGGCCTTCGGCATCAATGGCAAGACCGACAAGGCCGCCTACGTCGGCGAGGCGGCCGCGGTCGATACCTCCCGGACCTTGCGCGTGCAGTTTGTCGCGACCAATGCAGAAGGCATGCAGTGGAGCTTTGGTCCGGTGGCCGAAGAGCTATCGCTACACCCCGGCGAAACCCGGGAAATTCTCTTCGTGGCGCATAACCCCACGGACAAACCGATGGTGGCTCAGGCGATTCCCAGTGTGGCTCCATCCAAGGCCGCAGCCTACTTCCACAAGACCGAATGCTTCTGCTTCACCCAGCAGGTACTGCAGCCGGGCGAGCGCATCGAAATGCCGGTGCGCTTCATCGTCGATCCCGAACTGCCCGGGGAGATTCGCCGGCTGACACTGTCCTACACATTATTCGATGTGACCGAGCGCATGGCAGGCAGCCTGGACCTGGCTGCCGCGCCCATCAACTGAACCAGGCTGCCTGATAAGGAGAACAACACAATGGCGAGTCACGATACGCAACACGAGGTGTATTACGTACCGGCGCAAAGCAAGTGGCCTATCGTCGGCTCCATCGGCCTGTTGGTCACCGTGCTCGGTGCCGGCACGCTGATGAACAATCTGAGCAGCGGCGGCGAAGCCGGTGCTGCCCGCTGGGTTTTGATGGCTGGACTGGCGATCATTGCCTACATGTTCTTCGGTTGGTTCAGCAACGTCATCAGTGAAAGCCGACAAGGGCTGTATAGCGCGCAGATGGATCGCTCGTTCCGAATGGGCATGGGCTGGTTCATCTTTTCGGAAGTCATGTTCTTCGCCGCCTTCTTCGGCGCGCTGTTTTACATCCGGGTGCTAGTCGGTCCGTGGCTGGCCGGCGAAGGCGAACGCGGCTATTCAAACATGTTGTGGCCGGGCTTCGAATTCAGCTGGCCGCTGCTGCAGAACCCCGACCCGGCGACATTCCCCGGGCCGCGCGAAACCATCAGCCCCTGGCAGCTGCCCCTGATCAACACCATCATCCTGATCAGCTCCAGCGTCACCGTCACCCTGGCGCACCATGCGCTGCGTGCCGGCAAGCGCGCGGCGCTGCGCAACTGGCTGTTATTGACCGTGGTGTTGGCGGTGATCTTCCTGACGTTGCAGATCATGGAATACGTCCACGCCTACAATGACCTGGGGCTGACGCTCAACTCGGGTATCTACGGCGCAACCTTCTTCATGCTCACCGGCTTCCATGGCGCCCACGTGTTCATGGGCACCCTGATCCTGACGGTGATACTGCTGCGGGTAATCAAGGGGCACTTCACGCCCGACAATCACTTCGGTTTCGAGGCGGCGGCCTGGTATTGGCACTTCGTCGACGTGGTCTGGGTCGGACTGTTCATCTTCGTTTACGTGGTCTAAGCGAACGCCCTGGCTGCTCAATCGTGCAGCCAGGGCGTGTTCCACCCTAGCTGGCCGGACCAGAAGCCATAGACGATCAGGGCTACCACCAGCACCGTGAGAATGATCCTGACACTCAGTGCATTGACCAGCCGGCCGCTGTTGTCGGTATCCTTCATCAGGAAGAACAGGCCGCTGAAGAGACTGATCGCCAGCGCCGCCAACAACAGCAATATGGTTACCTTGAGCCACATGATCGACGATTCCTTGTTCGTAGAAAGTCCTCGCAGTATAGCGCTACCCTCCCGCCCGGGGTGCGCGCAATGATCCGGCGGTTCGCGCCCGGCTGGCCGATGTGGGTTTTCGTTGGTGCCTTCCTCCCACTGCTCGTGGTGCTGGGTTTCTGGCAGCTCGAGCGCGCCGAGGAAAAGCGCGAAATGCAGGCGCGCATAGACCAAGGACGCGCCCAGACGCCCAGCAGCCTGACTGAACTTGCCACTGGCGAGGACGTTGCCTGGCGGAGGATTCGGCTGAAGGGTCAATTCGATGTCGAACATGCCTGGATACTGGATAACCGCACCCGTAGCGGTCGCGCCGGAGTCGAGGTACTGCAGCCTTTCTACGATGAACTGTCCGGGCAATGGGTGATCGTCAACCGCGGCTGGTTGCCGTGGCGCGATCGCAGTCAGCGGCCGATCGTGGAGACGCCCGAGGAAACGGTGACTCTGACAGTAGAGGCGTTGCCCGAGCCCGGACGCGGCTTCGAATTACCCGACGGGGCCGACCGACCGGGCTGGCCCAAGCTGATCGTGCGCGTCGATCCCTCGCGCCTGTACGAGCAACTCGACCTGGATGGCCCGGGCTGGATCGCAAGAGTCACCGATGGCGGCCCCGGCGCCCTGCGCCTGGAGTGGCCCGGCTTGCCAATGACCTCCGCCAAGCATATTGGCTATGCGGTTCAATGGTTCGCGCTGGCCGCCGCCCTGCTCGTTCTGTTCATCTGGGCCGGCTTGCGGCCCGACTCGGAAGGAACCATCCCACATGGAAAATCATAACCCCTCCGATACCACACCACCGCGCCGTGGACAGCTCAAGCTGCTTGCCGTATTCGCGGTAGTCATCGGCCCGATCTTCGTCGCCTGGCTGATGGCCCGCTCCGGCTACGGCGTGCCGGAAAGCCATACCAACAAGTCCGACCTCGTCGAATCGGCAATATCGGTGCAGACCTGGGGCGCCGGCGTCGAACCCCTGGGCTATGGCGCACCCTGGCGGCTTACCGTGACCACCCCCGGTGATTGCGAAGAGGCCTGCCTTGCCCTGGTTCACGAGGCTCGACAGATCAACGTGGCGCTGGGGCGCGAGGCGGGACGCGTGGAGCACGTTCTGCTGCAGGCTCACCCGGCATCGCCAGCGCTGCGCGAACGGCTCGACAGCGAGTTTCCTCGCCTCACCGTGCTGCCGCTCAACGAGGCCGCGTATCGTGACAGCCTCGACAGCCAGCCGCAGGCATGGCGTCAGCAACCGCAGTTGTGGGTGATCGACCCGCTGGGGCGTGTCGTCCTGCGGCGCAATCCGGAGCGGCCCGCCCGGCAGATTCTCGACGACCTGAAACACCTCCTCAAAGTCTCGAAGATAGGGTAATCACATGCACAAACCGGGATATCGATTCGCATTGCTGGGACTGCTGCTGGGCTTTGTGGTGGTGGTACTCGGTGCGTACACACGCCTTACTCACGCTGGCCTGGGATGCCCGGACTGGCCAGGCTGTTACGGCTTTCTCAGCGTACCGCGCGGCGATTCTGCGTTGCAGGCGGCGCAAATGCGCTTTCCCGATAGTCCTGTGGAATCGTTCAAGGCCTGGGCTGAAATGATCCATCGATACGCAGCCGGCACCCTGGGCCTGGTAATTCTCGGCCTGGCGCTGTTCAGCCTGCGTCACCGTCGCGAGGACGGCTACCCGGTAGGCCTGAGCTTCGGGTTGCTGGTTCTGGTGATCTGTCAGGCGGCGTTCGGCATGTGGACGGTCACGCTCAAGCTCTGGCCGCAGGTCGTCACCGCTCACCTGCTTGGTGGCTTCGCCACGCTAAGCCTGCTGCTGCTGATGTGCTTGCGGCTACATGGCGGAATGCACCCTCTCGGCGGAGCCGGCCGTGCTTCCCTGCGCAGGATTGCCCGCGTCGCGCTGGCGGTGGTCATCCTGCAGGTCGCGCTGGGCGGCTGGACCAGCAGTAATTATGCAGCGCTGGCCTGTACCGATCTGCCAACCTGTCACGGAGAGTGGTGGCCGGACATGAACTTCGCGGCCGGCTTCGATGTCTTCCACGAGATTGGACCCAACTACCTCGGCGGCATTCTTGACGGGGCGGGCCGGACAGCCATCCATTTCGCCCATCGGGTCGGCGCGCTGATCACCACCTTGACGGTGCTGTTTCTGGCCAGGCGTCTGCTACGCGCCGGCCTGCCGAGCCTCGCCGGGTTGGTCGCGCTGGCGCTGATGGTGCAGGTCGCCCTGGGCGTTACCAATGTGCTGGCGCATCTGCCGCTGGCGGTGGCGGTGGCGCACAACGCTGGCGGTGCCTGCCTGCTGCTGGTGATGGTCGCGGTGAACTACAGGCTTCGCTCGCCCGGCAAGGCGGCAATCTTCGCCAGACCGCACCCGGGCAGCGCGCTGGCCAGTCACTGACGGCTGGCGCATACTGGGACCACAATAAACATAAAGGCGCACTAAAGCGTCAGGGGGAGAGCACGATGCGGAGCTTGACCAATACAGCCCGACTACAGGCGGGCTGGCGCGACTATCTGGAGCTGACCAAGCCCAAAGTCGTTGCGCTGATGATCATCACCTCGGCCATCGGGATGCTGCTGGCTACCGAGGGCGCCGTGCCCTGGACCATTCTGCTCGCCGGTAATCTTGGTATTGCCTTGTGCGCCGGATCGGCCGCCGCTATCAACCACGTGGTGGACCGGCGCATAGACCTGCATATGGCTCGAACCCAGCGGCGACCGCTGGCACAGGGCCGGGTCAATCCGCTCAATGCGGTGTTGTTCGCCATGTTGCTCGGCGTAGCCGGCATGGTCATTCTCCTGCAATGGGTCAATGCCATTACCGCCTGGCTGACGTTGGGATCGCTGCTCGGTTACGCGGTGATCTACACCTCGTTTCTGAAACGTGCCACACCGCAGAACATCGTCATCGGCGGTCTCGCCGGCGCCGCACCACCCCTGCTGGGCTGGACCGCTGTCACCGGCCAGATCGATGCCGAAGGCCTGCTGCTGGTGCTGATCATCTTCGCCTGGACGCCGCCGCATTTCTGGGCGCTGGCGATACACCGCAAGGCGGAGTATGCCAAGGTCGACATTCCGATGCTGCCCGTCACGCACGGCGAGCGCTACACCAAGCTGCACATCCTGCTCTACACACTGATATTGCTGGCGGTGAGTCTGCTGCCCTACGTCATCCAGATGAGCGGTCCGTTGTATCTGGTCGCTGCGTTGGTACTGGGCATTCGTTTCCTCGACTGGGCCTGGGCCTTGTGGCGCGACAGTCGCCCACATGTGGCGATCAAGACGTTCAAGTATTCACTCTGGTACCTGCTGTGGCTCTTCGTTGCGTTGCTGGTTGATCATTACGCCAGTATCGCTGGTTGGCTATGAGCGGCGTACAGAAGACCGTCTGGGTCATCCTCGCGGTCATTGCGCTGATCCTTGGCCTGCTGCTGTTCAAGATGACCCGATCGCCCGCGCTTGACGCGGAGCAGCTATCGCAAGCCGGCATCTTTATGTTCGACACGCCCCGGTCCATTCCGGACGTCCATCTGCAGGCCGCTGGCGGCGGCGAGTGGACCGAGGAACAACTGCGCGGCCAATGGGATTTGCTGTTCTTCGGCTACACCTTCTGTCCGGACGTCTGCCCCACCACGCTGGCCGAGCTGCGTCAGCTGATCGCCGACCTGCCCGAGGAGGCACGCAACCACCAGCTGCACGTCACGCTGATCAGCGTCGACCCGGAGCGCGACACCCCCGAGCGGCTGCGTGAATATCTGGATTATTTCAATCCCGAATTCAGCGGTGCGACGGGAGAGCCCGAGCAACTCGAGAAGCTTGCCGCCGCCCTGTCGGTTGCCTACATCGAGCCGGACACGTCGCAACAGGATTATCTGGTCGACCACAGCGGCCAGGTCATCCTGGTCGACCCGGAAGGCCGCTACGTCGGATTTCTCCGCGCGCCCCTGCAACGCGAGTCGGTTGCCCGATACCTGCCCCAGCTGATAGCGCGCTAGTCGATTTTCGACGGCACTTCGATACGCTTGCCGCGCCGGGCGATGACTCGGCCGGCCTGCCCGACCTGCCGTGCACCCAGCCTGGCGTCACCAACCAGCCCAGCGATCAATTTGCCTTCTGGCAGGCCTGACCAGAAGCGACTGGGCATGTGTCCGCGCATGACTGTCGGATTGACCCGAGCCGGATTGAAGATACAGCTGTAGTAGGTCTGCCAGAGCGCGTCGTCCTCGCTGCACACTGCATCGGCGAGCGCTCGCCATTCCGGCGGACACTCGCGCCGGTACTGCAGCGTTTCACCGTCGAACCACACCGCATCGCGCGATGAAACGATCATCCAGCGCTGCCGTCCGAGGCGACCGATGAAATGCTCGCTGGCCCAGCCGAGCACATCATGCGCGGCCTGGTGCACAGCGATGTAGTCCAGCGAGGGATTTGCCGGGCATGGATGAAAACGCAGAAAAGCGTGCAGATGGTGGGCCTCGCGCCGGACCGCCTTGATCCGCCGCTGCAGTTCGCTGCCATCCGGATCACCAGCGAGCCGCGCCTGGGGTTCGCCATGCGTGGCTCGCCAGAGGACGCGGTAGAGTAGATTCCAGCGACCCGGCATCCGGTGGCAACCGGCCAGCCTGAGATCCTCCAGCAAGTCCGGCGGCACGCGAATCGACGTGTCCTGCGCTGCAGGCATCGGATCAATGTCATCGCCTGTACTGCCGAAGAGCTGCCGTGCCGCGGCGTCCTCCCAGCACACCTGTTCGGGCGGTACATTGGCCAGCAACAGCCCGCGCGCCTGCACACGCCAGCGATCGAAGTCGTCGTCGCAGTCGAGTACCTTCATCCCCAAAGCCCCAACTGCGCTGGTTGGTCGCGAAGGTGTGTGCGCAGCACTGCTGACTCGACCGTGTCCTGCTGGGGCCGGTAGTCTGCGGTGACTACAAATGGCCGCGCCTTGTCCATGATGCAGCGCATGCGCAACAGATCCTGATAACGCACCCGCTTGAGCGCGCGAAGCTCGACGATGCGTTGCGCAGATCGCAGGCCGATTCCCGGGATTCGCGCGATCATGCCGGCATCGGCGCGATTGAGATCGACGGGAAACTGTTCGCGGTTGGCCAATGCCCAGGCCAGCTTGGGGTCGATATCCAGCGCTAGCTCTGAGGTATCGCCCAGCAATTCGCCGGCCTTGAAGCCGTAGCCCCGCAACAAAAAGTCGGCCTGATACAAACGGTGCTCACGCATCAAAGGCGGCGGCTGGAATGGCACCGACGACGGACTGTTGGGAATCGGACTGAAGGCAGAGTAGTACACCCGCTTGAGGCGGTAGTCGCGGTACAGCGACTCGGCCCGGAACAATACGGTGCGATCGTCACTGGCGTCAGCGCCAACGATCATCTGGGTGCTCTGGCCACCAGGCGCAAAGGCCGGCGCGCGGCGATCCTCCCGCGAATCCTGCGAAGCATCGTCGATAGTGCCCATCGCCTGGGTGATGCTGTCGATACGCTTTTCCGGCGCCAGCTTGATGAGGTTGCCCGGATCCGGCAGCTCGATGTTCACACTCAGCCGGTCAGCGTAGCGACCCGCCTCGACGATCAGTGCCGGGTCGGCTTCAGGGATGGTTTTCAGATGAATGTAGCCGCGAAACTCGTGCTCTTCGCGCAACAGCCGGGCGACCCGCACCAGCTGCTCCATGGTGTAGTCGGCCGAGCGGATGATGCCGGAGCTGAGGAACAGCCCGCTGATGTAGTTGCGCTGATAGAAATCGAGGGTCAGCCGAACCACTTCCTCCGGCGTGAAGCGCGCCCGCGGCACGTCACTGGATCGTCGATTGACGCAGTATTGGCAGTCGAACAGGCAGAAGTTGGTCAGCAGGATCTTCAGCAGCGACACGCAGCGCCCGTCGGGCGTGAAGCTGTGACAGATGCCCATGCCGTCGGTCGCGCCGATGCCGCTCTTGCCCTTCGAGCTGCGCTTGGGAGCGCCACTGCTGGCGCAGGAGGCGTCGTACTTGGCGGCGTCAGCGAGCACGGCGAGTTTGTCGACAAGCTGCATGGCAGCATCCGATAGCTGTATGGACATACAGCTTATTGCAGCCGGCCTGCTCCACTCAAGCGAAGGCTGACCGGCGGCGCTTCAGAGTTCCGGCAACGGCAGCAGTTGGCCGTCCAGCACCATGACCAGCCGGCTGCCCTTCGCCTCGGGAACGTTCCAGCCGCCGGTCAACGCTCCGAAGGATGGCAGCACGGTCACACCGGAACGCATCCAGAACACCGGTGCCCGCAATCGATCGCCGGCTGCCGCCAGCGCATAGGCGGGATGAATGTGCCCGGCGATCACATGTCGCCCCTGCACTGCCTCTGGCTCATGGCACAAGCGAAACGGCCCGATGTCCAGATGCGGGTGCCAGTCGATCGGCAGCGTCAGTCCGCGGACGTGCCGATCATGATTACCCACTACTGCTTCCAGGGTGAGATCCGGATGTCGCGCCTGCCAGGCGGCAAAGTGCTTGAAGAACGGCTCGTCGGCAGTGGGCCGATGATGGAACACATCGCCCAGTACGATGAGGCGCTGCGGCTCGAACTGCTCCACCAGACGACTCAAGCGCTGCAGGTCAGCCGCACTCTGCCCGCTGGGCACGGCGATGCCCTGCCTGCGGAAAAAGGCGCCCTTGCCGAAATGCGTGTCTGCGACCAGCAGCGTGGCATGCTCCTGCAGATACAGCGCCCTGTTGGCATGCATGATCACACTCTCGCCGGCGAGTTCGCAGTCCAGCATTTCCTTCATGCGCGCTTCCTGCGCTTGCTGGCGTTGCGCTCCAGCGATTCGAGCATGCGTTGTACGCGCTGACGCCAGTCTTCGGTGCTCAGTCGGCTGCGCTGGCGTTCGACCCAGAGCGGGAAGCCCAGCGGCGAAAATCGCTCAAGCGACATCACCCGTAGTTGCTGCGCAGCGGCGTGCTCGAGCACTTCGCGCAGCCGGCGAATGTCGAGCTGCTCCTCGAGCACTTCGCGGCGCGCCTGATCGAGTAATCGGTGCTGGGGATCGTAGCGCTGCAAGGTGTCGTAAAGCAGCCCGGTGGAAGCCTGAAGCTGCCGGTCGGTCTTGCTGCGCCCCGGATACCCCTGAAACACCAGCCCGCTGATGCGCGCGATATCGCGGAACTGCCTGCGCGCCAGCTCGCTGGCGTTGAGCGCCGCGAGCACGTCGTCGAGCAGTTGCTCCGGCGCCAACAGTGCGCGCCAATCGTTTTCATCAAGCTCGGGAAGCCGGGCGCTGCTGAGCAATTCCAGCCCGTAATCGTTGACCGACAGGGCGAAGGTCGCTGGCACGCGCTGGCCGAGCCGCCAGGCCAACACCGCTGCCAGGCCCTCATGCGCCAGCCGGCCCGCAAACGGATAGACGAACAGATGCTCGCCCTCCCGGGACCGGCAACGCTCGATCAACAGACGGTCCGGAGCGGGCAGGGCGGATTGCAGCTTCTGCAGTTCCAGCACCGGTGCCACGGCACTAACCTCGGTGTCGGTATATAGGCCCGTCTCCACCTCCTGCAAGATCTGTAACACACTGTCGGCCAGCTCACTGGACAACGGCAGACGCCCGCCATACCAGCGTGGAACGTGGCTTCGGCGCGAGGTGGCCGGGCGCACATAGGCGATCAGGTCACGCACGCGGATGAGCTCCAGCGCGCGGCCGGAGAACAGAAACACATCGCCAGGGTTGAGCCGGGCAATGAAGTTCTCCTCGATAGTGCCGAGACTGGCGCCCTTCATGAAACGCACCTGCATCTGCGCATCGCTGGTGATGGTGCCAATCGCCATGCGATGGCGGCGGGCGATGCCAACATCCTCGACCCGATATAGTCCGTCCTCGGTCTGGACGACTCGCTGGAACTGCGGATAGTGTTCAAGCACCGGGCCGCCCCGGGTGATGAACACCAGACACCACTCGAACATTTCTGCGGTCAGATCGGCGAAAGCGTACGTCGACTGTGCCTCCGCGAGCGCCGCCTCGGCGCGAAAACCCGGGCCTGCTGCCAGGCTGACCAGGTGCTGGGCCAGCACATCCAGACACAATCGAAGCGGCCTGCGCGACTCGACACGACCAGCGTTCCAGGCGCGCCGCGCGGCAGCGATTTCAACCAGCTCGAAAGCGTGACTGGGCACGCAAAGAATCTCACTGGCCGCGCCCGGACGATGCCCCGAACGACCGGCGCGCTGCATCAGCCGGGCAATGCCCTTGGGGCTGCCGACCTGCACCACGCGGTCGACGGGAGAAAAATCCACACCGAGATCGAGGCTCGAGGTACAGACCACGCAGCGGAACCGCCCTTCCCGCAGTCCGTCTTCTAGACGCTTGCGCAGCCCGCGGTCGATCGAGCCATGATGCAGGCCGATTTCGGTTATCCAGTCCATGCGGGTTCTGGCGATCGCCTCGAACCACAGCTCGGCCTGCGAACGGGTATTGGTGAACAGCAGCGACGTCTCGGCCTGCTCCAGATACGTCAGCACGCCCTCAAGCTGAGACAATCCCAGATGGCCAGCCCAGGGGAAGCGATCGATGCTCGGCGGGCACAGCCCGCGCACGGTCAACTCCTTGCCCTGCTCGCCGGCAATGCGCTCTCCCGGCGTGGCTCCCTCACCCAGCAACACCGCCAGTGCCTCATCGAGATTGCCTAACGTGGCCGAGAGCCCCCATACCGGCAGGTTGGCACGTCTCGCACGCAACCAGGCCAGGCATAACTGCAGCTGTACGCCGCGCTTGCTGCCGAGTAGCTCGTGCCACTCGTCGACAATGACCGCATCGAGGCCGGCGAACTGTTCCTCGGCGTTGCGGTAAGACAGCAGCACCGAGAGGCTTTCCGGGGTGGTCACCAGCGCCTGCGGTAGTTTGCGCTGCTGACGGGCACGGACGCTGGCGCTGGTGTCGCCGGTGCGGATTTCCACTTTCCAGTCCAGCCCCAGACTATCGACAGCGCCTTGCAGGTGTCCGGCCGTATCACTCGCCAGCGCACGCAAGGGCGTAATCCACAATACACGCAGCCCGGTCTGGACGCGCTCCTGTTCCAGCGCCAGCGAAACCGGCCCGAGCCAGGCGGCGAGGGTCTTGCCAGAACCGGTCGAGGCGTGGATCAGGCCACTGCGACCGGCGCGAAACGCTTGCCAGGCCTGGCGCTGAAAACCGGCCGGCTGCCAACCCAGCCCGGCGAACCACGCCTCAATCTGCTCCAGCCCGTCAGCTGCCGTAGACACGCAGCAACTCCCGAACCTGTTCGATGCTATCGGCCTCGGCCACCGGTTTGTCGTGGCGCCAGCGAAGAATGCGCGGAAAGCGCAGGGCAATGCCGGATTTGTGCCGAGGCGAGGGCTGGATGCCCTCGAAAGCGATTTCCAGCACCTGCTCGGGCTTGACCGAGCGAACCGGGCCGAACTTCTCCACCGTGTTCCGCCTGATCCAGCGATCCAGCTTGCCGATCTCTTCGTCGGTCAGACCCGAATAGGCCTTGGCGATGGGCACGAAGCTGTCGCCATCGGCAACCGCGAGAGTGTAGTCGGTATAGAGATTTGCCCGCCGGCCGTGACCCGGCTGGGCGTATAGCAGCACCGCATCGATCGACAATGGGTCGATCTTCCATTTCCACCAGTCGCCGCGGGGCCGGCCGCTTCGGTAAGGGCTCTGCTTGCGCTTGAGCATCAACCCTTCAACGCGCCGGTCGCGGCTGCTTTCTCGCATTACCACCAGCGCGTCCCAGTCGGCGGCGTCAGCGGCCGGGCTCAGGCGAAGCGCCGGATGATCGACTTCCGCGAGAATGGCCTCGAGCCTCGCGCGGCGCTCTTCGAGTGGCCTGTCACGCCAGTCGACTCCGGCATCTTCGAGCAGATCGTAGGCGAGAAAAACCACCGGTACTTCGTGCAGCAGCTTGTCCCCAACGGTCTTGCGCTGGATGCGTCGCTGCATCTGGGAAAACGGCATGACATCGGTATCCCAGGCGAGCAGCTCGCCGTCGAGCACCACTTCGGGCAGCAGCTTCGCTGCCGCCTCGACCTCAGGAAAGCGTCCGGCCATCGGCTCTTCACCACGTGACCAGAGCCAAATGCCTGCCGGCCGCGCGATCAGCTGGGCGCGGATGCCGTCCCACTTCCATTCGGCCAACCATTCGTGAAGATCACCGAGCGCCTCGGGACCACCTTCAAGGGGCGAAGCGAGAAAGAAAGGGTAAGGCTGGCCGGCGCGCTCCTCGCGCTGCTCGGCGTCGAACAGACGCTCATAGAAGCGCGCCGTCGGCTCGAACTCGCCCATCAGTCGACGTGCGATCAAGGCTCGCGGCCTGCCGCTCAGGGCCGCCAGTGCACGCTCGACCAGCCCGCGCGAGACACCCACCCGCAGGCTACCGGTGAGCAGCTTGTTGTAAAGAAAGCACGCCGGGCGCGGTAGCTCGCGCCAATGCCGGATGACATGGGCCTTGCGCTGATCGTCGTCGAGATCGAGCAGACCGAGGACCGCTTGGTCGATCCATTCGGCAAGCGAGCCGCCAACAGCCTCGCGCTCGCTGTCATCCTCCATCAGCAGGCTGATGGTCTCAGCCAGGTCACCCACATGCTGATAGGTTTCCTCGACCAGCCAGTCGGGTAGCCCGGTGGCCTCGCTCAACCATTCGCGGAGCTTTCGCGGGCCGACCAGTCGCTTCATTCGGCGGCCGGCGAGTATGTAGGTGGCCCAGGCGCCGTCGGCCGGATCGACATCAGTGAAGTAGCGCACCATGGCATCGAGCTTGGCCTGGGTGCGCGTGGTGGCGTCGAGCTCGGCGTAGAGGTTGGCGAAGGCCTGCATCAATCTTCCTCGCCGCCGTACAAGGTGGTCAGCGCTCGGGCGTCGACACCTCGCTCGCACAGATAGTGCACCAGCTCTTCGCTGCGCCCGTGGGTAGTGAGAATGGTACTGGCGCCGCTTTGCTCGATGGTCTGCAGCAACGCAGGCCAGTCAGCATGATCGCTGAGCTCGAAACCATGGTCATAGCCGCGGCGCCGACGATTGCCGCGGATGCGCATCCATCCGGAGGCGAACCCGGTGCTGGCGCCGCGGAAACGGCGCATCCACGGCGAGCCGGCGGCGGAAGGCGGCGCGAGGATCAACTCGCCAGCGAAGTCGTGATCGGCCGGCAATTCGCTCACCGGAGCGGTAGGCACCATGGAAACACCGGCATCGCGGTAGATGTCGGTGATGGCCAGCATGGCGCCGTGCAGGTAGACGGTCCGGTCGGTGTGGGCGGTCAAAGCCGCCAGTACCCGCTGGGCCTTGCCGAGCGCGTAGGTGAACAGTACGCAGGGGCGGTCGCTGTGGCCGGACCACCAGTCCCAGATCTGCTCCGCGACGCGCTCCACCGGGGGCCAGCGGTAGCAGGGCAGAGCAAAGTCGCCTCGGTGATGAGGGTGTCGCAGGGCACCACTTCGAATGGCGCGCAGGTCGGATCGGCGTCTCGCTTGTAGTCGCCGGTCACTACCCAGACGCTGCCATCAGCGTGCTCGACCCTGACCTGCGCCGAGCCGAGCACGTGCCCCGCCGGATGCAAACTGACCCGAGTCCGGCCGAACTCGACCGCTTCGCCGTATTCCAGACCATGGAACGCATGCGCTTCACCGAGCCGGTGTCGGAGAATCGGTAGCCCCGCATGGTGCGAGTAATATTCGCTGTTGCCCGGTCGAGCGTGGTCGGCGTGGGCATGAGTGATAACGGCGCGTGCCACCGGACGCCAGGGATCGATATGAAAATCCCCGGCCGGGCAGTACAAGCCTTCGTCAGTTGGAATGATCAGCGGATCACGCATGCGTCAGTGTAACCATGAAGCCATCCTGTTCGATGCCTGTTCATGGGACAACCGCAGCGCTGGAGTGTTACATCCCTTTGCCCTTCAGGCGCGCCGCGGCAGACTGACTGCCATCACAAACAGCAGGGCTGCGCTGACCACGATCGACGGGCCGGCGGGCGTATCGAGATTCCACGACATACCCAGCCCGCCAAGTACCGCCAGGCAACCCAAGATGCTGGCACCGAGTGCCATCTGTTCCGGCGTATGCGCGTGCCGCTGGGCGGCGGCCGGAGGAATGATCAGCAGTGACGTGATCAGCAGCACGCCGACGACCTTCATGGCCACGGCGATGACGATTGCGATCAGCAGCATCAGCGCCAGGCGAATGGCGGTGACCGGCCGGCCTTCGACCCGGGCCAGCTCCTCGTGCACGGTCACCGAGAGCAGCTGTCGCCAGAGCAGCCCGAGCAACACCACGACCAGCGCCAGACCACCAAGCATCCAGTACAGGTCGTGCTCGCTGACTGCCAGCAGGTCGCCGAACAGATAGGCCATCAGATCGACGCGCACGTTGTCCGTTAACGCCAGCACCACCAGGCCCAGCGACAAGGTGCTGTGCGCAAGGATGCCCAGCAAAGTGTCGCTGGCCAGCCACTGGCGGTTTTGTAGCGCCACCAGAATCACTGCCAGCAGTACGCAGCCGGCGGTGACCGCCAGGGTCAGGTTGATATCCAGCAGCATGCCCAGGGCGATACCCAGCAATGCCGAATGGGACAGCGTATCGCCGAAATAGGCCATGCGGCGCCACACCACGAAAGAACCCAACGGACCGGCGACAAGCGCCAGCCCCAGGCCGGCGGCCAGGGCGTAAATCAGAAAGTCAGGCATGTTTGCAGGAAGGTCCGTGCTTGTGTACCGGCGTCAGTCGCGGCGAGCCGGCTGTATCGCTGTTGTCGATCACCTCGCCATGCAGGTCATGGGCGTGATCGTGATGATGGTTGTAGACCGCCAGGGCGCTGGCCTGCTCGCCGAACAAAGCGACGAAGGCCGGGTCGAGGCTGACCTGCTCGGGATGGCCTGAACAGCAGACGTGACGGTTCAGGCACACCACAGTGTTGGTGGTTGCCATGACCAGATGCAGGTCGTGGGAGACCATCAGCACACCGCAACCGTAACGATCGCGCAGTCGGGTAATCAGCTGGTACAGCTCGATCTGACCGTTGACATCAACGCCCTGCACCGGCTCGTCGAGCACCAACAGATGGGGCTTGCGCAGCAGCGCCCGAGCCAGAAGGATGCGCTGCAATTCACCTCCCGACACCTGCTGCAGCGGCCGTTGCAGAAGGTGCAGTGCGTTGACGTCCTCCAAAGCTTCGCGAACATCGGCACGCCGGCAGCCAGGCGCGAGCAACAGGAAGCGTTCGACGGTCAAGGGCAGGGTGGAATCGATATGCAGCTTCTGCGGCATGTAGCCGATACGCAGGCGAGGCTGGCGCCGGACCCTGCCGGCATCGGCCTGCAGCAGCCCAAGTACGATCCGCACCAGACTGGTCTTGCCCGCACCGTTCGGACCGATCAGCGTGACGATTTCACCCGGTGCCACGCGCAGGCTGATGTCCTCCAGCACGGCCGAGCCGTTACGCGACAGGCTGACGCCGCTCAATTCCAGCAATGGCTCGCTCATGCCGCCGCCTTGCAGCGCGCGCACAGGCCAGTAATTTCGACGGTTTCGGCTTCTACGGCAAAACCCAGACCCGCGGCGCTATCGCTGATCGCCCGGTGGATCAGTGGCTGATCGAGCTCTACCGCTATACGGCAGTTGCGACAGATGAGGAACTGTCCCTCATGGGCCCGCTCCGGATGGGCACAACCGATGAAGGCGTTGAGCGAGGCGATGCGATGCACCAGTCCCTGCTCGAGCAGAAAGTCCAGTGCGCGGTAGACGGTCGGCGGGGCAGCGCGGCGGCCATCCTCGCGTGACAGGGTTTCGAGGATGTCGTACGCGCCGAGGGGCTTGTGGCTCTGCCAGACCAGCTCGAGCACGCGCTTGCGCAACGGGGTCAGGCGCGCGCCACCGCGGGCGCAAACCTCCTCGGCGGTATCCAGCGCTGTGCTGACACAATGAGTGTGATCGTGGGGAACGTGCGGATCAGTAGCGCTCATGCTTCGCCTTGCCCGGGAGGACTGTCGGAATTGAAACGAGCTGTTATCATATAACACTTAACTTCTTCCAGGTACCCACCGATGCTTCGCTGTTTCGCCCTCGTCATAGGATTGACCCTGGCCGTTGCCGCTCGCGCCGACGAGCCGCGTGTGCTGACAACCATCAAACCACTCCAACTGATTGCAGCCGCCGCGCTCGACGGTATCGCCGAGCCGGAACTGCTGCTGCCGGTCGGTGCGTCGCCACACAGCTACGCACTGCGCCCGTCGGAGCGTCGCGCACTGGAGCAGGCGCAGCGCGTGTACTGGGTCGGACCGGAGCTGGAGCTGTTTCTCGAGCACTTGCTGAAGTCGCGCGACACCGACGTGGCGCTGATGCACGCTGCTGGCGTCACGCTGCGACCGCTGGGGAGCGGTCATGCCGACGAGCATGCGGAAGAAGATCATGGACACGACGAGCACGAGCACCAGCAGCACGCTCATGCCGAGGAGCACGGCCATGGACATGATCATGGCGGCACCTATGATGCGCATATCTGGTTGTCTCCCACCAATGCCGTCGCTATCGCCCGCGCCATGGCAGCGGACCTGGCATCCCTGTTCCCCGAGCACAGCGACCGCCTCGGCGCAAACATCACGCGTTTCGAAGAACAGGTCATGCAGCTGGACAGCCGTTTGCAGAAGCGCTTCGAACCGCTGGCAGGCAAACCATACTTCGTCTTCCATGACGGCTACGGCTATCTCGAAGACCACTACGGCTTGCGCGCGCGCGGCATCTTCAGCCTGTCACACGAGGTTCAGCCCGGCGCCCGCCATGTGGCTCAATTGCGTGAACGGCTGCAGGAAGCCGGCCCGAGCTGCGTATTCAGCGAGCCGCAATTCACCCCGCGCCTGATCGAATCACTGACCGCCGGGCTGCCGGTGCGCAGCGCTGCGCTCGATCCGCTCGGCGGCGACGCGCCCGTCACCGCACAGGGCTATGTGGAGTTTCTGACCACGCTGAGTGACGACCTGGCCGGGTGCCTGGAATCGCTCTGATCAGATGAAAGGGGCAAGGCGCACCGACACCTCGCGGTGCGCCTCGAGGATATGCATGAAGTGCTGCGGTTCCTTGACCAGAACGCCTGGTTGGTCCGCATGAGCCTGTACGGCAATCTGCCGGGACAACCAGAACCGCAGCGCCGCAATACGCAGCAGATCCGGCCAGCATTCCGCTTCGCTGGCGGTAAAGGGTCGCTGGGCGGCGTAGGCCGCCAGTAATGCATCGCTGCGCAGCGGATCGAGGCGCAGGTGCTCGCTCATGCACCAATCGTTGACGCAAATTGCCAAGTCATACAGTGTCCAGCCGCTGGCAGCATTGTAGAAGTCGATGATGCCGGTCAGTCGGTGGCCTTCGAACATGACGTTGTCGCGAAACAGATCGGCGTGCAGCACCGCCTTCGGCAGTTGACTCCCGCGTTGCTGTACCCGCCGCAACGCCTCGGCGGCTTCGTCGAGCAATTCGGCTTCGCTCGGCGAAACCTGCCGGCGGCATCGCGTTACCTCGGCAAGCATCCATTCCGGTCCACGATCGCTTTGGCGTTCGAGGCCGCAAGTACTGCTGACCTGGTGCAGCCGAGCGAGCATCGCACCGAGCGCCGCGCAATGCTCGATAGTCGGAACCTGCACATGCCTGCCGGGCAGGCGCGGCTGCAGTAGCGCCGGCCGGTCTTTGAAGCGCTGAATCGTCCGACCCTGGCGGTCGGCTATGGCGTAGGGCACCGGCAGGTCCGCCTGATGCAGGCATTCAAGCAGCGCAACGAAGAAATCGAGCTCATCCACCGGCCCGCGCTCGACCAGCGTCAGCACGAAGGAGCCCCGCTCGCACTCAACGAAGAAGTTGCTGTTCTCGCTGCCGCCTTCGATACCCGCATGGCTGACCAGGCGGCCTACGTCGTAGCCGCCAATGAAAAGCTCCAGCTCGCTGCGCTCAACCGGCGTGAAGACGGACATGCTTGCCTACCATTCGAAGATTTTCCAGGACGGGATTCGCATGCCCTGCACCTGGTCGGCGCGGGCGAAGTTGCCCTCGTCGTCCACCGCGACCAGAAAGTATGGCGCACCGTTCTTGGGGAATACCTTGATCGCATACAGGAAGCCGTTGAGTCGATATTCCTCTACCCGCCGACCGCCTTCCTCGCGGATGGTCACATCAGGCTCGGCGGTGACCGGCTCCTGAGCCAACAGTGGGAAACTCAGCGCCAGCGTCAATGCTCCCAGCCAACGGCATACTGAACGTGTCATGGTACTCTGTGTCCTGTCATAGGAAGGTGGAGGTGCAGCCTTGCTACCCGCCGCTATTCTAGCCCTTTTTCTTATCGGAACGTTGATCTGACGCATGACTGATACCGCCCCCCTGATCCTCGTGGATGGCTCGTCCTACCTGTATCGCGCCTTCCATGCCCTACCTCCGCTGACGACCTCCAAAGGCCAGCCCACCGGCGCGATCAAGGGCGTGCTCAACATGCTCAGCAGCCTGCGTCGGCAGTACCCGGCCAGCCCGTTCGCGGTGGTCTTCGACGCCAAAGGTCCGACCTTTCGCGACGCCCTGTTCGAAAACTACAAATCGCACCGCCCGCCGATGCCCGACGAGCTGAGCAGCCAGATCGAGCCCCTGCATGCCTGTGTTCGCGCGCTCGGCCTGCCGCTGCTATGCGTCGAGGGCGTGGAAGCGGACGACGTGATCGGTACGCTGGCCTGTCAGAGCGCCGCGAACGGTTGCCCGGTGATCATTTCCACTGGCGACAAGGACATGGCGCAGCTTGTCGACGGTCATATCACGCTGGTCAACACCATGAGCGGCACCGTGCTGGACGAGGCGGGCGTTCGCGAGAAGTTCGGCGTCGGCCCTGACTGCATCATCGATTTCCTGGCCCTGATGGGCGACAAGTCCGACAACATTCCGGGCGTGCCTGGCATTGGCGAGAAGACCGCGGTCGGCCTGATCGGCGGCCTCGGCGGCGGGCTGGATGTGATTTACGAGAATCTCGAAAAGGTCGCCGGTCTGGACATACGCGGCGCCAAGAAGCTCGCCGAAAAGCTGACCGAACACCGCGAGGCAGCCTACCTGTCGCACCAGCTGGCCACGATCAAGACCGACGTGGAGCTCGAGCTTCGCGTGGATGCGCTGCATCCGGGCGAGCCCAACCGCGAAGCGCTGATAGAACTGTACCGCGAACTCGAGTTTCGTAACTGGCTGGAAGACCTGCAGCGCGAAAGCCGCGCCGGAGCCCAGCCAGGATCGGTCAAGGCTGACGAGCCAGCCGAGAAGGTCGAGCGGCATTACGAGATCATCTTCGAGCAGGACGATCTGGAGCGCTGGCTGGACAAGCTGGAGATCGCCCGGCTGTTTGCCTTCGATACCGAGACTACCAGCCTCAATGCACAGGAGGCCGAACTGGTCGGCGTCTCCTTTGCGGTGAATCCGCACGAGGCGGCCTACATACCGCTTTGCCATGACTACATGGGCGCGCCGCAGCAACTCGACCGCGACGCCGTGCTCGCCCAACTCAAGCCACTGCTGGAAGACGAAACCAAGCTCAAGGTCGCCCAGCACGCCAAGTACGACATGAACGTGCTGGCGCACTACGGCATCGAGATGCGCGGGGTGGCTTTCGACACCATGCTCGAGTCCTACGTACTGGATTCGACCGCCACCCGCCATGACATGGACAGTCTGGCGCTGAAGTATCTCGGCGAGAACACCATCCGCTTCGAAGACGTTGCCGGCAAGGGCGCCAAACAGCTGACCTTTGACCAAGTGGCCGTGGAGCAGGCCGGGCCCTATTCGGCGGAAGACGCCGATGTCACGCTGCGCCTGCACCAGACACTGGTCCAGAAGCTGCGCGCGCATCCGAGCCTGATGAGCGTATTGAAAGATATCGAGATGCCGCTGATGCCGGTGCTGGCGCGCATCGAGCGCTTCGGTGCCTTGGTCGATGCGCAGCTGCTCGGCGTACAAAGCCGCGAACTGGGCGAGAAGATGCTCGACCTCGAGCATCAGGCGTACGACATCGCCGGCCAGCAGTTCAATCTCGGCTCACCGAAGCAGTTATGCGCGATTCTCTACGATCAGCAAGGCCTACCGGTGCTGTCCAAGACCGCCAAGGGCCAGCCATCTACCGCTGAATCGGTGCTCGCCGAGCTGGCCGAGCAGGGTTACCCGCTGCCGCAGGTGATCATGCAGTACCGCAGCATGAGCAAGCTCAAGAGCACCTATACCGACCGCCTGCCTGAGCAGATCAACGCCCGCACCGGGCGCATTCATACCTCCTATCATCAGGCGGTGACGGCGACCGGCCGCCTCTCCTCGTCGGACCCGAACCTGCAGAACATTCCGATTCGCACCGCCGAGGGCCGCCGCATCCGCCAGGCGTTTATCGCCCCAGCGGGGTACCGGCTGGTGGCTGCCGACTATTCGCAGATCGAGCTGCGGATCATGGCGCACCTGGCCCAGGATCCGGGTCTGCTCGATGCCTTCCGTCACGATCTGGACGTGCACCGGGCAACCGCTGCAGAAGTCTTCGGCGTCTCGCTGAAGGAGGTCAGCAACGACCAGCGTCGCAGCGCCAAGGCGATCAACTTCGGGCTCATCTATGGCATGAGTGCCTTTGGCCTGGCCAAGCAGATCGGCGTCGACCGCAAGGAAGCCCAGGCCTATATCGATCGTTACTTCGTCCGCTACCCCGGCGTGCTCAGCTATATGGAACGCACCCGTGATCAGGCGCACGAGCAGGGCTATGTCGAAACGCTATTCGGACGCAGGTTGTATCTGCCGGACATCAATTCGAAGAACCAGGCGATGCGCAAGGCGGCGGAACGCACGGCAATCAACGCGCCCATGCAGGGCACCGCGGCCGATATCATCAAGCGCGCCATGATCGAAGTGGACCGCTGGTTGGTCGAATCGCAGATGGACGCGCGCGTGATCATGCAGGTACACGATGAACTGGTGCTCGAAGTACGAGAGGACCTCGTTGACAGTGTGCGCGAAGGGCTTTGCCAGCGCATGAGTGCGGCAGCGGAACTGGACGTGCCGCTGGCCGTTGAGGTGGGCGCCGGCATGAACTGGGACGAGGCTCACTAGAACGGTTTCGTCCCGCTCAAAATTTTTTTGTGGTTTCGCGGAATTTTTTTGAACTTCAGCGAAACGGGGCGGTCAGAGCTTGTGAATGGCCAGTCAAGCCCTTCTTGCTCCTTAGATGTGATTTAGTGTTGGCAGAAAACCGGGCAACCCTTTCCTAGCACAGCCCGGTCGTTAAGCCCCGAACCTTCCCTCCCCATAGAAGTTCGGGGTTTTTTTTGCCTGCGATTTGCCGCCGATCAGCCTTCAGCCGCATCGATATCCAGCAGATCAGGAAAAAACCATTGCTCCAGCACCGCGTGCGCTTCGTCGACGCCCTGCCGCTTGGGCGATGAAAACAGTTGCACCGACACCAGATCGCCATGTTCCTTGCGCACGCGAGCCTGAATTTTCAGCAATTCATTCTTCGACGCCCCGAATGCCAACTTGTCCGCCTTGCTCAACAGCACCAGCGTCGGCAGGCTGCTGTCGCCAGCCCACTGCAACATCATCTGGTCGAAATCGGACAGCGGATGCCGGATATCCATGACCAGGACCAGCCCGACCAACGAGTCGCGATGGGTAAGGTAGGCGTCGAGATGCTGCTTCCAGTGCTCCTTGAGCGCCAGCGGCACCTTGGCGTAGCCGTAACCGGGAAGATCGACCAGACGGCGCTGCTCGTCGAGACCGAAGAAGTTGATCAGCTGCGTCCGTCCGGGGGTCTTGGACGTGCGCGCCAGACGAGCATGGGTGAGGGTGTTCAGGGCGCTGGACTTGCCCGCGTTGGAGCGGCCGGCGAACGCCACTTCGAAACCCTGATCGGGCGGGCACTGATCGACTTCGCTGGCACTTTTGATAAAGGATGCGCGCTGGCACAGGGAGACTAGAGGTGTTGCTAGAGACATGGATGAATCCGTGAAGGCTGGCATGGGGGCGACGACATTCACGCCGCTACGTAGCTTAGTATATACTGCTGCGGTTTTATATCCCGGCTACTCAGTGCGACAGTCTGACCATTGCAGCCCCACCTTGCGGCGGATAGCATGGCGCTCTACTGGCACAGGAAGCGTGACGGGAACGAATAACGAGGCAGTCCGTATGGATAACGCGGCGTACGAAGCCGGAGCTGCGGGCAATGCCACTTTTTTTAGCCGTAATTGGATTAGCCGATGAATAAATTACTCGTGAGTCTGGTGTTATCCCTCGGTGTGGCCGGTTCGGCCTATGCACAGGCCCCGGTCGAAGGAAACGCTGAAGCCGGCGCTGGCAAGGTAGCCATGTGCGGTGCCTGCCATGGCGCCGATGGCAACAGCACCTCCGGCAACTTTCCGAAACTCGCGGGCCAGGGCGACCGCTATCTGTTCAAGCAGCTGGCCGACATCAAGGAAGGCCGTCGCGTCGTGGTTGAGATGACCGGCATGCTGGACCCTTTCAACGAGCAGGATCTGGCCGACATAGCAGCCTATTTCTCCGAAAATACCATGTCTGGCGGGGTCGCCGATCCTGAACTGGCGGAAACGGGGGAGAAGCTCTACCGCGGCGGACGCCTGTCGACCGGCCTGCCGGCCTGTACCGGCTGCCATTCGCCAACCGGCAAGGGTAACGAGCCAGCGGGCTTCCCGCATCTGGCGGGCCAGCATGCTGCGTACACCGTCAAGCAGTTGACCGCTTTCCGCGAAGGCGAGCGCACCAACGATGGTGATACCCGCATCATGCAGATGGTTGCCGAGAAGCTGAGCAACCGTGACATCGAAGCTGTGGCCAATTACATTCAGGGCCTGCGCTGATCCAGGTATTGCCGTGTGTTGCGGCAGGCTTCAAAAAAAGGGTGGCTTCGGTCACCCTTTTTTCGTGCAGTAGCGGTTATGCTGCATGGATCATCATGAGCGATGACCAGGCGAACCGCCGGTCATCATTCGATACGTCAAGAGTTCGTTCGGGAGAGTTACATGCGCGCGTTGATTTCAATCGCCCTGGTCTGGCTGTTCGGTAGTCTGGCTCTGGCCCATGCTCAGGAAGCAGCACCCTACGAGGCTGGCGTCCATTACGTGGAGTTGACCGCTCCGGCTCCCACCCAGAACGCGGACAAGATCGAAGTGGCTGAGCTGTTCTGGTACGGCTGCGGTCATTGCTTCTCACTCGAGCCGATCATCGGCGAGTGGAAGAAGACCCTTCCCGAAGATGCCTACTTCCGTCCGGTACCCGCTTTCTTCGGCGGCGTCTGGAACACCCACGGTCAGCTCTACTACACTCTGGAAAGCCTGGATAAGCTGGACGAGACGCATCAGGCCGTATTCCAGGCGATTCATAACGAGAAAAAACGTCTGGCCACTCAGGACGAAATCATCGAATTTCTCGAGCCTCACGGCATCGGCGAGAAGGAATTCAAGCGCGCCTGGTCATCCATGGGCGTGCGCGGCAAGATGGCCCAGGCCGAACGGCTGTCCAAGGCCTACCGTGCCACCGGCGTACCCACGCTGATAGTGAACGGAAAATATCGCATCGAAGCCGCCATGGCCGGCGGCTTTGAAGACATGCTCAAGGTTGCCGAGTACCTGGTGGAGCGGGAACGGCAATCCAACTGAGGTTGCCCATGATTTCAGCGGGAAACATCCCGGTACGACGCTCAACCCACGGATCCATGGCGCCAGCCTGTCTGCGCACCAATCCGCACTGGGTTTCATCCGAGCAGACGCTGCCGAACGTGCTGCGTCTGCTCAGCTTCAATATTCAGGTGGGTATCAATACCCAGCGCTATCACCACTATCTCACTCGCAGCTGGCAACACTTTCTACCACATGCACGCCGCCAGGCCACGCTCGGCCAGATCGCTCGCATGCTCAATGACTTCGATCTGGTTGCTCTGCAGGAAGTCGACGGCGGCAGCATACGCTCCGGTTATGTCAATCAGGTGGAACACCTGGCCAAGGAAGGGCAGTTTCCGTACTGGTATCAGCAGCTCAACCGTAACCTGGGGCGATTCGCTCAGCATTCGAACGGCCTGCTCAGCCGCTTCGCTCCGGAATTGGTAGAAGACCACAAGCTGCCGGGCATGCTGCCCGGACGCGGCGCAATTCTGACCAGTTTCGGTCAGGGTCAGGATTCGCTGCTGGTGGTGATGATGCACCTCGCGCTCAGCCTGCGTACACGAAACAATCAGCTGGCCTATATCCGTGAACGCGTGGCCGATCACCAGCATGTGGTGTTGATGGGCGACATGAACACTCACGCCGAGGATCTGCTGGATCACTCGCCGCTGCGCGGGAGCGGTCTGCATACCGCGTCCCTACCGGGAAGCTACCCGAGCTGGAAGCCGGCGCGGATGATCGACCACATCCTGATCAGCCCGAGCCTGTCGATCGAACAGGTGGAAGTATTACCGCAGGCGATTTCAGACCATTTGCCGGTAGCCATGCACATCCGACTACCCGACCAGATGTGCAAGCCGCGCGAGCCGAACCGCTAGCTACGGTCTGGTTTTACTCTATAATCGTCCGCTACAGCGTGCAGGAGCACACATGTCGGACCCAAGAAACAGCGATCTCGATGCAGGGCAGGAAGCCGTGGAAAGTCTTCTCGATCACGAAGAGCTTCTGAAGCGCAGTCTGGTTCGTATCAGTATCGCCGCCGACGGGCTCGATCCGTTGCTTGATCAGCGGCTGCGTGAGCTCCGCGGCTCCCTACGGGCCGACGCCCCGCCCCATCTGCTCGCCGACCTGATGCCGGAACTGGAGCGCGCTGTTCTCAAGGCTGACGCAGACCGTCAGGAACGCCTGGTCAGGATCGCTCATCACCTTCAGGCGCTGGCGCAGAATCTGCAAAGCCATCATCCGACCGGGATCGCGAACCGGGCACTGCGACAGCTGCAGAAGCAACTCGAAGCTCCGCTCGTCTACGCCAACCAGATCCCGGCTCTGCTGGAGGAGCTGTCGGTCGTCCAGCAACTGATATTCGATACGCCGTCCGGTCCGGAAAGCCGTGGGCTGCTGGCGCGCCTGTTCAAGCGTGGCGACGCGCAGGTGCCGGCGCCAATGGCATCGCATATGGCGATCGGTGATCCGCAGACGAAGGACGAAATTCAGGAAGACACCGTGCCGCCGCGCCTTGACTCGGCGTCCAGCCCGGTGGGCGGTGAGGCGCAGCAGTATTCTCAAGTTGCAGGCCATATCGAGACCATCCTGCTCAATCTGCTTTCCGAACTGCAGGTGCTCGACGATCAGCGAAGCCGCTGTGAGCGGCTACGCGAGCAGGTTAGCCGCGGTTTGAACTGGTACGAACTGGCTGCGGTACTCGACGAACTGATGCTGTTGGTACTCAATGCTCAACAGAAACGTCAACACGACTTCGAACGTTACCTCAAGCAGCTTAATCAGCGGCTTGCACAATTTCAGGGCAATCTGGAAGCCGCGCACGACGCCTGTCTTGGCTCGTTCGAATCCGGCAAGCAGCTGGAGGTAGCGATCCGCAGCCAGGTCGCCGGGCTGCATGACGACGTGCGCGACGCAACCGAACTGGATGCACTGAAAGCTAACGTCGACGCCAAGCTCGACGCACTACTGCAGGACGTCGATCATGCCCGCAGCTCCCGCGAGCAACAGGAGGAAGAGACGTCCAGCCGTATGCGCTCGATGATCGAGCGTATCCAGGTGATGGAAGTAGAAGCCCAGACTTTTCGCAAACACCTCGACGAACAGCGCCAGCGCGCCATGCTTGACAACCTCACCGGCATGGCCAACCGTGCCGGCTTGCAAAAGCGCATGGAAGAGGAATTCGACCGCTGGCGCCGCTATGGTGGTGATCTCTTGCTGGCCGTTCTGGACGTAGATCATTTCAAATCGATCAACGACCGCTTCGGACATTTGGCAGGCGACAAGGTGCTGCGGCTGATCGCCCAACAGCTCTCGGGGCGGCTGCGCAAGACGGATTTTATCGGTCGCTTCGGCGGTGAAGAATTCGTCCTGTTGATGCCGGGCACAACCGTGCAGCAGGGCGCTCTCGTGCTTGATGAACTGCGTCGCGGTATCGAGCAATGCCCGTTTCACTTCAAAGCTGAACGGGTGACCATTACCATCTCGATGGGCTTTACCCAGTTCCGCCCTGACGACACGCTCGAAGAGACCTTCGAACGTGCGGATCAAGCCATGTACCAGGCCAAGCAGGCGGGCCGAAACCGCATCGTCCGAGCGGCCTGAACCACCACGTTCCAGCGCGTTGCTATGCTAGGCTAGTCACTCGGCCCGTTTATCCCGAGGACATGGTGAAGCTTCTCGTCAACTCCTTGCTTGTTATGCTGTTTCTGACCGGCTGCGCGAGCGGCCCGGCCATCGACACCCGTTACAGCTCCGAAAGCCAGGATAGCCGGGTGCAGTACGTGGTGCTGCACTACACCTCGTCCGGATTCGAGCGCTCGCTGGGCACGCTGACCCGCGGACCGGTAAGCAGCCATTACCTGATCAAGCAGAGTCCACCCACCATCTACCGGCTGGTCGACGAAAGCCGCCGCGCCTGGCATGCGGGGGACAGCAGCTGGCAGGGTCGGACCTGGCTTAACGCGACGTCGATCGGCATCGAACTGGTCCACCCCGGCTACAGCGAGACGCCGCTCGGGCGAGTCTGGCATACCTGGGAGCCGCGGCAGATCCAAGCGCTCACCGAGCTGCTCGCAGACATCCTGGAACGGCACAATCTGACTCCCGACCGGGTCGTCGGTCATAGCGATGTGGCGCCGCAGCGCAAGCTCGACCCCGGCCCGCTATTTCCCTGGCAGCAGCTGGCCGATGCTGGCGTGGCCATCTGGCCGGACCAGCAGCAGGTGCAGAGCCATCTGAACGAGCTGAGAGACCGTACGCCGCCGTTGCGCTGGTTTCGCCAGTCGCTGGCGACGTTTGGGTATGCGCTGCCAGAGGATATCGATACCGACCGGGGCAGCCCGGCACTGCGCAACGTGATCGCCGCGTTTCAGATGCGCTTTCGCCCTGCCCGGTATGACGGCCTGCCCGACAGCGAGACGGCGGCCCTGCTCGCAGCGCTGGTTCCGGCCGCTGTCAGCTGGCCGGACTGGTGTGCCCCAGCTGATGCCCCACGCGAAGCCGACCCTTGCCAAGCCCCGCCAGCTGCTCTTGAATGATGCTCATCAAGTCGGCAGCATAGCTGTCCGCGGTCGCCTACTTCCCACCTTCGCGGATGGTCAGCCAGAGCGACTCCCTACATGAAGCCGAGCAGGACGCACTGCAAGCATGCTTAACGGTATCTGGCTGAGCTTTTTCATTGCCGCATTCGCTGCCGCGCTCTGGCAATGGTTGGGGGGAGGTGACACCGAGGTGTTCAGCCGCCTGGTCGCCGCGTTGTTCGATATGACACGGCTCAGCGTCGACATCATCATCGTGCTGATCGGCACCATGACTCTCTGGCTGGGCCTGCTGGCCATCGCCGAGAAGGCCGGCCTGATCGATCTGCTGGCTCGAGTACTCAACCCGCTATTCCGCCGTCTGATGCCGGAGGTCCCCAGCGGGCATCCCGCGCTCGGGCACATCACCATGAATTTTGCCGCGAACGTGCTGGGGCTGGACAACGCAGCGACGCCGATCGGTCTGAAGGCCATGCACTCCCTGCAAACGCTCAATCCGAGCCGGGACACGGCAAGCAATGCGCAAATCCTGTTTCTGGTGCTCAATGCCTCGTCGCTGACGTTATTGCCGGTGACTATCTTCATGTACCGCGCGCAACAGGGCGCGTCCGATCCCACCGCGGTATTTCTGCCGATCCTGCTGGCGACTACCGCTTCGAGTCTCACCGGCCTATTCAGCGTCGCGCTGATGCAGCGGCTGAAATTGTGGGATCCCGTCGTGCTGGCCTATCTGGGTGCCGGTGCTCTCGCACTCGGCGCGCTGCTTGCCGTGCTCGCCGGTCTGTCCGCACAGGCGCTGGCTGCCACCTCGACGCTGGTTGGCAACCTGACGCTGTTCGGCATCGTCATGCTGTTTCTACTGGTCGGTTGGGCGCGCAAGGTGCATGTCTACGATGCCTTCATCGAAGGCGCCAAAGAAGGCTTCAGCTTCACCGTCTCATTGCTGCCTTACCTGGTTGCGATGCTGGTAGCAGTAGGTGTGCTTCGCGCCAGTGGCGTGCTGGACGCAGTATTGGATGCTATCCGCTGGCTGGCCGTGTCGATGGACTGGGATACCCGCTTTGTCGACGCGCTGCCCACCGCGTTGATCAAGCCATTATCGGGCAGCGGTGCACGGGCGATGATGATCGAAACCATGAACACGCATGGGGTCGACAGCTTCGCCGCGTTACTGGCAGCGACCTTTCAGGGCAGCACCGAGACGACCTTTTATGTGGTGGCGGTGTACTTCGGCGCGGTCGGTATCCGCCGCGTACGGCATGGCCTGGGCTGCGCGCTGTTGGCCGATTTGGCCGGCATGCTCGCAGCCATCGCCGTGTGCTACTGGTTTTTTGCCTGAACCGGTCGGTCGCGGATCATCTGTTAAGCTGTTTTGAAAGACTTCGAACAGGACAGCCCCATGACCGCACCACGCTTCGACCAGTTGCACCGTCAGCCAGGCCCGTTCTTCATCGCCCTCGGGGGCGCCGGCATGTTCGGTGCGAACTTCTACCTGTACGGCTCGGCGGGACAGTGGATTGCAGTGGACTGTGGCTTTGCGCTGCAGTCGATGCCCGGCGGCAGCAACATCATGTCGGTCCCCAGCCTCGCTGCACTCAAGCAGCACGATATACAGCTTTCGGCCTTGCTGATTACACATGGGCATGAAGATCACATCGGGGCCATTCCGCATCTCTGGCGCGAGCTGAACTGCCCGCTGTACGCCAGCCCGTTCGCCGCACACCTGATCCGCAACAAGCTCGACCCGTCGTTGCAGTGGCCACAGATGAAAGAGATTCGGTCGCTGGAGCCGATAGGCATCGGCAACTTTCAGGCCGAGTGGATTCCGGTGACGCATTCGATCCCCGAGTCGCACGGCATCGTCATCGAGGCGGCAGGCAAGCGTATCTACCATAGCGGCGACTGGAAGCTCGACCCATCACCGGTGGTCGGCGGGCTGACGGCGCAGAGCCGGTTGCAAGCGCTGGGTCGCAGCGGTGTTCACGCGGTAATCGGCGACTCGACCAACGCCCCGGTTCCCGGCACCAGCCGCTCCGAGGCCGACGTGCAGAACGGCCTGTCTGACACGATCCGTGCTTGTCGCAAGCGGGTTATCGTCACCTGCTTTGCCAGCAACCTGGCGCGACTGCAGAGTCTCGCCGAAATCGCCTTCGACACCGCTCGCTACGCCGGACTGCTCGGGCGCAGCCTGCTGACCATGCACAGCGCTGGGCGTGCGTTGAATTACCTGAGTTCGCGCCCGGGTTTTATCAGCCCCTGGGAGCTGGGTTATCTGCCTCGCGAACAACAGCTGTGGATCTGTACCGGTAGCCAGGGCGAGCCGGCTGCGGCGCTGGGCCGGCTGGCCAGCGGCAACCATCCGCACCTCTCGCTGGAAGAAGGTGACACCGTACTGTTCTCCTCAAGGCTGATTCCAGGCAACGAAGAATCGCTTGAGCGCATTCGCCGGGGTCTGACGGAGCAGGGCGTGAATATCATCGATGACGAGATGGCGCCCATCCACTCCTCGGGCCACCCGCCACAGGAGGACCTGCGGCAGATGTACGGCTGGCTGAAGGCGCGCTACCTGCTGCCGGTGCATGGCGAACCCTACCATCAGCAGGCCCATCTGGAATTCGCCCGCAGCTTGGGCATGCAGGGGATGGTGCCGGCTAACGGAGACCTGTTCGATCTATCCGCGCAGCCTGCACGGGTGGCCGATATGGAGTGGGGCCTGACCGAGGTCAAACAGGACTGACGTCCCGCTAGAGGATTTCCTTCAGCTGCTGCCAGGCCATGCCCATCGCCAGCAGTGGCGCACGGAGGCGCTGGCCGCCGGGGAAGTGCATGTGCGGCACGCGGCTGAACAGCTCGAAACCGCGGCTCGCCTGGCCGGTGATGGCTTCGGCCAGAATCCGCGCCGCCAGGTGCGTCGCGTTCACCCCGTGGCCCGAATAGGCCTGCGAATAGAACACGTTGCTGTGTTCCGGCAGTCTGCCGATCTGCGGCAGGCGATTGGCGCCGATGCCGATCATTCCGCCCCACTGATACTCGACACGTACGTCTGCCAGCTCCGGGAACACCCTGAGCATCTTCGGCCGCATATAGGCCTCGATATCCGCAGGGTCGCGGCCCGAGTAATGGCAGGCGCCGCCGAACAACAGCCGTTTGTCTGCCGAGAGCCGGTAATAATCGAGCGCCACGCGCTGGTCACACATCGCCATGTTCTGCGGAATCAGCCGTGCCGCGCGCTCCTCGCCGAGAGGCTCGGTAGCGATCACGTAGCTGCCGGCCGGAATCACTGTGCCGCTGAGCTGGTGGTGTAGCGAGCCGATGTACGCATTGCAGCCGATCACCAGTTGCCCGGCACGCACGCGTCCGCGTGCGGCATGCACGGTAACCACCGGGCCGAAATCGATCTGCGTCACATAGGAATGCTCGAATAGCTGAGCACCGAGCTCCAGCGCCGCCTTGGCCTCGCCCAGCGCCAGATTCAACGGATGCAGATGGCCTGAGCCAGCATCGGTCATTCCGCCCACGTAGCAATCGGAGCCGACAACACTATGCATCTGCCCGGACTCGACCATCTTCAGTTCATGGGGATAACCCAGTTCCAGCAGTTCGTCACGATCGGCACGGAACTGGTCCAGATGGGCTGGCTTGTTCGCCAGGTCGCAGTAGCCCCAGGTCAGGTCACAATCGATGCTGAAAGCCTCGACGCGCTCACGGACGATCTGCACCGCCTCGATACCCATGCGCTTCAGATCGCGCACACCTTCGCGGCCGATGGTCTTCTCGAACTGATCCAGATCATGACCCACGCCGCGGATCAGCTGACCGCCGTTACGACCACTGGCGCCCCAGCCGATCTGATGGGCCTCGACCAGCGCGACCGACAAGCCGCGCTGACGGAGCTCGATCGCCGTGTTCAGGCCGGTGAAGCCGCCGCCGACGATGCACACGTCGACCTGCACGTCGCCTTCGAGGGCCGGCAGCTTCAGGCTCTGGTTACGGGTAGCGGCGTAGTAGGACGGTGCATGGTCAGGCGTATGGGTCAGCACAGGCTTGGTTCCGTTCAGGATTGGCGTAAAAATGTAAATAAAATTTGACAGCAGCTTAGCGGCTAATCGCTTTCAGGTATAGGGATCGCCAGGGTTTCCTTGAGTTCTTCCATGACAATGTAGCTTTTCGATTCCCGGACTCCCGGCAGCTTGAGCAGGATGTCGCCGAGCAACTTGCGGTATGAGGCCATCTCGGAGATCCGCGCCTTGATCAGGTAGTCGAAGTCGCCGGAGACGAGATGACATTCCAGCACGTGGGGCAGCTTGATCGCCGCGCGGCGAAAGTCGTCGAAGATGTCCGCCGACTTCGATGCGAGGCTGATCTCGACAAACACCAGCAGGTTGGCCTGGAGTTTCTGCGGGTTGAGCCGCGCGCCGTAGCCGAGGATGAACTTCTCGCGCTCCAACCGCTTGACCCGCTCCATGCAGGGCGTGGTCGAAAGCCCGACGCGATCGCCCAGCTCGACGTAAGAGATGCGCCCTTCGTTCTGCAGCACGCGCAGAATACTCAGATCGATCTTGTCGAGCTCGCGGCTGGATGCCCTGCGCGTTTTCATGGTTTCTTCCTGTTTATCAGCTTATTCACAGCGTTATTTTCCAACCAATACTGTTTATTCGAGAAATCGCCCAGACCCAGCGCTTCTAGAATAGTGATATTGCCCATTGCGGCAAGTTATCCATTCTATCCACGCCCACTCGGGAGCCAACGCAATGCACGTCATGATCCTCGGAAGCGGCGTAATCGGCGTTACCAGCGCGTGGTACCTGGCCAAAGCCGGGCATCAGATCACCGTGATCGACCGCCAGCCGGGGCCTGCGCTGGAAACCAGCTTCGGTAATGCCGGCATGATCTCGCCCGGCTATTCCGCGCCCTGGGCAGCGCCGGGCGTGCCGCTGAAAGCAATCAAGTGGATGGCCGCGAAGCATGCTCCGCTGGCCATTAGACCGACCAGCGATCCGGATCAGTACCGCTGGATGGCGCGCATGCTCGCCAACTGCACCGAGGCGCGCTATGCGGTGAACAAGGAACGCATGATGCGTCTGGCGGAATACAGCCGAGACTGCCTGGTGGAGCTGCGCCGGGACAGCGGGGTGGATTACGAACACCGCCAGCTCGGCACCTTGCAGCTCTTCCGTACGCAGAAACAGCTCGACGCCGCTACCAAGGACATAGCCGTACTCGAACGTTGCGGCGTGCCGTACCGGCTGCTCGACCGGGCCGGCTGCATCGAAGCCGAGCCAGGCCTGGCCGCAAGTGCCGAGCGTATCGTCGGCGGCCTGCAACTACCGGGCGACGAGACCGGCGACTGCCATCTGTTCACCACGCGTCTGGCCACACAATGCCAGGCACTGGGCGTAGAGTTTCGGTTCAACTGCGAAATTCAGGGCCTGCTCAGCGACGGCGAAGGGATCACCGGCGTTCGGCTGAGCGACGAAGTGCTTCGCGCCGACAGCTACGTGCTGGCCCTCGGCAGCTATTCGCCCCAGTGGCTGCGGCCGCTGGGCATTGATCTGCCGGTATATCCGGTCAAGGGTTACTCACTGACGCTGCCGGTCATCGACAGCGACCGCGCCCCGGTGTCCACCATCATGGACGAAACCTACAAGGTGGCGGTGACACGCTTTGCCGACCGGATCCGGGTCGGTGGCATGGCCGAGCTGGCCGGCTTCGATACCGCCTTGCGAGACCAAAGGCGTGCCACGCTGGAGATGGTGGTCGGCGATCTGTTCCCAGGCGCTGGTGATGCCAGCCAGGCCAGCTTCTGGACCGGCTTCCGACCGATGACGCCCGATGGCACGCCGGTGATCGGCGCCAGTACTCTGCACAACCTCTATCTCAATACCGGCCATGGTACGCTCGGCTGGACCATGTCCTGCGGGTCCGGCCAGTTGCTGGCCGATCTGATCAGCGGACACACACCCGCGATCCGCACCGAGGGCATCGGCATCGATCGTTACACTCGACACAGGGAGACACGCCGGCATGTCCGTCCAGCGTCTGCACACTAACCGTCGCATGAGTCAGATCGTCATTCACCAGAACACCATCTATCTCGCCGGGCAGGTAGCTGACGACGAGGATCTGAATGCTGACTGCGCCGCCCAGACCCGCAGCACGCTGGCGGCCATCGAGCAGTTACTCGCCGAGGCCGGCAGTGACAAGACGCGGATCCTCTCGGTGACCATCTATCTGAAGGATATCGACGCCGATTCCGCAGCAATGAACAGCGTGTGGGACCAGTGGCTGCCCGAAGGAACCGCTCCAGCACGGGCGACGGTCGAGGCGCGACTGTGCGAGCCGGAGATCCTCGTCGAAATGTCGGTGATTGCGGCGCTTTGACAAGGTCGGGCTGCTCCTCGCCGCCCGGTCAGTCTGATACGCTAGCGCCATCCGGGATAGCCCGATCCCGCCGCCCTCAAGATTCGAACATGCGCCCAGCCCACGCCGTCATCGACCTCTCCGCCCTGCGCCACAATTATCAGTTCGCTAAAACGCTGGCGCCTGCGGCTCGGGCACTGGCGGTGGTCAAGGCCAATGCCTACGGGCACGGTGCGGTTCGCTGTGCCGAGGCATTGCGCGAGTTGGCCGATGGCTTCGCTGTCGCCTGCATCGAGGAAGCACTGGAGCTTCGTCAGGCCGGCATCAGCCAGCCGATACTGCTGCTGGAAGGCTGGTTCGAGGTAACCGAGCTTGAATTGATTGTCGAGCACGACCTGTGGGTCGTGATTCATCACCACGGTCAACTGGCGGACCTCGCCGAGGCGCGGCTTGCCCGCCCGCTGAATGTCTGGCTCAAGCTCGACAGCGGCATGCACCGGGTCGGCTTCGCACCAGATGAGTATCCAGCCATCTGGCGCTCGCTGGAAAACAGCCCGAATGTGGCGTCACTCACCCGCATGACGCACTTTTCCCGTGCTGACGAGCCGGAGACCGGCCGCACCGAGGAACAACTGGCGGTCTTTCACCGGACCACCGATGCGCTCGGCGGTCCGGCGAGCCTGTGCAACTCCCCCGGTGTCCTCGCCTGGCCCGCGGCGCATGGCGACTGGCTGCGGCCGGGGATCATGCTGTATGGCGCGACGCCCTTCGAATTCGAACAGACTCATGCAGAGCGACTCCTGCCGGTTATGCAACTGGACTCGAAGATCATCGCCGTGCGCCAGATCGAGACGGGCGAGCCGATCGGCTACGGCTCGCGCTTCGTCACGCAGCGTCCGACGCGGATAGGTGTGGTAGCGATGGGTTACGCTGACGGCTATCCGCGCCACGCCAGAGATGGCACGCCAGTATTGGTCGGCGGCCAGCGTACCGGGCTCATCGGCCGGGTCTCCATGGATATGCTGACGGTCGATCTGACCGACCTGCCACAGGCAGGGCTGGGCACGCCTGTACGTTTCTGGGGCAACGGCCTGAATGCCAGCGAAGTGGCCGCCCACGCCAGCACCATTGCTTATCAGCTGTTCTGTAATCTGAACCGCGTGCAACGCTTGTATCGCGACTGACACGCGTCGGCACCGCGTTGAAAATTCTGCACAGCCGTGCAATGATCCCGGACTGAATCGACAACTGTCTCACCATCCGGCTGCCTGCAGCCGCCCCGGAGGATCCCGACCTTGGATGTGGGTGCGCGTCTCAAAGCGATAAGAAAAATGAAGGGCCTGTCCCAGCGTGAACTGGCCAAACGTGCAGGGGTTACCAACAGCACCATATCCATGATCGAAAAGAACAGCGTCAGCCCGTCGGTCAGCTCTCTCAAGAAGGTACTCTCGGGCATCCCGATGTCCCTGGTGGATTTCTTCTCGCTGGAAATCGAGCATGACAGTCAGCGCAAGGTGATCTACCGCGCCGACGAGCTGCTCGACATAGGTTCCGGTGAAGTGACCATGCGGCTGGTCGGCACAGGCCACCCCAACCGCGCTTTCGCCTTCCTCAACGAGACCTACCCACCCGGCTCGGATACCGGGCCGGATATGCTCAATCATGAAGGGGAGGAGGCGGGCACGGTGGTCAGCGGCCGGCTGGAAGTAACTGTCAACGGTGAAGCCCATGTGCTCGAAACCGGCGACAGCTATTACTTCGACAGTAACCAGCCGCACCGCTTCCGCAACCCGTTCGACGAGCCCTGTCTGCTGATCAGCGCCACCACGCCGGCTAACTTCTGACGGCCGGCGCGGAGCTACGAGCGCTTCAGTTCGGCGGGTAGCCGGTCAGTACCCGAGCGGCGAGCTCGTGAGCGGAACGGGTTCGCTCGGCTGGCGACTGGCTCTGATCGCGCACCACCTCGGTACTGCTGCCCCGCCATACCAGCTGATTGTCCTCTGCATCGATCAGATCGATCTGCAAGGTGGCGGTCTGATAGTCGACCGAACGCGTCTCGCTCATCATAGGACCACCACCCCATACCCCCCAGTACCCGGTACCAAGGCCGACGCCGTAGTTGGTGGTGACCATCTGCTCACGCTCGTCGATGACCATGTCGGCACGCACCTTCAGATCCGCCTGTTCCGGCGAAGCAGCCGGGCGCAAGCCACGCGCGTCGAGCTGGGAAGCAATCGCGTCCTTGAGACGCTGCGCCACCAGGTCGCTACCGATCCGCGGGTCGTTGGCGGGTGTGAAGTTGATGGCCGGGTCGGCCCAGGTCCAAGATCGATACTCGGCGAAGTTGCGGCTGCTGTCGTAGTCTCGCTGCGGCTGGGTAGTCTGACAGGCGGCGAGCAGCACCAGTGCGGCGGACAAAAAGGTCATGCGTAACATGTGAATACTCCGGAATGGCTGCCTGAGCAGAACGGCACGTCTATATATATTCGTGACTCGGCAGCAATCTTTAGTTCCCGCCCCCTGACTCGCCAATTGAATTGTTGCATCGCCCTGATATGTTCGTGCAAAGCGCAAAGCCGCGAGAGGGCAAATAGTGCAAATTGCATGCTTCGCCTTCCCTCTGCTAATCGTAGTGGGTTGATTTTCAAGGTGTTTCATCCGAAACGCTGTTGGCATGAAGGTTGCCCTCTTCCTCCACCAGGAAACAAGGAAGGAGGCATCGATGCTCAGACTCAAACCAACACTCGTCGCCATGGCGGTCGTCGGCGCGCTTGCTGTCACGGCAGGGGTGGGCGCCGAGGACGCCGATTTGCGCCAGCAACTGACCGAAGCCCGTCAACAGGGTTCGGTGTGGACAGCACTGGCAGTCAACCGCAACCTCAGCCCCTTCAACATCGACGTCGACATCGAAGGTGACAAGGCGATCCTCTCCGGAACGGTCGATTCGGAGGTAGACAGGGAGCTTGCCGCTCAGGTCGCGCTTGAGGTCGACGGAATCAACCGTGTCGACAACCAGCTTCAGGTTGACCAGCAGGCCGGTCGCGGCGAGGAGCGCGACCGCGGGTTGGGCGGGCGCGTCGACGATGCCACGCTCACAGCGACGATCAAGTCCAAGTTGCTCTGGAACCGCCGGACCCAGGGGCTGGACATCCAGGTCGACAGCGACGATGGCCTCGTCACCCTCACCGGGCAGGTCGATTCCGAAGAGACCAAAGAGCTGGCAGAGCGCATCGCTGCCGATACCGAGCAGGCACGGGAAATACGCAACCAGCTGAACGTCAACGCCGACGCCGGGTCTGACTTTACAGGTGCTGCGCAGGACGCGGCCGGTACGGCGGGCGATACGCTGAGCGATGCATGGGTTACCAGCAAAGTGAAATCGAGCCTTCTGTTCAGCCGCAGCCTCAGCGGCACCAGCATTTCGGTCGACACCAACCGAGGACGGGTTCGACTCAGCGGGGTAGTCGAGTCGGAAGCCGAAAGGGAGCAGGCAATCAGTACCGCCGAAGACATTCGGGGAGTGACCGAAGTGAACGCCGACGGCTTGAACGTTCGCAAGTGACAGGCCCGTCAGGGCAGACGCAAGCCAACGTCATTCAATTGCAAGAGGACATACCATGCTGAAGTGGGCAATCGTATTTCTCGTCATCGCCATTATCGCTGCCGTGCTGGGCTTCGGCGGCATCGCCGGGACGGCTACCACCATCGCACAGGTGCTGTTCGTCATCTTCCTGATCCTGTTCATCGTCTCCTTCTTCATGAGTCGTCGCGGACCGCGACCCTGACTGGCCTGAGCCATCAAAAAGACCGCCAAGGGCGGTCTTTTTTTGTGGCCCTTTGTCTCGAAACTCAATACCGGTCCGGCCGGGAGCCACCCCAGGGATTGGCTTCCAGGCTGTTGTGCAACGCGGTCGAAGCGATCGCCGCCTGACCGGTCGCCACGCTCATCTGCTTGAGTCCTTTGACCACATCTCCGATCGCGAACAGACCCTCCACCGAGGTGCGCTGGTGGTCATCCACCAGCAGCGCACCGTTATCGTCGCAACGTGCCCCCAGTTGCGCGGCCAGGGTTGAACGGGAGCGGCTGCCCAGGCTGGGATAGACGAGGTCAAAAACGATTCGCTCCCCGCCGCGGGTGGTCACCTCGACCCGCTCGTCCTCGGTCAGACGCATCGCTTCGACGTGGTCGGACACCACGCGGATTCCGTAATGATCTGCAACGGCGATTGCCTCATCGCAGGCGTGTGGCTGGCCATGCACGATGACCGTGACGTGGTCAGAAAAGGTACGCAAAAATACGGCGTGACTGATTGCGTTCTCCGCCTCGCCATAGACCGCCACATTCTCTCCGTTGACCTCGTAGCCATCACAAATCGCGCATAGTCGGACGATGCCATCCCGGATAGCGTCATGCACGTCAGGCATGTCCGGCAGTTCGTCTTCGATACCGCTGGCAAGGATGACCCGCCGCGCCAGGGTCAGGTTATGCCCGTGGCGGACGGCGAAGCCTGCCGGATGGGGCTCGATGGAGTCCACCCAGCCTTCATCGAGCTGGGCACCGTATGCCCGCGCCTGGTCGCGCAAACGGGCAAGCAGATCAACCCCGGCGATGCCCGGCGGAAAACCCGGATAATTGTGCGAGGTGGGGATGTACGAGGCGCGGCTATCACCGCCATCGATCAACAGGCAACGGCGGCGGAACCGGGCCAGATACAGCGCCGCGGTCAGGCCCGCCGGACCACCCCCGACGATGACGCAATCGACGTCCGCCGAGGGCGAAGCGACGTTCGCCGCGGTATTGGAAAATGACATGAACGAGTCCTGGAATGGGGCACCTGTTCCATAGAAGCCCGAAGCGGCCGGAAGTTCGCCTGGACCCGCCATGCCGAGCTGCGCTTCGTCGCCCGGCTGGTTCGATGCGTCATCCCCGCCAGGTCGCGTGGGCGATCAGGCCTCGCTCAGAAGCTTGACCAGTTCCCGCGCGGCCTGCTCGGACGAAGCCGGGTTCTGTCCGGTAATCAGCTTGCCGTCGACCAGTACATACGAGCTCCAGTCGTCGCCCTTGCTGTAGACGCCACCCTTTTCCTTGAGTCGGTCTTCCAGCAGATAGGGTACGACGTCGGTCAGACCGACGCCTTCCTCCTCCGAATTGGCGAAGCCGGTGACACGTTTGCCGTTCACCAGCGGATCGCCGGCGCCACTGCGGACATTGAGCAGCACGGCGGGGGCGTGGCATACCGCAGCGATGGGCTTGCTGGCGGTGACGAATTGCTCAAGCAGGCGGATAGAGTCGGCGTTGTCATACAGGTCCCAGAGCGGACCGTGTCCACCGGGGTAGAAAACCGCGTCGTACTCCTCCGGCCTGATTCCAGCCAGGCGGTGCGTATTGGCCAGCTGCAGTCGGGCTTCGTCATCATCCTTGAAGCGCTCGGTGGCAGCGGTCTGGGCGTCCGGCTCATCGCTCTTCGGATCGATCGGCGGCTGACCGCCCGCGGGCGAGGCGAGGGTAATGTCGGCGCCGGCATCCTTCAGCACATAGTACGGCGCGGCAAATTCCTCCAGCCAGAAACCGGTTCGCTTGCCGGTATCGCCCAGCTTGTCGTGTGAGGTCAATACCATCAGTACTTTCATGGAATGCTCCTGCATCGGGGTGGAGTTGGTCATTCGACGGGTTCTCGGTTAGTTTGTTCAGCATTCCCGAGGAGCCTCGAATGAACAGACTGCTGCTCAATTGCGACATGGGCGAAAGCTTCGGCGCCTGGACGATGGGGCTGGACGAGCAGGTCATGCCGCACGTCGACTGCGCCAACATCGCCTGCGGGTTCCATGCCTCCGATCCGGGCACCATGCGCCGCACCGTCGCGTTGGCCGTCGAGCACGGCGTACGCATCGGCGCCCATCCGGCCTACCCCGATCTGGTCGGCTTCGGCCGCCGCTCGATGAACTGCAGCAATCAGGAAGTAGAGGACATGCTGCTCTATCAGATTGGCGCGCTGGACGGCATCTGCCGTGCCGAAGGCGCCCGCGTCGAGTACGTCAAGCCGCACGGCGCCTTGTATAACGACATGATGCGCCGGCCCGATCTGCTGCGAGCGGTCATGCAGGCGGTGCATCGTTACGATTCGTCCCTGCAGTTGATGTTGCTGGCCCGCCGTGACAACAGCCAGGCGCAAACCATCGCCGACGAGATCGGCATCCCCCTGATGTTCGAAGCCTTCGCCGATCGCGCCTACGACGGCGAAGGCTTTCTGCTCGGTCGTGATCAGCCCGGCGCCGTGCATCACCTGGCGACCGAGATACTCGACCAGGCACTGACCCTGTCGCGCGGTGAACCCCTGACTGCCGCGGATGGCAGCAAGCTGGTCCTCAAAGCCGATACGCTGTGCGTGCATGGCGACAATCCCGAGTCAATCATGGTCGTTCGGCAAATCGCCACGGCCCTGGAAGAACGACGCTGAGCATGCGTCCGCGCGTCGAGACCGCAGCGCTCGATAGTCTGACGCTGCGCCTGTTCGACAGCATCGATGAATCGAACATGCCATGGCTGCTCGCCGCAGCCGAACGTGTTCGCAGCACCTTCGGCCTGGCACTGGTCGACCTGGTGCCGTCCTACACCACTCTGATGATCACCTTCGATCCGGCGCATCTCGACGAGCGGGAGGCTCGCTCGCTGGTAGGTTCCGCGTTGGCAGGCTTGCAGCCGCTGGATGCGCAGCGAACCGGCGCGCTGCACGATATCCCGGTATGGTACGACCCCAGCGTAGGGCCGGATCTGGCTGCGCTGGGAAAGCGAAGCGGCATGGGTGAGGCCGCCTTGATCCGTGCGCACTGCGCCCGCGAATACAGCGTGTTTGCCCTCGGGTTCGCGCCTGGCTTCGCCTATATGGGACTGGTCGAGCCGCAGATTGCCGCGCCCCGGTTGGCCACGCCACGGCAGCGGGTCCCGGCTGGCAGCGTCGGCATTGCCGAACGGCAGACCGCTATCTACCCGCTGATTTCACCCGGTGGCTGGAATCTGCTTGGCCGCTCGCCGATCCGGCTGTTCGACCGCGATCGGGACGCCTACAGCCTGCTTGCGCCCGGCGACCGGGTGCGCTTTGTCGCGGTCGATCATGCCGAGTTCGTGCGGCTGGGTGGCGACGACATGTCGATGGCTGGCTCATGACCCTGGTCGTCGAACAAACGCTGGGGCTGGCGCAGCTGCAGGATCTTGGTCGCTTCGGTGTGCGTCATCTCGGCGTCACCCAGGGCGGCGCGCTGGACTGGATAGCGATGCGCTGGGCGAACTGTCTATTGAGCAACGAGCCCGGCGCCAGCGTGCTGGAGATGCCCTTCGGCGGCGTCACGCTGCGCTTCGAAACTGACACCATGGTGGCATTGGGCGGCGCCGATCTCGACGCCCTGCTCGATGACGTCCCGGTTGGTCCATGGCGTGCATTGGCGGTGTCGGCCGGTCAACGTCTGACACTTCGAGCGCCACGAAACGGCGTGCGGGGTTACCTTGCGGTGCCCGGCGGCTTCAATATCAAGGCTGTGCTGGGTTCGCAGTCGACGGTGGTGCGCGAAGGATTGGGTGGGCCGGATGGTCGGGGCGGGGCACTGCGCCGCGGTGATCGGTTGGCTTTCGCTGGCGCAGCCCGGCCCATCGCGGCGGGGACGCCGCTCCCACAGGCCCGGCGGGACAGAGGCATGATGGCGCCCAGTGCAATCGCGTCGCTGTACCTGGGTTTGTGTGGGAACGCCGTCTCCGGCGCGATAGCAGCCTCGCCCTATTCGCAACCGGCCTCGCTAGAGGTGCTTCTAGGCTCCCAATACAGCGACTTCGCTGGCGCCAGCCTGTTCGCCGCATTCAACCAGCCGTGGCGCATCGACGCCCGAGCCGACCGCATGGGCGTCCGCCTGACCGGACCAGCGCTGCGCTACACCGGGCTCGCATTGATCTCCGAAGGCATTCCACTGGGCGCGATCCAGGTGCCCCCGGACGGCAAGCCGATCATCCTGCTCAACGATCGGCAAACCATTGGCGGCTACCCGCGGCTTGGCGCACTGACGCCTCTGGCCGTGGCGCGTCTGGCGCAGAGTGCGCCCGGAGAGGTTGTTTATCTGCGACCAGTGAGCAGTGAACTCGCACGACTCAAGCATCTGGAGGTGCTGCAACAGTTCGCCGAAGCACGCGGAAGCGCCCTTGGCGCTACCGTTACTGCCTCTCGAAATCGACCCGTACCAGCAACCCGCCAAGCGAGCCCTCATGCAGGCTGATCTGGCCACGATGCGCCTGGCAGATCTCGCCGACGATCGACAATCCCAATCCGCTGCCAGCACCGCCGTCCCGGTAGAACTTTTCGAACACCCTGCTGCGCGACGCTTCGGGTATGCCCGGTCCGCTGTCTTCCACCTCCAGCACTCGCGGCGAGCGCAGACGCAATATCACGTGACCTCCCGCAGGCGTGTGGCCGAGCGCATTATCGATCAGGTTGGCAAGCAACTCCTGAAGCAGCGTTGGCTCACCCCAGATGTGGAAGCCGGTCTCGACCTCCAGCGCCAGCTCGATCTGCTGCTCGCGGGCGAGCGGGACCATGGCCATGGCGATCTCCTGTACCAGCGGCTGCATCGCGACGCGCTCGGCGCTGCCCTCGGCTACAGCGCGCGCGCCACGCTCGATGCGCGCCATCGACAGCAGCCGGTTGGCAAGGCCGATGGTGCGATCGGTGCTGCCTTGCGCCTCCCTCAATGCCTGCTGCCAGTCGCGAGGATCAGACGAGCGCAGGCCGAGCTCGATCCGAGCCTTGAGCGCCGACAGTGGCGTACGCAGCTCATGGGAGGCCTCGGCGATGAAATCCCGCTGGCGCTCGAAGTTTTCCCGGAGCCGGCCGGTGAAATGATTGATCGACTTGACCAGCGGCCGTACTTCGCGCTGCAAGCCTTCGGTGGCGATCGGGCTGAGATCGTCGCTGCGCCGCGCGGCGACCTGCTCGCGCAACCGTCTGAGCGGTGCCAGCGCCGCATTCACCGCCAGCCAGCTGAGTAACAAGGCGCTTAGCGACAGCAACCCGAGACTGACCAAAGAATGGCGCAATAGAGAGTGAGCCATGCCTTCGCGAGCGCCGCGGGTCTCGGCCACGCGGATTTCTGCCATGCCCTGCAGCGTACCGCCGCTGACCGGCTGCAACAGACTGACCACCCGCACATCGGCGCCGCGGTAGGTGCTGTCGTAGAACCTGGCGAGAGCAGGGTAATCGCGGGTCACCGGCGTGCCGTCCGGCGGGGCGGGCAGATCCTCGTAGCCGGAGACGGATCGGCCCGCCGGGCTGATCACCTGGTAATAAAGACGCCCGGAAATATCGTAGGCGAAATTGTCCAGAGCTATATAGGGCACATCCACGTACAGCGCGCCGTCCTCATCGAACAGACTTTCCGCAATCGCGCGTGCCGAGGAGAGCAGGGAACGGTCATATGCGACATCAGCTGCGCTGCGGGCGCTCCAGTAGGCGTTGATGCTGCCGAGCGCCAGCAATATACCGAGCACCAGGGCCAGACGGCTGAGCAGCCGACCGCGGAGGCTTTTCCAGCGGTTCACTCCTGCGCCTCGAGCAGGTAACCCAGGCCGCGAAAGGTGACGATGCGCACCTGGCTGCCGTCGAGCTTGCGGCGCAGGCGCGAGATGTATATTTCGATGGCTTCGGGGCTAGCATCCTGATCCAGACCAAATACCTTCCCAGCCAGTTGATCCTTGCTCATCAACCGGCCCGGGCGGGCGATCAGGCTCTCCAATACGGCGTGCTCGCGCGACGGCAGACTCAACGCTTCTCCGTTGAGGGTAAACCGGCGGTCGGTCAGATCGTAAACCAGCGAACCACAGTGCTGCTGACGCTCTCCGCCCATGAGACTGCGGCGCAGTAACGCGTTGACACGGGCTTCCAGTTCACTCAGTTCGAAGGGTTTGGCCAGGTAGTCATCGGCGCCCAGATTCAGACCTCGCACCCGGTCGCCCACCTCGCCCCTGGCAGTCAGCATGATCACCGCCAAGGTCTGACCGCGTTCGCGCAGACCGCGCAACACCTCGAATCCGTCCATGCGTGGCAGGCCAACATCGAGCACGGCCAGTGCGTAATCCTCGGTGCGCAAAGCCAGGTCCGCCGCCACCCCGTCATGCAGCGTATCAACGGTCCAGCCGCCCGACTTGAGCGCACGGCTCAGGCTGTCAGCCAACTCGGCATCATCCTCTACCAGCAGTATTCGCACCTGAGTCTCCCTGCGTCGTTCGTGAAGAAGTGTACACCGCCCGTCCGGTGTCGCTATTGGCCGTACGGATGAAAGGTTGGTGAAAGCCTGGCTGACTAGCATCGCTTCACGGTACCCCTCCTCAGCAGGTAAGCCGCACCCAGGGCGCATCGATCGCCCGGTTACAAAAACAAGAATGGAGTTCAGCATCGATGAGTACAGTTCCACGCCGGGCGCTCGTGGCCCCCACTCTCCTCGCCATCGGTTCGACGCTCGCCAGTCAGGCTGGTCATGCTCAGGGTTTCATCGAAGACAGCAGTGCACGTCTCGACCTGCGCAATATCTATTTCAATCGCGACTTCCGGGAAGATGCCGGCCAGTCCAAGCGCGAAGAATGGGCCCAGGGCTTTCTGCTGAATATCGAGTCGGGCTTCACCCCTGGCGTCGTTGGCTTCGGGCTCGATGCCCAGGCGCTGCTCGGTATCAAGCTCGATTCGAGCCCGGATCGCACCGGTACCGGCCTGCTGCCGCGTGATTCTGACAACCGCGCGGAGGATGACTTCAGCACCCTCGGGCTGACGGCAAAGGCGCGCGCTTCGCAGTCCGAAGTATACGTGGGCACGCTGTTTCCCAAACTGCCCACTCTGCAGCCAAACAACAGCCGCATCCTGCCGCAGACCTTCGAAGGTGCCATGGTCAGCATCGGCGAGATCGAGTCGCTGGCAGTCAGCCTCGGACATCTGGAAAGCGTCCGGTATCGCAACTCGAGCGGCTCCGACGAGCTGGCACTGAACAACAAAAATGGCCGGTTTGGCGGCTCGTTCAACGCAAATCATTTTCAATGGGTTGGGGCGGATTACCAATTCACCCCAGGCCTGGCGGGCAGCTTTCATCTGGCACAACTGGATGATCTCTACCGCCAACAGTTTCTCGGCCTCGCCTGGGAGCAACCGCTGGGCGAGGGCGTGCTGACCAGCGAGCTGCGCGTGGCATTCTCTGAAGAGCAGGGCAGCGCACTGGCCGGCGATATCGACAACCAGGCCTGGCAGGGGCGGGTCAGCTACGGTCGTTCGGGACACGTGGTTACTGCCGCGTTACAGAAGCTGCGCGGCGATAACGCCTTCCCCTATATCAACGGCAGCAATCCTTATCTGGTCAATTTCGTGCAGATCAACGATTTCGCCGAAGCCGGCCAGCGCTCGATTCAGCTGCGTTACGACTACGACTTCGAAGCCATCGGTGTTCCAGGTCTGATCTTCATGACCCGCTACGTGCGCGGTGACCAGGGTCGTCCGCTGGCCGGCGGCGAAGCCAGGGAATGGGAGCGCGACAGTGAGCTGATGTATGTCGTGCAATCCGGCTCGCTGAAGAATCTCGGCATCCGCTGGCGTAATGCGAGCTACCGCTCCAGCTTCGCCCGCGATGCAGATGAAAACCGCCTGATCCTCAGTTACAGCCTGCCGATCTGGTAAGCCTTGCGACTAACGGTCCTACAATAAGACTCCATAGGAGAACCACCATGAAAACCTCCCTGCGCGCCGCGCTGCTCTCTCTGGCCTGCATCGGCCTGGCCGGCTACACCCTGGCTGACGAACCGCGACGCCCTGAATGTATCGCTCCAGCCGCTCCCGGTGGCGGATTCGACCTTACCTGCAAGCTTGCGCAATCAGCGTTGCTTGAGTCCGAGATCCTGTCGCGTCCAATGCGCGTGACCTACATGCCAGGCGGTGTCGGCGCGGTTGCCTACAACTCCGTGGTCGCCCAGCGAGCCGATGATGGCGGCACCATCACCGCGTTTTCCAGCGGCTCGTTGCTGAACCTTTCGCAGGGCAAATTCGGCCGCTTCGACGAGTCGGCGGTGCGATGGCTGGCGGCGGTTGGGTCCAGCTACGGCGCCATCGCGGTGCGTGCGGACTCTGAATTCGAGACGCTGGATGATCTGGTAGCCGCGCTCAAGGCCGATCCGGGCAAGGTGGTCATCGGCTCCGGCGGTACCGTCGGCGGGCAGGACTGGATGCAGACTGCGCTGGTCGCCCGGGCTGCAGGGATCGAGCCGCGCCGCCTGCGCTACGTGGCGATGGAAGGCGGCGGCGAGCTGGCTACCGCACTGCTCGGTGGGCATATCGATGTGGCCAGCACCGACATATCCGACTCCGTGCCGCACATCGAAAGCGGCGGCATGCGAATCCTCGCGGTGATGTCCGACGAGCGTCTGCCCGGCGAGGCCGTGGCGGATATTCCGACAGCCAAGGAGCAGGGCTACGACGTCAGCTGGCCAGTGATCCGTGGCTTTTACATGGGGCCGGACGTGTCCGACGAAGATTTCAACTGGTGGAAAAGTGCCTTCGACCAGCTGCTGGCCTCGGAAGACTTCGCCACGCTGCGCGAGCAACGTGAGTTGTTTCCCTTCGCGATGACCGGTGACGAGCTCGACACGCATGTGAAAAGCCGGGTCAAGGTCTACCGCGAACTGGCCGCCGAGTTCGGGCTGGTCGAGTAACAGCCGAACAGGTCGGCGTCCCGTCGGCCTGCCCCTTGCGAGGATTTCCCCATGTACCAACGCCTGTTTGCGGCGAGCCTGCTGCTGGCTTGCCTGTGCCTCGGTTTCATCGCCTGGGGCTACCAAGCCCCCTACTCCTACGAACCAGTAGGCCCGCGCGCCTACCCCCTGATGCTGATGGTGCTGCTCGGACTCGGCGCCATTGTGCTGATCATCAAACCCAGCCTTGAAGCCGATACGGACGACGAACCGGCACTGGTACCAGCCATGATGCGCAAGGCACTGATCTGCCTGGCTCTGCTGCTGGGACTGGCCGCGCTGTTCGAGCGGCTGGGTTTCATTCCCACGGCCATCCTCTTTGCTCTGGGCATGGCGCGCTTGTTCGGTGGCCGCTGGCCCCAGAGTCTGGTGCTGGCGGTAGTCCTCGGCGTCGGCTTGTACTTCCTGTTCGATAACGTTCTCGACGTGCCCCTACCCCTGGGCGTGCTCGCCCAGCTGGAGATCTGATCATGGAAACTCTTCAATACCTCGGTCAGGGCTTCAGCGTTGCGCTGAGCCCGAACAATCTGGTCACCGCCCTCGCCGGCACCACCATCGGCACCATCGTCGGGCTGCTGCCGGGCCTCGGACCAATCAACGGCGTCGCGCTGCTGATCCCGGTCGCTTTCGCCCTCGGCCTGCCACCGGAGACTGCGCTCATCCTGTTGGCTTCGGTGTACCTGGGCTGCGAATACGGCGGACGGATTTCCTCGATTCTGCTCAATATTCCCGGCGAGGCTTCGGCGGTCATGACCACGCTCGACGGCTATCCGCTTGCGCGGCAGGGCAAGGGAGGCATCGCCCTGTCGATTTCGGCCTGGAGCTCCTTCATTGGCGGCATGATCGCAACGCTCGGTGTGGTGATGTTTGCGCCCATGCTGGCTCGCTGGGCAGTATCCTTCGGACCGGCCGAGTATTTCATGCTGATGGTTTTCGCCATCGTCTGCCTGGCCGGCATGGCCGGCGACAAGCCGGTCAAGACCGCGGTAGCCGTGATCATAGGGTTGCTGTTGTCCTGCGTCGGTATCGATGCCAACAGCGGCGTGTATCGCTTTACCTTCGGCAGCCTTGGCCTGGCGGACGGCATTCAGTTCGTGGTGCTGGTCCTCGGGCTATTCAGCATCAGCGAAATCCTCACGCTGCTGGAACGGACACATCACGGCCAGGCCGCGGTGAAGGCAAGCGGGCGGATGCTGTTCAACTTCAAGGAAGGCTCGTCAGTGTTCGCTACCAATTTGCGTAGCGGCGTGATGGGCTTCGTCTTCGGCATTCTGCCGGGAGCCGGCGCAACCCTGGCCAGCGCCATGAGTTACATGTCGGAGAAGCGCATCGCTGGCGAGAGCGGCCGCTTCGGTGAGGGCGACCTGCGTGGGTTGGCCGCGCCTGAAACCGCCAACAGCGCCTCGGCCTGCGGCTCCATGGTACCCATGCTGACGCTGGGCATCCCAGGCTCCGGCACCACTGCGGTAATGCTTGGCGCGCTGACGCTGTACAACATCACGCCTGGTCCGCTGCTTTTTCAGAATCAGCCGGACATCGTCTGGGGCCTGATCGCCTCGCTGTTCGTCGCCAACGTCATCCTGATCGTGATGAACGTGCCGATGATCAATATTTTCACGCGCATCCTGTCGGTGCCCAACTGGACCCTGGTGCCGGCCATCGCCATCATCACCTCGATCGGCGTCTACGCGGTCCACGCCACCACCTTCGACCTGTTTCTGATGGTCGCCATCGGCATCTTCGGCTACATCATGCGCAAGTTGGGTTTCCCGCTGTCGGCTCTGCTGCTGGGTTTCATTCTGGGCGGCATGATGGAGAGCAACCTGCGGCGGGCGCTGTCGATCTCCGACGGCGATCTGGCGATTCTCTGGAACAGCCCGATCACCCTGGGCCTCTGGGCGCTGGTGATCGTGATGGTCGCCCTGCCATTCTGGCGTGGCTACCGCGCACGCCGGGCACGCGTGGCGGCGGTAGTGGAAGCCAATGCCTGAAGCAAGCCGGCTGGACCACATGCGGATGTGGTCCACGCCTGTGGTAGGACTGATCGGCGGCTGGTTGGCAAGTATCGCTGACTGGCCGTTGCCGTATATGGTCGGATCACTCTTGTCAGTGATCGCCGTGCGTTGCTGCGGCTGGCTGCTGGTTCCGCTGCCCGGCGGGCGCCAAGCGGGACAATGGATCGTTGCCAGCGCCATTGGGCTGCACTTTACCGCGCCGGTGTTCGCACAGATGCTCAGCCATTTGTGGGTCGTCGTTCTGGGTGCGTGCGGCACCGCATTGCTCAGTCTGATCGGCATCGCCATTCTGCGCCGCAGCGGCGTGGACCGTGCCACCGCCTGGTTCGCCAGCATGCCCGGCGGCGCCAGCGAGATGGCCGTGCTCTCGACCCGCCACCAGGCGCAGCCGGCGATGGTCGTCGCGGCGCACAGCCTTCGACTGTTGCTCGTGGTGCTGATCGTTCCAGCGCTGTTCACCTGGGGTCTGCCGACAGCCGAGCCAGCTCAGGGCGGCGAGGTCGACTGGCGGTGGCTGGCGTTGCTCATGCCGCTTGGCGGCCTGCTGGCGCTGGTCTGGCGGCGCCTGGGCCAGCCCAACCCCTGGATGCTCGGCCCTCTGATCATCTGCAGCGCCGCGAGCATCGTGTTCGACCTCGATCTCGAACTGCCGGCCGGTGCCGGGGAGGCCGGCCAGTGGCTGATCGGCTGCGCGCTCGGCTGTCATTTCGACCGGGCATTTTTCCGTAGCGCTCCGGCCTTTTTGCTTCGCGTGCTGCTGTTTACCCTAACCGCGATGCTGGTGGCAGCGGCTCTCGCGGAGCTGCTCAGCCTGGGTGCGAAGGTCGACGATGCCAGCCTCATGCTGGGCATGATGCCCGGCGGCATTACCGAGCTCTGCCTGACCGCCGAGGCCCTGCACCTGTCGGTGGCGCTGGTCACGGCCCTACAGGTATTGCGGCTGTTCCTGGTCATGTTTCTCGCCGAACCACTCTATCGGGCCTGGTCGCGACTGGCCTGATGATCTCATCGTTCCAAGATCGCGGTCTTACTCGACGACGATGGTCGGTACCGTCTGCTGCCGCACGCGACTCTGTAGCCACACCCGCGCCGCCGCGCGCAGCGCAATATCGCCGTAGGCGACGGCCAGCTCGCCCTGCGGGTCGCTCGCGACGATCGGCTCGCCATCATCCGCACCGCTGCGAATCCGGATATCCAGCGGCAGTTCGCCGAGCAGCTCGCTGTCATGCTCCTCAGCCATGCGCTGCGCACCACCCGCGCCGAAGATGTGTTCCTCGTGCCCACAGTTACTGCAAACATGAGTACTCATGTTCTCGATGATGCCGAGGACGGGAATATTCACCTTGTCGAACATCTTCAGACCCTTGCGCGCGTCGAGCAGGGCGATGTCCTGCGGCGTGGTGACGATCACCGCACCGGATACCGGCATCTTCTGCGCCAGGGTCATGTGTATGTCGCCGGTGCCCGGCGGCATATCGACGATCAGGTAATCCAGGTCCTGCCACTCGGTCTCGTTGAGCAGGCGCGTCAATGCCTGGGTGATCATCGGGCCGCGCCAGATGATCGGCTGCTCCTCGTCGACCAGAAAACCGATCGACATGGTCTGAATGCCGTGGCCCACCAATGGCTGCAGCTTGCCATCGACGGTGTCGGGCAGCTCCGACAGGCCCAGCATGCGCGGCTGGCTGGGGCCGTAGAGATCGGCATCGAGCATGCCCACCCGCGCGCCTTGCGCGGCCAGCGCCAGCGCCAGGTTGGTCGCGGTGGTGGATTTGCCGACACCGCCCTTGCCCGAGGCAACGGCGATCAGATGTTTGATCGCCGGCAAGGTCTGGGCGGTCAGCGGCGCCGCGCTTACCGACCAGGTCACGTTGACTTCGACCACCTTGGCCTGGGTATTGGCCAGCAGGTAGCGCTCCAACTCGTTGCGCAGTTGCGGGCCATAGTGATCGGCCGGGAAGCCCAGGTGCAGGTCGATATACAGCCGGAAGGTAAATGCCTCCAGCTTGATCACCGCCCCGGCGCTGATCAGATCACAACCGATGATCGGGTCGATCCATTGGCCGAGCGCAGCCTCGGCCTGCCGGGACAATTCATTGGGTACTATCTTCAGTGCGGGTTCGGACATGCTTGGCTCCCATGCCCGGCCGCAGCCGGGCGGTAACAGATCAGCCTGATTTCACTTTTCGACGAACGCCCGCTCGATCACGTAATCACCCGGGTCGCCCTGTTCAGCTGACGCTGCAAAGCCCATGCCGTCGAGCATGCCGGTGAGCTCTTCGAGCATCGCCGGGCTGCCACAGAGCATCACGCGGTCGGTCTCCGGGTTGAGCTGCGACAGGCCGATGTCCGCGGCCAGCCTGCCGGTCCCCACCAGGGTAGTGATGCGGCCTGTGTTGCGGAACGGCTCGCGGGTCACGGTGGGGTAATAGGTCAGCTTCTCGCGCACCTCGTCGCCGAGGAATTCGTGCTCCGTCAGCTCCCGGGTCAGATAGTCGTGGTAGGCCAGTTCACTAACCTGGCGCACGCAGTGCACCAGTACGATCTTTTCGAAGCGCTCGTAAGCCTCCGGATCGCGCACGATGCTCATGAAAGGCGCCAGACCGGTGCCTGTGCCGAACAGGTAAAGGTGCTTTCCCGGGCGCAGATCATTCATCACCAGCGTACCGACCGGCTTACGGCTGACATAAATGGAATCGCCTTCCTTCAGGTGTTGCAGCCGCGAGGTCAGCGGGCCGTCCGGCACCTTGATGCTGAGAAATTCCAGATACTCGTCATGATTGGCGCTGACAATGCTGTAGGCGCGCATCAGCGGCTTGCCCTCGACCGGCAGGCCGATCATCACGAAGTGCCCGTTTTCGAAGCGCAGGCTCTGGTCCCGCGTGGTCTTGAAGCTGAACAGCGTGTCGTTCCAGTGGTGAACGCTCAGAACATTTTCCGTACCGATCGCAGCCATGATGGCCTCCTTAACGAATTACAAGGTCAAAGGGAAAACAGCGCCAGCGAACCAGTGGCAAAGGCCATCAGCAGCAGGCTCATTACAAAAATCAGCATCATGGGTCTCCAGCCCTGGGCCAGCAGAGCCCCGAGCGACGTGCGCATGCCCAGCGCAGCCATGGTCGCCAGTAGACACGCCGCCGATGCGGACACCAGCATCTGTTTCAACGCCTCAGGCAACCAGCCGAGACTGTTGGCGCAGAACAATGCAAGAAAACCTATGAGAAACCAGGGAAATTCGGTCTTGCCGCCTTCGCCGCGGCGCAGGATCAGGCCGAGCAGGATCACCAGTGGGGCGAGCAAGGCCACGCGCAGCAGCTTGGTCAGCGTCGCCACATCGCCGGCCGCGTCCGAGACCAGATAGCCGGCTCCAGCCGCCTGCGCCACGTCATGGATGCTCGCGCCCAGCAGGAGCCCGGCCTGAACGTCGGTGTAACCCATGGCGACCAACAGCGGCGGGTAGGCAAGCATTGCCAGCGTACCCATGGCGGTCACGCCGACCACCACCGCCAGCAGCCGGCGTTCTTCCAGCCGGCCGGCGGGGATCACCGCTGCCACCGCGATCGCCGCCGATACGCCGCAGATGGCTACCGCCACACCCGCCACCAGACTTTGCATACTTGGCAGCCCCAGCCAGTGACCGAGCAGCAGCGCTGTGCCGATGGTCAAGGGCACACAGCTCAACACCATCAGCAAGGGCAGACTGCCGACGGCCAGCACCTGCTCGACGCCCATGCGCGCTCCGAGCAACGCCACACCGATGCGCAGCACCTGTCGGCTGCAGAACGTTACTCCCGGCTGCAGCCGGACATCCTGGCCCTGGCTGGCAAAACCGAAGCCGAGCAGCAACACCAGCAACAGCGCCGGCGTGCCGTAATGCTCAGCCAGGAAACTCCCGGCGAGCGCCAGCACCGCGCATAGCGCCAGCCCTGGGTACAGCCGTCGAACGGCCGCCCAAAGCAACAGGTCGCGGGGCTGGGCGCGCTCGGTCATGCGCAGCGCTCCGCCTGGAGACCGGCAGGCTGAGGATCTGCGACCGGCTCGCCCAGTTGATCGCTGAGCTCACGCAGGTAACCCCACGGATAGAGGCCCTTATAGTGGCCGTCGGTAAAGTGAAACTGCAGGCCGCTGACGCCATTGACCTCCAGCCGGGCGACGCCGACGTCGGCATCGATCACGGTCAGCGCGCCGGTCTGCTGCGCCTGGACGCAGAATGAGCAGGCGCAGGATCTGCGCAGCATCAGGCCGCTCAGGCTGGTGCGCTGACCATCCGCCCAGAGCACCTCGAGGCGGTTCTCACGCTTTCTCAGCCGCACTTCCTGCGGCGCTTCGATGAACATCGGACGGGTCATGTTGACTCCTCAGGCCTGGTTGGCCTTGCGCTTGGGTAGTACCAGCGCCGGGGCTTCAGCGAGACGCAGCTGTCGCTCGTCAAGCAGCACCGGGCGAGCGCTTTCGCTGATGGCGCCGACAACCAGCAGCCACCAGCGTGTGTCTCAGCCAACTCGTCATGACAAGTTGGGACATGCCTCAACGTTCCAGAAACTGCAGCTTGTCACCCTGGTCTATCCACATATCGGCTTCGGCCATGGGCTCACTGGCTGCGGCAATCACCGGCCACAGCTGGGCCAACTCGGCGTTGAGCTCGATGAAATGGGTCTGGTCCGGTGGTACGTCGGTATCGGCGTAAATCGCGTCGGCCGGACATTCCTGTACGCACAGGCTGCAGTCGATACAGGTTTCCGGGTTAATCACCAGGAAGTTCGGCCCCTCGTGAAAGCAATCGGCCGGACACACATCGACGCAGTCGGTGTATTTGCAACGAATACAGTTTTCGGTCACCACAAAGGTCATGGCATGGTTCTCCTGCTGGTTGAGATTGCCCGGCGCCGTGCACCGGGCAGCAGACTCAGGCGGCCGCTTCGAGCTTGGACATGGCCCAACGCGCCAGCTTGCGCACGTCCGGGTCCGGATCATCCAGGGCGCTCTCGACGAATGGCCGGCCGTCGCGGTGGCCGATACTGCCCAGCGCGCCGATGGCTGCCTTGCGCAGATTGCTCATCGGGTCACGGGCGCAAGTACCGAGGACCGGGATGGCGCCCACCGAGCCCAGCTTGCCCAGCGAGTCCACGGCCTTTTCGCGAACCTGCCAGAAGCTGTCGCGGGTGGCGTCCATCAGCGGCTGCAGACCGGCCTGGTAATCCAGCTTGCCAATGCTCACCGCCGCCTCCACGCGCACCTGCCAGTGCTCGTCACCGAGCAGGCCGACCAGCGTCGGGCCGACCTGATCACCGCTGGCGTACACCAGCGCACCGGTCGCGGCGCGGCGGACCTCGGCGTCGCTGTCGTGCTGGGCGCGCTCGATCAGCGCCGGCAGGTTCTCGGTCTGCTTGAGCCAGCCGATCACCCCTACCGCCTCGCGGCGGACCTGAGGGTCCTCGTGGTTCAGGCACCCTAGCGCCGGCGCCTGCGAGGCGGGATTGCGCAGCGGCTTGACCGCTCGCAGGATGCCGGCCATGACGAAGGAATCGCTGCTGTTATCCAGTGCTTCGAGCAGCGGGCCGGCGGCGGCCGGATCCTTGAGGTCAGCCAGCGCATGCGCAGCCGAGTTGCGTACCACTTCGTTGCTGTCGCCCAACGCGGCAATCAATGCATCGGCGATATCCACGGCATCGAACTCGTCGACCACCTTGGCCGCCTCCTGGCGGACGGCCGGGTCGGGATCGTTGAGTGCCAGGATCAGCAGCTCCGCAGCCTCCGGCTCGCCGCAATCGACCAGCTCGAGCACCGCTACCCGGCGAATGCCCGGGTCGCTTGATGCCAGGTTTTCGGCGATTTCCTGCAGCATCGGGTCGTCATAGGTCTTCATGGGCAGCTCCTCAGCGCAGCAGATACGGGATGTTCACTTTCACTGCATCGGTGGGGCAGTCGGCCTCACAGGGCATGCAGTACCAGCATTCGTCGTACTTCATGTGCGCCTTGCCGGTGTCTTCGTTGATCCACAGGACGTCGAGTGGACAGACGTCGATGCAGACGCGGCAGCCCTTGTCGGCGATGCATTTTTCTTCGTCCACGATGACCGGGACGCTGGAGCGATGGTTGCTGATTGGCATGGTCTTTTCCTCATCAAGGCTTCGGAGGATGGCTGCGCGCCGCGGCGGGCAACCATCCGTTATCAGGCGTTGGCCGCTTTCTTCACGCGCAACTTGTTGTAAGCGTCCTTCTCTTCACCGAGCGGGACGATGTAGTCGGCAATCGGCCGCTTGCCGCTGGCCATGTTGCCGTTCTCGTCCTTGAACAGGCGGCTGTGGTAGAACCACTCGGCATCGTTCTGCTCGGGATAGTCGACACGGTAGTGGTACAGGCCCCAGCGCGACTCGGTGCGGTACAGCGAGGCACGCGCAGCCATCTCGGCGCAGTCGATGATCGATTGCACTTCGAGCGCGCGCAGCAGTTCGTGGGGGTCGGCGGCCGAGAGCAGCGGCAGGTCCTCGCGCACGGCGAGAATGCGCTCCAGGCCAATCTCCATCTTCTTGGTGACCTTCGGCGGCTGCAAATAGTCGTTCACCAGGCGGCGCACCTTGTATTCCATCTGCTCGGGCGGAATGCCGTCCTTGACCTTCAGCGGTGCCTGGATACGCGCCAGCTCGGCGACAATGAAGGCTTCATCGAGCACCGGCTCGCTGCGATTCTTGGCAAACTGCGCGGCGTTTTCACCGCAGATCTGCCCGTAGACGAAGGCGCCGAGCATATAGTTGTGCGCTACCGAGGCCATGTCACCGGCGCCGTAGAGACCGGGCACGGTGGTGGCGCCGTTCTCGTCGGTCCATACGCCGGAAGCCGAGTGGCCGGAGCAGAAGCCGATCTCCGAGATGTGCATCTCGACCATGCGCTGGCGGTAGTCGACCTTGCGCCCGTCATGGAAGCGTCCGCGGGTCGGACGCTCGTTGGTGTGCAGAACGGTCTCGATTTCCTGAATGGTTTCCTCGGCCAGGTGGTCGAGCTTGAGGAACACCGGGCCCGTGCCGGATTCCAGCTCCTTGAAGAACTCCAGCATCATCTGGCCGGACCAGTAGTCGCACTCGATGAAGCGTTCGCCGTAGGCGTTGGCGGTAAAGCCGCCGAGCGGGCCGGTGACGTAGGCGCAGGCCGGGCCGTTGTAATCCTTGAGCAGCGGGTTGACTTGGAAGCATTCCAGATTCACCAGGTCCGCGCCGACGTGGTAGGCCATGGCATGGCCGTCGCCGCAGTTGGCTGGATTTTCGTAGGTGCCGAACAGGTAGCCGGAGTTCGGCAGACCAATACGGCCGGCAGCTCCGGTGGCCATGATCACCGCCTTGGCGCGGATGATGATCGGCTCGGCGGTCCGGGTATTCACCCCGATCATGCCGGCGATGTTGCCGTCCGAGTCCTTGAGCAGGCGAGTCGCCTGGAAGCGGTTCTCGATTTCCACCCGCACTCGGCGCAGCCGGCGATAGAGGATCTTCTTGACGTTGTGGCCTTCCGGCATCGGCAGTACGTAAGTGCCCAGGTGGTGCACCTTTTTCATGTCGTAGTCGCCGGTCTCGTCCTTCTGGAAATGCACGCCCCAGGAGTCGAGCTTTTCGATCATCGGGAATGAGCGCTGCGCGTAGGCCATGATTGCCGGCTGGTGAACGACGCCGTCGTTGGCAATGGTGATCTCCTTGACGTACTGCTCGGGCGTCGCGTGCCCGGGAACCACGGCGTTATTGAGGCCATCCATGCCCATGGAGATGGCGCCGGAGCGCTTGACGTTGGCCTTTTCCAGCAGGATTACCTTCAACGAAGGGTCCTGCTCCTTGACGGTCACGGCGGCCATTGGACCGGCGGTACCGCCGCCGATCACCAGCACGTCGGTATCGATAACGGGGATGTCGTTGATGGTTGTAGTCATGGCTAATCTCCTATTTCCGATCCACTCGGAATTGGTATTTGAATGAGTCACCGCGGTAACAGAGGTATTCGAAGTCGATCGGCCGACCGCTGCGGTTATGGGTCAGGCGCTCCACGCGCAGGATCGCCTCGCCGACTTTCAGGCCAAGCAGGTCCTGGGTTTCGTCATCGGCCAGGGTGGCGTCCAGGCCGATCTCGGCATGCCCGAGCGGGATGCCGAAAAGGTTCTCCAGTAGCGGAAAAATGTCGCCGGAAAGATCGCGGGAAAACAGCGGGCGACCGATATCCAGCGGGAAGTAGCTGCTTTCCAGGCACACCGCCTCACGGTTGAGGTAGCGCACACGCTTGACCTCGACCACGTCTTCGCCGGAGTGCGTGTGCAGCGCAGCGGCAACCGCCTTGGCCGGCTTGCATTCGCGAATGCTCAGCAGCCGCGCCGTCGCCTCATAGCCCTGGGCGGCCATCGCTTCGCCGAAGCCTTGCAGGCGCTGGACGTTCTGCACCGCCTTGGGCTTGCTGACGTAGGTGCCTTTGCCCTGGGCGCTGAACACCAGCCCTTCGTTATGCAGGTCGCGCAGTGCCTGTCGGATGGTGATCCGACTGACGCCGAAGGCGACCATCATTTCGTTTTCCGAGGGCAGCCGCTCGTGGATCGCATAACTGCCTTCGAGAATCTTCCGGCGCAGGCTGTCGCGGATTTGTACGTACAGCGGCAGCGGCGATTGGCCCGGCGCGAACTGATCAATTCCATTCATGGCGGCCACTCCGGTTGTCATGACATGTCATGTCGAGCGAAAGGAAAAAGAGCCGTTGGATGCGCATGGTTCAGCCCGTCCGGTTCTGCTGCTTGAAGGCGTTCAGGGTTTCCTGACGGATCAGTTCCAGGCACTGGCGCTTGAGCACCATGAACTCGGGGCTGGTCAGCAGCGACTGATCGCGCGGGCGCGGCAGCTTCACCGGGATATCGGCGATGATCCGTCCGGGGCTGGCGCTCATGACCACAATGCGATCGGAGAGAAACACCGCCTCGTCGATGTCATGGGTGACGAACACCACGGTGTTGCGAAACTCGCGCCAGATCTCCAGCAGGTTCTCCTGCATCATGATTCGCGTCTGCGCATCCAGGGCGCCGAAGGGCTCGTCCATGAGGAGCACGCTGGGGTAGTTGGCCAGCGCCCGGGCAATGCCGACACGCTGCTGCATGCCGCCCGAGAGGTTGGTCGGATAGGCATCGGCAAATGCGGCCAGGCCCACCAGCGAGAGGAAGGTGCGCGCCACGCTGCTGGCCTCGGCGCGGCTGGCGCCGGCCATCAGCGGGCCGAAGGCGACGTTGTCGTGCACGCTCTTCCAGGGAAACAGCGAGTGCTGCTGGAACACCATGCCGCGGTCCGGGCCGGGCTCGGTCACGGCCTTGCCATCCACGGTCAGTTCGCCGCGGGTCGGATTGACGAAGCCGGCGATGGCATTGAGCAGGGTCGACTTGCCGCAGCCGGAAGGGCCGAGCAGGCAGACGAACTCGCCCGATCGAATCTCCAGATTGGCTTGCTGTACCGCAACATTGCGGCTGCCGTTAACGGCGAACTCGATATCGACGTTGCGTACGCTGATGTTGCCGCGGCCTTCGACGCTCTGTGTGGTACGGCTTTTCAGGCGGCTGTGATCGAGCACGGCCAGACGGCTATCGGTCGGGGTAGCGGTTTTCATGCGCGTGCTCCTTTTGGCTGCCAGCGCAGCAGTGGGCTGCAGGCCAGGCGGACCAGCAGGGTGCTGAGGGTGCCGAGCAGGCCGATGGTGAGCATGCCGATGATGATCTGCGGGTACTGGATCAGCGTGTACGAGGTCCAGGTGAAGTAGCCGATGCCGTACTGGCCGCTGATGATTTCGCCAGCCAGCAGCGAGAACCAGGCCACACCCATGCCCACCGCCAGACCGGTGACGATGCTGGGCATGGCGCCGGGGATGATCACGTGCCAGAGAATCGCCGAGTTGCTTGCCCCGAGGCAGCGCGCCGCCCTGACCAGCACACCATTGGTCTGCTCGACGCCGTGTACGGTGTTGAGCACCACCGGGAATAGCGCGCCGAGGAAGGTGATGAAGACGATGCTCGACTGCTCGCTCGGCAACATCAGGATCGCAAGAGGAATCCAGGCCACTGCCGGGATCGGCCGGAGCAGTTCGATATACGGCAGGATGATGTCTTCGGCCCACTTCGAGCGGCCCATCAGCACGCCCAGGGTCACGCCCAGCACCACAGCCAGCCCGTAAGCGATAGCGATGCGCTGCATGCTATGGGCGATGTGCAGGTAGAACTCGCTACCGGTCAGTTCGGCCAGGAACGCCTCGCCAACCGTGAGCGGCTCCGGCACGTGCTCGAAGTTAACGAAGAGGTTGAAGTCATTGGTCGAGGCCAGGTGCCAGATCACCACCGCCATGATCAGCGCCGCGGTCCGCACTGCGTAACGGCGCGCCTTTTCCAGCGTGGCATGACGCAGGGCGGCCGGTGCCGGTGCGGCTGGTGGCGTGTCGTGATGTTCCATTTGGCTGGTGGCATCCAGTGCCGGAGCACCGGGACCCCTTTCGGCCGGAGCCGGAGCCGGGGCAACCACCGGCTCGGCAACCGCTACGTTCGATTTCATGGTCATAGCTACAGCTCCTTCAGCAGGCTGCCCCGGACGACTTGGGTCCGTGGCGTAATAGTCAGGGCAACATCGCCACGGCTTTGCCGGGAACCAGCGCGGTACCGCCGAACTCGGCGATGTGGCTGTCCGAATCGGCCTTCTTCATGAAGGCCAGTACTTCCCCGCTCGGCGCCTGCACCATGTAGGCAGCCTTGCCGAACAGCTTCAGTCCGGTGCGGTTGTCGTAGACATAGGTGGCGGTGACCAGGGTGCCCTTGGCCATGGCTGTCTTCTCGGCGGCAAGCATCTCGGCAATGCTGTCGAAGCTGACGATCCCTTGGCCGTCGACCCACATTTCCGCGGGATTGAGCTGTGGATTGTTCGGCGTAGGGCTCACGACAGTGGCGACCAGCGCGTCGTAATCCAGGCCGGCGCTCTGGTAAGCGCGCTTGAGGTAGCTGGCGTCGACCCAGGCGTTGAAGTCGAGATCGGGAATCTGCATTTCCTTTTGCAGCAGGGCGTGGTCGTATTTCAGCGCCTCGACCCACTCCGGCTTGATGCTGGCTTCCATGGTGGAAATGCCGCCGTTGCTGAAGTAGAGGTAGAGCACCTCCTTCTCGACGCCGGTCCACTCAGACACGCGCATCGCCGCCTGCATCGGATCCTTCTGAATCCACTGCTGGGCCTCGATGGTCGCGGTCAATACCGCGTCGACCACTTCCGGGTACTGCCTGGCAAACGATTCGCGTACGACGATGCCGTGGAAGGTCGGCACCTCGGCCTCGCTGCCGTCGTAGATCTTCCGGGCGGTACCGCGAAACTCCATCATTTCCGACCAGGGACAGAAATCAGCATGGGCATCGATGCGGTTGGCAGCGATGTTCGCCGCGCCGATCGGCGGGGCCTGGTTGACCAGCTTGACCTTGTCGGACAGCCCGGCGTCGCTCAGTGCCTTGAGCGTCATGCCCCAGGCAGCGCTACCCACCGGGGTGGAGATGGTCTTGCCGGCCAGATCGGCCAGCGACTGGACCGGGGAGTCATAGGGCACCACGATGCCGTTACCGGTACCCTTGAGGTTGTAGCCGGTCACGGCAATGAACCGCGTCTGCTGCTTGCCGGTTTCCTGGAACTTGGCGCCGTTGACGATCAGTGGGTAGTCGCCCATGACGCCAAACTCGAGCTTGCCAGCGAGCATCTGATTGGTAATCGGCGGGCCCGAGTCGTAGTCGCGGAAGATGATCTTGTAGTCGACATCGGCATACTTGCCGGTGGCAGGGAGGTGCTTGTGGAGAAGGTTGAGCTTCTCCAGAATCACGCCCCCGGAAACGGTATTGGTCACCATGCTCTGGTGGCCGATGCCGATCTGGATGGTCTCGGCAGCGGCCTTGCCGCCGAACAGTGACACGGTGCCGCACAGCGCGAGAGCAATCAGGCCTCTTCGGTTATTCATTGTCTTCACCTTGCCGGTTGGTCAACTTGTATTAACAGGTCATAACGCCTGTCATAGCTGTTGCATCGGCTATGCCAAAAGCCGCACCAGTCGGGGTATCAGGCTGTTTTTCAAGGAGAAAGAATCGGAGCAGGGAAAGGTGATCGAGGCGGCAGCGATGATCCGATACGCTCGGCTTTGGTGCGCGGTCAGTGCGGGCGTTCCAGCGGGGCGCAGCGGCGCTCGGGAGACTTAGAACAAGTAGAACCAGTGGAAGCAGTCGCCGCTCGGATGCCAGTCGCTATGCCGCAGCGTTAGCTGGAAGTGGGAGCTGACCGAAACCGCGCAGGCGTCATGCCCTGCCAGCGACGGAAGGCGCGGATGAAGGCGTTTTCATCAGAGAATCCGAGTTGCTCGGCGATATCCGCCACGCGCTGGTTACCCTGCAGCGCCTGGCAGGCCATGGCTTGCAGGACGCTCTCGCGCAGGGTTTTGAACGACAGACCATCTTCGGCAAGGCGTCGGTTAAGATGACGACCGCTGAGGTGCAACTGCTCGGCGATGCGCTCCTTGCCCCAGCTTGGATGAGCCGTGACCAGGCGCTGCACGTCGGCGCTCAGGCTCTGGTGGCCGAGTTCCGCCAGCGTCTGGTCGGCCAGCCTCCGCAGATGGTCGCGCAGAGCGCCGTTGGCCTGGATCTGGTGCAGCTCCAACTGGCCGGCAGTAAAGCCCAGATGGTTGCATCCGGCGTTGAAATGTACGCGACAGCCGACCAGCGCTTCATAGCGCGCGGGCTCGGCTAGCGGAGCATGCGCCAGCCACATGCCGCTGGGCTGAAAGCGATTGCCGGTCGCCCAGCGGCTCAGGTTGAGCATGCTGCCGAGCACCGCCTCGACCCGCTCCGCACGGCGTACGCTCAGGTGCGGCTGATAATCGATGAACGCCTGGGGCCCGTCCCGATGCAGCCGAAATTCCCCGCCATCGCCGATGACCGGAGCGTATTCGATCAGTTCTTCCAGCGCTTCGCCGAACGTCTCGCAGGTGACCAGCAGCATGCCGAGGCTGTCGAGATGGCCGACCTGGATTTCCAAACCCAGCCGAAGCCCGATCAGCGGGTCCCCACTGGCCTGACAAAAGGCTTCCCACAGCTCGTCCTGCCAGCCGATCGGGACTCGCTGGATGCCCTGCAGGCGTCGGTCAAGACCATCGGGCAGAACGATGCCCAACCGCTCGGCCATCTGCAGAATGGCCTGGCTGTAACGTGGAGTGACGCTGTGTTCGGCGCAGTCGTGCATGGCCTGAATTGCCGGTCCCGTGTCCTGTTCGGTGCGATACCGAATTGCTGCGTTGGCTTAGAGTGTGATCATAACAACAAGCCAGCGGAGAAACGCATCCATGTACGCCGTCATCGGCGCCGGGCCCATGGGCCTGGCCAGCGCACGAAATCTGCAAAAGCTCGACATTCCCTTTCTCGGATTTGAGCTGCATAGCGATGTCGGCGGGCTATGGGACATCGACAACCCCCACAGCACCATGTACGAAAGCGCGCACCTGATCTCGTCCAAGCGCATGACCGAGTTCGCCGAGTTCCCCATGCGCGACAATGTGGCGCCGTATCCGCACCATATCGAGATGCGCCGGTACTTCCGTGATTACGCCGAACACTTCGGACTCAAGCGACACTATGAATTCAACACCCGCGTGGTCGAGCTGACGCCGGATGGCGACGGCTGGATGCTCGTCAGCGAGCGCAACGGCGAGAAGCAGAGCCGCCGCTTCGACGGCGTGCTGATCGCTAATGGCACCCTGCATACCCCCAACCGCGCGAGCCTGCCCGGGGAGTTCAGCGGCGAGCTGATGCACTCGGCCGAATACCGCAAGGCCGAGGTGTTTCGCGGCAAGCGTGTACTGATCGTCGGCTGCGGCAATTCCGGAGCAGATATAGCTGTCGATGCCGTACATCAGGCAGCCAGCGTGGACATGAGCCTGCGCCGCGGCTATTACTTCTTGCCCAAATTCGTGAAAGGTCGGCCGGTCGATACGCTCGGCGGCAAACTGAAGATGCCGCGCCCGCTGAAACAGCGATTTGATGCAGGTCTGATCCGGATGATCATCGGCAAGCCGTCCGACTACGGTCTGCCGGACCCGGATTACCGCATGTACGAGTCGCACCCGGTGGTCAATTCGTTGATCCTGCACCACCTGGGTCACGGCGACATCAAGCCGCGCCGCGACGTTGCTCGTATGGATGGCCGAACCGTGCACTTCAGCGATGGCGAATCCGCCGAGTACGACCTGATTCTGCTTGCGACCGGATACCTCCTGGATTACCCCTTCATCGCCCGCGAGCATCTGAACTGGCCGCTGGATCGCGACGCGCCGCAGCTGTACATGAACGTGTTCCACCCGGAGCACAACAATCTGTTCATGATGGGCATGATCGAAGCGGCGGGGCTTGGCTGGGAGGGGCGCAATCAGCAGGCCCGGCTGGTTGCGCTATACATTCAGCAGCAGCGCGCCAGTACCGCAGCGGCCACCCGTTTCAACCAGCTCAAGCGCGAGCGGGCACGGGTTACGCTCGACGGCGGTTATCAGTACATCAAGCTGGCGCGGATGGCTTATTACGTGAACAAGGACGCCTATCTCGCCTCGCTGCACCAACATATCGCCGAGTTGGAACGCGACCTGCCAGCGATGCCGCCGCAGGCGGCAACGGCATGAGCGGGGCCCTGCCGCTCGAATTCGACCCGGCCAGCCTGATCCTGCTGAACCTCATCATGGCCTGCATGATGTTCGGCGTGTCGCTGAGCCTCCGGCTGGAAGACTTCAAGCGCATCGCGCTGGCGCCCATCGCGCCACTGGCCGGTCTGGTTGCACAGTTTCTGCTGCTGCCATTAGCCACCTGTCTGTTCACCTGGGCCATGCGCATCGATCCGGAACTGGCGCTGGGCATGATTCTGGTGGCCGCCTGCCCGGGCGGCAGCTTCTCCAACATCATGACCTGGCTGGCGCGTGGCAATGTTGCGGTATCGGTCAGCATGACAGCGGTGTCGAGCCTGGCGGCAACCGTTCTCACTCCGCTTAATTTTGCGCTGTATGGCTGGCTCAACCCGTACACACGCAGCTATCTGACCGAGATCACTCTGGAGCCAGGCGGGATTCTGCTGCTGGTATTGCTGGTGCTCGCCCTGCCGCTGGCATTGGGCATGCTCACCGGTCGCCGCTTCCCGGCGCTGGTCAGTCGCAGCGAGAAGCCGCTACGCATCGTCTCGCTTCTGGTATTCCTCGGCTTCGTGGCCATCGCCTTCTCGAAGAATCTGGATCTGTTCGTCGAGCGCTTTCACAGCTTCTTCTGGCTGGTGGTGGCTCACAATCTACTGGCTCTGGCGCTGGGCTACGCCATGGGCAAGCTGCTCAAGTTGCCGGTCAGCGATCGGCGCGCAGTCACCATGGAAGTCGGCATTCAGAATTCCGGCCTGGGACTGGTCATCATGTTCACGTTCTTTCCGGAGGCAGGCGGCATGATGCTGATCACTGCCTTCTGGGGCGTCTGGCATCTGGTCAGCGGGCTGACGCTATCGCAGATCTGGGCGCGCCTGCCGCTGCCTTCTGATGATCCGATCAACTCCGCTCCGACCGCCACGGGACGCTTACCATGAACCAACGCATCCTTATCACCGGCGCCGCCGGCTACATCGGCCATCAACTCGGCGACCGCCTGGCAGACGACTTCGTCGTGATCGGAACCGATATCCGCCAGCGCGACGACGTGCGCTTTCCTATTCATCAGCTGGACGTTCGCGACTCGGCGCTGGTCGAGCTGCTGCGGGCTGAGCAGATCACCCATGTGGTCCATTTGGCCTCGGTTCTACAGGCATCGCCGGACCGCGCGCGCGACTACGACATCGACGTCAACGGCACGCGCAACGTCCTCGAATGCTGTCTGGAGGCGGGGGTACGGCATGTCACCGTGACCAGCTCTGGGGCGGCGTACGGCTATCATCCCGACAACCCGTCGTGGATCGATGAACAGGATGCTCTGCGGGGCAATCCGGAATTCGCCTACTCCGACCATAAGCGGTTGATCGAGGAGATGCTCGCCGAGTATCGCCACACCCACCCGGAGCTTGCCCAGCTGATCTTCCGGCCCGGGACGGTACTGGGCTCCGAGACGCGCAATCAGATTACCGACCTGTTCCGCGCCCCGCGCATTCTCGCCTTGAAAGGCAGCAATTCACCCTTCGTATTCATCTGGGATCAGGATGTGGTCGGTGCCATGGAAATGGGCCTGCGCGAGAGCAAGACGGGCATCTACAACATGGCTGGTGACGGTGCATTGACCATGGGCGACATCGCCAGACGGCTGAACAAGCCGCTGCTGACGCTGCCGGTTTGGCTGGTCAAGGCTGGCTTGCAGGTAGCCAAGTGGCGCGGCAAGCCAACGGGGTCGGAGCAGGTGCGGTTTCTGTTGTATCGGCCGGTGTTGAGCAACCGACGGTTGAAGGAAGAGTTCGGCTATCGGCTCGCTAAAACCTCCGCTGAGACGTTTGAGTTTTTCGTGCAGTGCAATGGGAAGCGGCAGCGCTGATCTTTCGGTAGCCGTGCGAGCGCCGTGCTGGGTAGCCCTTGGACCAGACACGCTACGAGCACATCCATGTGAGCTCGACCATGCCCATCCATGGGCATGGACGGTCTGGCCCAAGGGCTACCCAGCACGCCTGCAAGAAACCGTGCGGGATCAACGCCGCCTTGTGCGCACTGATGGGTGAGGGCGGCGGGGCAGACACTCGGCAGCTCTATAGCAGTTTTGCCAGCCGGGCAGGCTGGACCGTCGATGCCCAAGGATGGGCATCGCCGAGCGTACAGGGATGTATTCACAGCGTGTCCAGCCTGCCCGGCTGGCAAAGCTGCCGGCACGCAAGGAGAAGCAACTAAATGTATACCACCCTACTCACCGGCGCCGCGTCAGGCCTAGGCTGGGCCATGGCTCGACATTGGCACGCCGCTGGCCATCAACTGATTCTGGCAGACATCAACGCAGAGCAACTGGCGCAGCGGGCCGACGAGCTGGGCACACCGGACCGGGTGCTGGCTGTCACCACAGACATAACCAGCGAAGCGGACATCAAGCGGCTCGTCAGCGAAACCCGCAAACGCTTCGGCCGCCTCGACCTGCTGGTAAACAACGCCGGCATCACCCACCGTTCGCCAGCGCACCAGACCGACCCGAAGGTGTTCCGCAAGGTCATGGCGGTAGACTGGCAGGGCCCGGTCGAACTTTCCATCGCTGCTCTGCCGCTACTGCGTGAAAGCCGCGGCAGCATCATCTGCGTCGGTTCCATGGCCGGGTGGATGCCGGTTCCGGGTCGCGCCGCCTACTGCGCGGCAAAAAGCGCCTTGACCCAGTTCTTCGAGGTACTCAGACTCGAACTCGAACCGGACGGAATACATCTGCTTATGGCCTACCCGAGCTTTCTCGACACGCCTATCGAACATCACGCACTCGACAAGGACGGCCAGGTTGCACGCCACCCGCGCTCGATGGTTGGCGGTATGAAAAGCGCCGAGTGGATGGCCGGGCTGATCGCCGACGGCCTGGATCAACGCAAGCGCTGGCTGATGCCCGAGCCGGTATCTCGCTTCGGCAGTCTGCTCTGGCGCTTCGCGCCGTCACTGTATTTGCGCCAGGTCCGCAAACGATTCGCCGGGGACCTGCGCTGATGATCGACCCATGGCTTTGGGTCGGCGTATGCATTCTGATCGCTTACACCATCGAAGCAGTCACCGGCTTCGGCAGCCTGGTCATCGCCTTGTCACTGGCTGCGTTGGTGCTGCCACTGCCTGAGGTGATGCCGGTGCTGGTTCCGCTCAGCGTGCTGATGAGCGGCTTTCTCGCCTGGCGCAACCGACGGTACATAGACTGGCCGCTGCTCAGTCGGATGATTCTGCCGCTGATGCTGACCGGCACACTCGTCGGCTATCAGGTGCACACCGGCCTTGATGACCAGTTGCTCAAGCTGCTGTTCGGGCTGCTGATCGTCTGGTTCGCCGGCCGTGAACTGTGGCGCCTGGCCCGCGGGGTGGTTTCCCAGGCACACCCGGTCTGGCTCAGCCGAGCGCTGACGTTTGCAGCTGGCATCACGCACGGCCTGTTCGCCTCCGGCGGGCCGCTGCTGGTCTATGCCATGGCCGGAACCGAGCTGGACAAGAGTCGTCTGCGCGCGACCATGCTCAGCGTGTGGTTTACCCTCAATGCGAGTCTGAGTCTGCTGTTCCTGCTTCAGGGCAGCCTGATACCCGCCCTGCCGCGCACGCTAACCTACGTACCGCTTCTGGTCGTCGGAATACTGCTCGGGGAATGGCTGCATCATCGCGTCGACGAGACGCGCTTCCGGCAGATCGTCTATACGCTGCTGACACTGACTGGCGCGTTGCTAGTCGTGCACGCCTGGTAAGAGGAGTCGCTGTGCGGATAAAGGTCTGGGACTTTCCCACGCGACTGTTTCATTGGCTGCTAGTGTTGGCCGTGGCCGGGGCACTGCTGACCGTAAGTCTGGGCGAGGCGTGGATGCTTTGGCATCAGCGTTTAGGGCTGGCCGTGGTTGGCCTGCTCGGCTTCCGCCTGGTATGGGGCTTCTGCGGGCCCAGCGCGGCGCGGTTTAGCAGCTTCGTGCCGACGCCACATAGACTCGTCGCACAGTGGCACGGCCAGTGGCAGGGCCCAGGCCATACGCCCGTCGGTGCGCTGTCGGTGCTGGCGATGCTCGGGTTGTTTGGCTTCCAGGCTGTTACCGGCCTGTTTTCCAGCGATGATGTGGCGTTCAGCGGGCCCTGGGCAGGAGAGGTCTCATCGCAACTGAGCCGAACCCTGAGCGGCTGGCATCGCTCGACCGAAGAGGCGCTGTACCTGCTGATTGGCGTTCATCTGCTGGCCATCGCCGCGTATCAGTGGCGTGGGAAACAACTCGTCGGCGCCATGCTGCACGGGCGCAAGCCCGTTCCGGCCGCGGTCGAACCACCCAAACCGGCACGCCCGATGGTCCTGGTTGCGGCCTTGGTGACGGCCGGCCTGGCCATCTGGGTTGCGAGCGGCCTGTAGCAGCAGCGGCCATCCTATTCCGTCTTCGCCGGCTCCTCGCTCTTGAGATTGGCCAGGGTGTTGAACGCGATGTGTGTACTGGGAAACACCTCGCCCACCTGCTGACTGATCCAGTCGGTCTCGGTGAGTTGGTCCATCAACGGTCCCTTCACCTCGGCGAGATGCAACCGCACGCCGCGCTCGGCAAAGCCTTCGGTCAGTTCGCTGAGCATGTCCAGCCCGGTGCTGTCGATGTGGTTGACCGCCGATAGGATCAGCAACACATGGCGGGTGTCCGGGTAATCGTTGAAAGCATCGAGCAAGGCTCGCTCGACGGCCTTGGTATTGGCAAAAAAGATGTTTTCGTCGATGCGAATGGCCAGCAGATGCGGCTCGATTTCGACCAGGTGCCGGTTCACATTGCGAAAATACTGCGTGTCCGGCACGCGACCGACCACCGCAACGTGTGGACGGCTGCCCCGCCATAGCTGCGAGGCAATCGACAGGCAGACGCCGAGGATGATGCCGCCTTCGATGCCGAAAACGAGCACCCCGAGCGCTGTCAGCAGCAGCGTCAGGCCTTCGGCTCGATCGTATTCCCAGGCGCGCCGCAGGCTGACCAGATCGATCAGCGGCGTGACCGCGACCAGAATGATGGTTGCCAGCACCACCAGCGGCAGATGCGGGAAGAGGGGTGCCAGCGTCGCCACAATCAACGCGATTATCACCGCCGCGATGATGCTGGCCAACGGCGTATTGGCACCGGCCTCCATGTTCACCACCGAGCGCGACAGCCCGCCACACACCGCAAAGCCGCCCGACATGCCCGCGCAGGCATTGGCGGCGCCAAGCGCCAGCAGCTCGCGATCGGGGTCGATGCTTTCGCGCTTGCGCCTGGCAAGGGATTGCGCCAGCGATACGCTTTCCACGAAGCTGACCAGGCTGATCAGCGCAGCAGGAATCAGCAGCACGCGCAGGTGGCTCCAGTCCGGCGTGACCCACTGCAACGATGGCAGACCGGCCGGCAGATCGCCCACTACCGGCACGCCGCGCTCGGCCAGATCGAACCCGGCGGTCGCAGCGATGCCGAGCACCACGACCAGGATCGGCGCCAACCGCGCCGCCAGTCTGGCAACGCCCACATGCAGCCCGAACCGAACCAGATGGCCAGCGAGTCGGGTGCGTGCATACATCAGCCAGCCCAGGCTGATCAGACCCATTGCCGTGACCAGACTGTTGACCGGTCGCCATTGGTCCGCCAGTTGCGCTGGCGTGTGCGGCAACGCCGCCAGACCGAAAACATGCGGCAGTTGACTGAATATGATCAGCAACGCTGCGCCGCTGAGGAAGCCGCTGATCACCGGATGACTGAGGAAATTGGCCAGGAAGCCCATGCGCAGAAGGCCAAGGATGAACAGCATCGCGCCGGACAGCAGCGCCAGCCAGATGGCCAGCTGCAGATACAGTTCGGTGCCCGCCGGAGCCAGAGGTGCGATCAACGAAGCGGTCATCAGGCCGGTGACCGCAACCGGGCCGACCGACAGGGTCATGCTGCTGGCAAACAGCGCGTAACCCACCAGCGGAAGCATGCTCGCATAGAGGCCGATCTCCACCGGCAGGCCGGCGAGCATCGCGTAGGCCATGCTTTGCGGGATGATCATCACACTGACCACCAACCCGGCGGTTACATCACCGCTGAGCCATGCCGCGCGATAGTTGCGCAGCCACGCCAGCCATCCGGTGCCGCCCGGAGGGCGCAACCTTGGATTTTCCAGCATCAGCTCGCGACCCGGACTCGGCGGGGTTCGAACCCCGCCTGCACAAACGGGTCATTACATGGCGAGGAATTCGCCGAGTCGATGATCATTCAAGCCCCCGTTCAACGTATTCAAAATACCGCCACAATGCGCAGATGACATGATCGGCCGGCGCCACCATGTCGTACGAAAATAACAGAAAGCGCAGCGCCGTAGTCGTTCCGTCGCTGCGCAAGCGACGCGGCCCAAACCAAGAAAGGAGCAAGACATGAGCAACAACCGTTTCGACCTGAGCGGCAAAACCGCGCTGATTACTGGCGCATCGAGCGGCCTGGGTGAACACTTTGCGCTGATCCTGAGCCAGGCCGGTGCTCGCGTCGTTGTCGCCGCGCGGCGTGTCGAACGCCTGCAATCATTGGTGCAACGGATCGAGTCAGCCGGTGGTCAGGCCCTGGCGGTGCCGATGGACGTCACCGACGGCGACAGCATCGACGCCGGGTTCGCCCAGGCCGAGGCGGCCTTCGGCACGGTGGACGTGCTGGTCAACAACGCAGGGATCGGCGATCCGGTGCCGTTCCTGGACATGAGCGAAGGCAACTGGCGCAGCATGATGGATACCAATCTGGACGGCGCCTGGCGCGTGGCCCATCGTGCCACCGTCGCCATGGCCAAGGCCGAAACCGGCGGCAGCGTGATCAATATTGCCTCGATCCTGGGTCTGCGGGTGGGCACGGCGCTCAGCCATTATGCGGTTGCCAAGGCGGGTGTCGTGCAGCTCACCAAGGCCATGGCATTGGAACTGGCCAGGCATGGTATTCGGGTCAACGCCATCGCACCGGGGTATTTTCGTACCGAGATGAACGGCGATTATTTCGACACCGAAAAAGGCCAGCAGTACATCCGCAGCAAGGTCCCGATGCGCCGGCTCGGTCAGTTGGAGGAGCTGAGCGGGCCGTTGCTGCTGCTGGCCAGCGAAGCCGGCTCGTTCATGACCGGCAGCGTACTCAATGTCGATGGCGGACACCTGAGCAACAGCCTCTGACCGCAGGTCGCTGGGCGGCTGGCAGGGGCTTCGCTTTACGGCTATTGTCTGCCCATAAACCTGTGGAAACCCTCGATGGCCAAACCCGTTTTGCCGTTAACGGGGCGTCTGGTGATGCCCTTTGGCATCCTCGCCCTCGCTCTGTTTTTTCTCGCTCTGGGACTGTTGAGCTGGCATCAGCGCGAAGATCGCTGGGCCGGGCAGCTCGCTGCCCAGGCAGAACTGCAGCGGCTGGCGGTGATGCAGTCGCAGCAGGCGTTGAAGCGACAGGCACTGATGGCGGCCGAGACCGTTTCGGAAGATGACGATACCCTGCGTCTGATACGTCGGACCGCTGAGCTGGCCCAGCGCGACGGACTGCATAGCCCGTTGGTGGCGACGTTCCGGGCGAGGCTTGAACAGGACATGAGCGGTTTCTGGACGGCCTTGCAGAACGCAGGCGCCAACCAGTTGCATATACATCTCAGCCCGGGCGTCGTCAGCCTGCTACGCATGCACCGCCCGGAGCGTTGGGGCGATTCTCTGGTGGGCAACCGGCCGATGCTGACCGAAGCGCAGCGCAGCGGTGTAGCGCGCAGCGGCCTGGAGGTCGGCCGTTTCGGCCTGGGCATGAGCGGTGTCGTGCCGATTCGCGCCTCCGACGAGGCTGGCGCGCCGGTCGTCGCCACGCTTGAAGTCGGTTTCGGCATGCTTCCGGAGCTGCGTCAGCTCGACAGGGAGCTCGGTGCTGGCCTGGCCGTTCTGCTGCACCAGCCGACCCTTGCCATCAATCGAAGCGAACATAATAGCGACGGCCTGGCGACCAGCGAGGACGGTACCTGGCTGCTCGACAGCTATTCGCGCGAAGAGGCGCTCGAATGGATGCAGGCAGACCAGCTTGAACTGTCCGCTGATCGGCCTAGCCACCAATTGCTTACTGCCGGAGAGCAGCACTATCTGGTTTCCCAGTTTCCCATGCATGACCGCGCCCGGACCAACCGCTCCGCCCCCGCCGTAGCGCTTATCCTTGCCTGGCGCGATGTCACCGAAAGCCTCGCCGAACACCGCGCCGACCAGTTGCAGCAGCTGGCGAGGTGGATTGGAGCCTTCCTTGCAGCGACCGCTCTGTTGCTCTTGTTGCTGAGCCTGACCCGCGCCGCGGCGCGGCGTCAGACGCTCGAGCAGACGCGACTACAGCAGCAGGCTTTGCATGCATTAAACGACATGGCTGCCGAACCCTCGCTCGACGTTAGCGCTCGACTGCACAACGCCCTGCGCCTGGGATGTGACTACCTGGGGCTGGATCAGGGCATTGTCAGCCGAATCGAAGGTGACCAGTTCCTGGTCGTCGCGCAGCAGAGTCCCGACCAGTCACTGCATGACGGCGACGTGTTTGATCTCGGCCAGACCTTCTGCAGCCTGGTTATCGAACACAAGGACGTGCTCGATCTGTCACGCATCGGCGCTTCGGATTTCCGCCAACATCTGAGTTACGAAACGTTCAAGGTCGAATCCTATATCGGCGCACCCGTTGTGGTGGATGGCCAGTATTTCGGTACGATCAGCTTCTCCAGCTCGCGGCCCGTGCGGGCCGACTTCAACGAGATCGACATCGAATTCATGCGGCTCTGCAGCCGCTGGGTGGGTTCCACCCTGACGCGCGCGCGGGCCGAGCAGGATCGCGATGCGCTGATCGAGCGCTTCAACAGGCTGACGCGTCATTTGCCGGGGATGGTCTACAAATTTCAACTCTCGACCGATGGCCGCTTTTGGTTCCCATACGCCAGCGAAGGCATCGAGGAGATTTACGGCGTGACCGCCGAGGAAGCAGCCAAAGACGCTTCCACAGCTATCTCACGGCTGCATCCGGATGACCAAGACCGTGTCATGCAAAGCATCAGCGAATCGGCGGAGAACCTTACTGTCTGGCGTGGCGAATATCGAGTGTTGCACCCGCGCCTGGGCGAAATCTGGGTCGCCGGCTTTGCCAGCCCGCACAAGCTCGATAACGGCGATATAGTCTGGTACGGCTTCATTGGCGACGTGACGGCGCGCAAGCATATCGAAGTGACGCTCGAGCGTGAGCGCTGGCGTCTGGCCTCGATTATCGAAGCGACCAACATCGGCACCGGCGAGTGGAACATCCAGACCGGCGAGTGCGTATTCAACGAGCGTTGGGCGCAAACCATCGGGTACCGACTCGAGGAACTCGAGCCGACCACGATCGATACCTGGCGCAGCCTGGTACACCCTGACGATCTTCTGATGGTGCGCGCCAGCGTCCAGGAGCATTTCGAGGGTAGAGAAGATTACTTCCAGGCCCGGTTTCGCATTCGCCACAAGGACGGGCACTGGGTGTGGATGCTCGGTAGGGGGCAGGTCGTCAGCCATGACGAGCACGGTCAACCCCTGCTGATGAGCGGTACCCATGCCGATATCAGTGACGAAGTACAGCGTACCGAGGAGATCCGCCGAGCGCGCTCTTCGCTTCGAGCAGTAATCGACGCCTCGACCGAGGTCGCAATCATCACCATCGATCTCGACGGCATCATCACGCTGTTCAACAGTGGCGCCGAGAAGCTGCTGGGTTATACCGCGAGTGAAATCGTCAGCAAGTCCACACCCGAACTCTTCCACCTGCCCGCCGAAGTGGAGCGTCGGGCCGCGGCGCTGGCGGAGGAGCTGGGCAGACCAGTGACGGGTATCGACGTGTTCGTCGCCAAGGTGCGCTCAGGTCGGGCGGAAACGTTGCCGTGGACCTTCATCCGCAAGGACGGAACGCAACGCCTGGTCAACCTCACGGTAACGCGCATGGCCGACGAGAACCAGCAGCCCATTGGCTTTCTCGGTATCGCCACCGATATCACCGAGCTGATTCAGGCCACCCGCGCACTACAGAAAAGCGAATCACGTTACCGCAGCATGGTCACCAACCTGCCGGGCGCTGTTTACCGGTGCCAGAACGATGCGAACTGGACGATGCAGTATCTCAGCGATGAAATCGAGGCGATCACCGGCTACCCGGCCAGCGATTTCATCGACAGTCGCGTCCGCAGCTATGCCAGCGTCGTGCATCCGGAGGACCTCGAGCTGACCTTCGCTGTACAGGAGCAGATCGATCAACGCGGTAGCTACGAGCTGAGCTATCGGATCGTGCATGCCGCCGGCCACGAGGTATGGGTGCGCGAAAAGGGTCGTGGGGAGTTCGACTCCCAGGGCAACCTGCTGTGGCTGGGCGGCTTCCTCTGGGATGCCACCGAACAGCACCGCATCGAGCAGATGAAATCGCAGTTCGTATCCACCGTCAGCCATGAACTGCGGACGCCGCTTACGGCGGTGTCCGGCGCGCTTTCGCTACTGGCAGGTGGCGCGCTCGGCGAGATACCGCCACCCATGCAACGGCTGCTCGAGATCGCCCAACGCAACAGTCAGAACCTCAACAGTCTGATCAATGATCTGCTGGACATGGACAAGCTGACGCTGGGCAAGGTGCATTTCAACATGCGGATCGAGCCTTTGCGACCCCTGCTGGAGCAGGCGCTGGAAGCCAATCGCAGCTACGCCGACCAGTACAAGGTAAGGCTGGAGGCAGGGCGAATCGATGATGTTGAGGTGACAGTCGATGCGCAGCGGCTCGGGCAGGTTCTGGCCAACTATCTGTCCAACGCGGCCAAGTTTTCCCATCCGCAGGGCTATGTCACGCTCCAGGCTGTCGCCGAAAACGGGGAAGTGCGGGTCAGCGTTATTGACCAGGGCGAGGGCGTACCCGCGACAGCGCAGCCGCTGTTGTTCAACAAGTTCAGTCAGGCAGACAGCTCGGACACGCGCAGGCGGGGCGGGACCGGCCTGGGCCTTGCGATCAGTCGCGAGCTGATCGAACGGATGGGAGGCCGAGTCGGCTTCGAGTCCATCGAAGGAAGTGGCTCGACCTTCTGGTTTACCCTGCCGCTCGACGCAGGCGAGTCGAGGCCGCTGAGCACACCAGGCCACGGAGTGCAGAGCGAGCCGCAATGAGCACTCCGCGCTGTGCTGCGCCTTTCGCAGCAGCTCATTGCCTGGAATGCAAAACCGGGCTCGACTCGCGTCCCTGGTACGTTCACCATTGCGCTTGGACTTGCCGATCATCGGCGACACTGCCGCGTCCGACCGGAAAGGGGTTATGCCGCAGGCCGAAATTTTCACCTGGAGCCGGACATGAGTGACCTGCAGCGACTGTTGCACATCGAAGATGACTCATCGATTCGGGAAATCGTCCGCATTGCGCTGGAAATTGTCGGCGGAATGACCGTCAAATCCTGCGCATCGGGCCCTGAGGGGCTGGAGGTGGCCGAGGCTTTTGCTCCCCAGTTCATCCTCCTGGACGTCATGATGCCCGGCATGGACGGGCCGCAGACGCTTCGCCATCTGCGTGAAAAACCGGCGCTGGACGACGTACCTATCGTGTTCATGACTGCCAAGGTTCAGCCACCGGAAATAGAGGAATACCAACGCATGGGCGCCGCTCACGTGATCACCAAGCCATTCGATCCGATGACCCTCCCCGAGCAGGTACGAACGATCTGGAGCCAGTGGCATGCAGCCCACTGACCATCTGCGCGCACAGCTTCAGCAGCTTTCCGACGGATTTCGCCAGCGCCTGAAGCAGCAACTGCCCGCGCTGCGTGATCAGGCCCTGGAGCTGGCAGCGCAGCAAAAGCCTGACCTGCAGTCGCTGGAACCGATTCGCGACCAGTTGCACATGCTGGCCGGATCAGCCGGAAGCTTCGGCTTCGCCGAAGTTGGCGTGCAGGCAAGAGAGCTAGAGCAGCTGGCCAATCGCTGCCTGCGCGATGGCTTCGGTGAAACGTGCCGTCAGGAACTGGCCGACGGCATCGCCCTGCTTGGGCGGCTGCCGCTGGGCCCCGCACCGGAAGAGCCGATCACCGACCAGATGATAGCGGACACCTGCGAGAATCGAGGTATTCAGGTACTGGAAGCGAACCCGGATCTGGCGATGCGCATGTCACAGACGCTGGAGAGCTTCGGCTACCGCGTCGAGCGGCACGCCGATGCCGAATCGCTGACATCCGCGCTGCGGGCGCACCAGCCGGACGCGCTGGTCATCGACGTCAGCCCGGCCGGACCGGGCTACCAGATGCTTGAGACTATCGCCGAGCTGCAAAGCAGCTGGAGCCATCCTATGCCGTTGATCGCGGTTAGCGATAACGACGACTTCGATATCCAGATCGCCGCGGTGCGTGCGGGCGCCCAGGGTTTCTTCACGCGCCCGGTCGATCTGGCTGCGCTGGAGAATCGCCTGGAGCGCTGCTTCGGATCGCTGCAGAACGAGCCGTTTCGCATCCTCGTGGTCGACGACGACACGGCGCTGGCGGCACGCTTCGCTACTGTATTGAGTGCCGCAGGGATGCTGGTCGAGACCGTCGAGCAGCCGCGACAACTGCTGGAACATATCGATAACTTCCTGCCGGACGTGATCGTGATGGACGTGCACATGCCTGGCTATTCCGGGCCCGAGCTGGCACAAATGATCCGCCTGCACGACAACTGGCTGCGCGTGCCGATTCTCTACTTGTCCGCCGAAACCGACCTTGGCCGGCAGATGGCCGCGTTGCTCAAGGCCGGCGACGACTTCATCACCAAACCTATCAGCGACAGTGCCTTGCTGACGACGGTGTTCTCCCGTGCCCAGCGTGCCCGTCTGGTCAGCCGGGCGCTGGCCCGGGACAGTCTTACCGGGCTGCTCAAGCACGCCGACATCAAGGAGCAGGTCGAGCTCGAAGTGGAGCGCTCGCAACGCACACATATGCCGGTTAGCGTCGCCATGATCGATATCGATCACTTCAAGCTGGTCAACGACCGCCACGGCCACGGCGTTGGAGACAATGTCATTCGAGCGCTGGCCAACCTGTTGCGTCAACGCCTGCGCAAGATCGACCGTCTCGGCCGCTACGGTGGTGAAGAATTCGTGGCCGTGCTGCCCAATTGCAATACTCAGGACGCCAAGAGCATCCTCGACGACATCCGCAAGGGCTTCGAGGCCCTGCAATTCAGCGGTAGCGAAGGCCCGTTCCAATGCACGTTCAGTGCCGGCGTCAGCGCCTGTGAAGCGCCGGAGTGGCAGACCGAGGAGGTGCTCGAGCGCGCCGATGCCGGGCTGTACCAGGCCAAGGCCCAGGGGCGCAACCGGATCGTCGCGCCACAGCAGAAGCAGGGACTGCTCTAATGAACTGAACGCCAACAACCTGGCCGACAAGGCATATGTCACCACCTGCGACTACTATTGCTGGTACGGTAATCGCCGCAACGTCATCGCCAGCCTCAGCTATCGCTGGTAATCGACCTCCGCGACCTCCCCGGCCGCGGACATCCTACCCTTATGCATGCCGGCCCGAAGCGGGTGACTGCCAACGGAGAACGCATGATTCAGACACTGCCAGACCTGTTCCCCGGCCCGCTGGCCAGGCTCGGCCAGACGCTGACGCTGGCCGGCGATCCGCGTCCGTCCGTGGACCTTCAGCAGTATCTGGCCCCGCAACAGTTGTCTGACAATCTGCTGCGCTTCGCTCCGCAATACGCCGACGCCGATCGCCGTGCGCTTGCCTCGATCTGGATCAAGTATCACTTCCTGCGCCTGGTTCCGGCAGTGCTGACCGCCAGCCTGCTGCACAACTGGCGCCTGCCGGTGCATGTTGCCTCGCTTCGCGTGGTCATTGGCGAAGACGGGCTGCCGGAAGTCTTCGTCCTGCCAGATATAGGTCGCCCGTGGTCGCGTGAACCTGTAAATGGGTTCGAACGCTTCGAAGAACTACTCGACCATCACCTTGATCCGGTGATCCGGGCACTGTGCTCACAGGTGAAGATCGCGCCCAAGGTACTCTGGAGCAGCGTCGGCCACTATTACGAATGGGCGCTTGGAGAGGTCGCTTCCGCTGGGGCACCGGAGGCCAGAACGAGCCAGGGCAGGGAGCTGCTGACTACGACCTGTCGACCCAATGGTTACACCAATCCGTTGTACGGCAGCATCCGCTATGTGCAGCGCCCGGGCACGGACGAACCGCACCGGCAGCGCAAACACTGCTGTGTGCGCTACCTGCTACCGGGCAAGAAGCTATGCGCGACCTGTCCGCACACCGATAACCCTCCGGCTGGCTACCAACCTGACGCCATTCTCGCGCGCGAAGCCTGATCGGCTCAGTCGGAGAAAGCGCTGCCCAACTCGGCGGTCAACTGATAGGCCGGGATTTCCCGGCAGCCGCTGGCGTTCTGGCCCGACCATAAGGGCGAGAAGTCACCATTGCCTTGTTGTTCAGCAGCCGCTCGCAAGGGTGCAATACCCGCGGTCGCCAGCGGAAAGGCCGGCGCAGCCGGCGACATCGGGCCCAGCTCGCGCATCACCCGATTGACGATACCCCGCGCGGGGCGTCCACTGAATACATTGGTCAAGGCGGTACGAGCAGTGGCCGGACTGGCCAGGGCCGCACGATGGATCGGCGTGGTAGTACATTCCGGACACAGCAGATAGGCGGTGCCGAGCTGCACCGCTGAAGCGCCGAGCGCCAGGGCAGCGCGTATGCCACGGGTATCGGCTATTCCTCCCGCCGCGATCACCGGCAGGCGAACTGCGTCGACGATCTGCGGCACCAGGGACAGAGTTCCGAGCTGCGCGGTCAGGTCATCGTTCAGAAACATGCCGCGATGACCGCCCGCTTCCGATCCCTGGGCGATGATGACATCGGCTCCGCGCGCTTCCAGCCAGCGTGCTTCCTCAACGGTCGTGGCTGAAGACAGCACGAGGATACCAAGCGCCTTGACCCGATCCAGCAGAGCGGGTTCAGGCAGGCCGAAATGGAAGCTGACCACCGCCGGCCGGAAACGCTCGAGCAGCGCAAGGCTATCGGCGTCAAAGGGTCGTCTGCCTGCGCCGGGTTTGACCGAGTCCGGATCGATACCGAATTGTTGGTAATACGGCCGCAGCGCTTCGCGCCAGCGGAGCGCCGCCGCCTCGTCCGGCTGAGGTGGCGTATGACAGAAGAAATTCACGTTCCAGGGTCCGGCGCTGTGTTCGGCTAGTCTGCTCAGCTCCTGTTCGAGCACATCGGGCGACAACATCGCGGCAGGCAACGAACCAAGCGCACCGGCGCGGCATACCTCGAGCGCCAACGCGCTGCCCTGCACTCCGGCCATCGGCGCCTGAATCAAGGGAATTCGTGTTCCCAGCGGATTGGAGCGGTTCATTGGCTCTCCTTGGAAAGGGCTGGTCCAGGCCAGCCGTATGACGAGGAGGACGGGGCGCGTCTCACCCGGTCGCAGACTCAATTCGCGCCAGCATGGCCCGGGCTACCCGGGAGCCGTTCAGCTTGCCGAGTACCTGACATATACGATCGCCAGCTGTAACAAGACGATCCATGTCGACGCCGGTCTCGATACCCATCCCGTTGAGCAGATACAACACATCCTCGGTGGCCACGTTGCCAGTGGCGCCGCGCGCGTAAGGACAACCGCCGAGGCCGGCCACCGAGCTGTCGAACACGGCGATGCCTTCGATCAGCGCAGCATGTATGTTAGCCAGTGCCTGGCCATAGGTGTCATGAAAGTGGCCGGCCAGTCGTTCGCGCGGCACGTCGCGACAGACCCTGTCGAACAGGCGATGCGTATCGCCGGCGGTACCCACGCCGATGGTATCGCCCAGCGACACTTCGTAGCAGCCCATGCCGATCAGCTCGGCTGCGATATGCGCAACGTCTGCGGGCTGCACCGCGCCGTCGTAGGGACAGCCCAGCACGCAGGAAATATAGCCGCGCACGCGCACGTCGTGCTCTGCTGCCGCCTCCATCAACGGCGCGAAGCGCTGCAGACTCTCGCCGATGGAGCAGTTGATGTTGCGCTGGGAGAAGGCTTCGGATGCCGCAGCGAATACCGCCACTTCACGCACGCCGGCCGCCAACGCCGCCTCGAAGCCCTTGAGGTTAGGAGCCAGCGCTGCATAGGTCACGCCAGGACGCTGCTCTATGGCAGCGAACACATCGGCGCTTCCAGCCATTTGCGGCACCCAACGGGGTGAGACGAAGCTGCCGACCTCGATGTAGCCCAGACCCGCGGCGCTCAGATCGTCTACCAGCCGCACCTTCTCAGCCACGCTGATCGGCTGCTGCTCGTTCTGCAACCCGTCACGCGGGCCTACTTCAACCAGGCGTACTCGCGGTGGAAACTGTGTCGACACGTACATGTTCCTTGGCAAGGCCGCCGAACCGGCAGCCGTTTCTCAGGCGAAGGTGTTGTCCAGCCCTTGGACTGTCAAGGCGTAGCCTCGGATCTCGACGTAGCGAGACGAGGCTGCGTTCAGAAGCCTTCGAGCACGATCTTGCCGCGCGCCTTGTGGCTCTCCAACAACCGGTGGGCCTTGAGCAGATTGGCTGCGTTGATGGTGCCGAAGTGCTCACCCAATGTGGTTCGCAGCGTGCCGGTATCGATCAATTGCGAGACGCGTTCGAGCAGTTTGCCCTGTGCGGCCATGTCCGCGGTCTGATGCAGGCTGCGGGCAAACATGAACTCCCAATGCAGGGACAGACTCTTGGGCTTGAGCTTGATCACGTCGAGGCTGTCGAAATCATCGATCAACCCGAGCTTGCCCTGTGGAGTCAGACATTCGATGTACTGGTCGTAGTAATCCTGGGTATGGGTCAACGAGGCGATCATGTCGACCGACTCCAGGCCCAGCTGTTTGAGCTGCGCCAGCATGGGCTGACTATGGTCGATGATGTGGTCGGCGCCTAGCTGGCGCGCCCACTCGGCGCTTTCCGGCCTGGCTGCGGTGCCGATCACGGTCAGGTCGGTGAGCCTATGGGCGAGCTGCACCAGCATGGAACCGACACCGCCCGCGGCGCCGATGACCAGCAGGCTTCGCCCCTTGCCGCTGCCCTCGGTCACGCCAAACCGATCGAACAGCAACTCCCAGGCGGTGATGGCGGTCAGCGGCAGGGCCGCTGCCTCCGCATCGCTGATCGATACCGGCGCATGGCCGACGATGCGCGCATCGACCAGCTGGAACTCGGCATTGCTACCCTGCCGGTTGACAGCGCCGGCGTAGAACACCCGATCACCGGCGGCGAAGCCCTCTACCGCATCGCCGGTCTCCACGACCGTACCCACCGCGTCCCAACCAAGCACCTGCGGCTCGTCCGGGGACGCCGGGCGGGTGCGTCGGATCTTGGTGTCCACCGGATTGACCGATACCGCGGCGACCCGGACCAACAGATCGTGCGGGCCGGGCTGGGGCCGGGGGAGGTCCAGTTCGACCAGTGCGTCGTCACGGGAACTGTCACCGTGCTGGGTATAGCCGATCGCTTTCATTGCATATCCTCACCAAATTCGAACGTTATGTACGATTGCTCCAACCTTAGACGCCGAAAGGCGGGGAGGAAAGCTCTGTGCGCCGAGTCGGTCATTGCCAGAGCACGGCGATCGTCTGACGTTGCTGCCAGATCATCCAGGCTCCGCTGATGGCCATGAAAGCGAAGACGATGCCCTCGAAGGTGCGCTCGGCCATGCCACGCAACAGGCGCCGGGCCAGCCAGTTGGAGGTCACCGCGCCAGCTCCCGCCGCCACGCCGAACCACAGCAGCTCGCCGCTGAGCGCGCCGAGAATCACGTAGCTGACCAGCTTGGTGATCTGCATGGGCAGGGAGATCGCCGTCTTGGTGCCGATCAGACGTGCGCGGCTGAGCCCGGCGCTCAGGTACAGCGGGTTGAGCACAGGGCCCACCGCACCGACCAGCCCCGAGACGAAACCCACCAGCATGTGAGCCGGAAAGAACCACCAGTTGGCAGGCGTCCAGCTGCGCCCACGCGCACCGAAGCGATGCTGTACCACCATGCTGATCAGGAACAGACCGACGACGATCTGCAACCATTCGACTTTCAGCGAAGCGAATACCAACGCGCCACCGATGGCGCCAAGTACGGCTCCCGGCAGACCCCAGCGCACCACGGACCACTGCACGTCGCGGCGAAACACCAGAACCCGCCCGCCCCCGGCCATCAGGGTGGCCAGCGTGGTGACAGGCGCCACCGCCTGCGCACCGACGATGAAACCCACCAGCGGCACCAGTACGAAGGCGCCTCCGCCACCGCCCAGGGTGGATACGATCCAGGCGAAGAAACCCGAGATGAACAGTGCAAGGTATTCGAACATCGGCAGTCCGTGGTTGCAGAGCGACTCAGGCGCGACGACCGAGCCCCCAGACAAGATAGGCGCCGCCGATGACGGCCGCCAGCAGACCGGCCGGCAGTTGGTCCGGGAACATCAACATGCGACCGAGCCAGTCCGCCAGCAGCATCAGCCCTGCGCCCAGCAACGCCGCAGCAAGTAGCTGTCCGCGTGCCTTGTGAAAGCCGAGCAGCCGCGCCATGTGCGGAGCCATCAGGCCGACGAAGCTCAGCGGCCCGATTACCAGCGTGCCTGCTGCGGTCAGCAGCGCGGCGAGCAACATGAGCATCAGCCGCGCCCGTGCCAGGGGTACGCCAAGACTGCGAGGCGCGCTGTCGCCCAGCGGCAGGAGCGTCAGCCAGCGTTGCAGTGGCAGGCACAGCGAGAGCAAAACCCCGGCGCCGATCAGGGCGACCAGTGCCAGCGGCAGCTCCACGTGATAGGTCGAGCCGGAAAGCCAGCCAAGCAGGTCCTGACCGCGCGGATCGTTCATCGACAGCACCAGCGTTTGTACCGCATCGAACAGCGCGCTAATCGCGATACCCACCAGCAGCAGCCGTTCCGGCGAGAAATCCTGACGGCGGGCGAAGCCGATGATGATGAACAGCGTGACCGTAGCACCGAGACAGCCGATCGCCAGCCGAACGAGCAAAGGCGCGGCAGGCCAGAGGAAGACCATGGCCATCAGGCCCAGCGCCGCGCCGGCACTGATGCCCATGATCTCCGGACTAGCCATCGGGTTACCAGTCAGTCGTTGCAGCAGGGTTCCGGCCAGCGCCAGCATCAAGCCGGCGCCCGCGGCGGACATCGCCCGCGGCAAACGCCATTCGATCACCGCCCAGTCCAGCGTGGCGGACCAGCCATCCATTCCCTGCCCGAGAAATAGCGCCAGGGCCGCCAGCAGCAGTACGCTCAGGCCAAGCACGACCAGGGTATGCCGCGCCGGGCCCGCCCGAGCGGGACTACTCGGCACGGCGCGGACTGCCGGGGCCGCACCCATGCGCAGGCGCGGCAACAGCCACAATAGCAGAGGCGCTCCAAGCAGCGCGGTCACCGCGCCGGTGGGCAGCAGTTCACTGCGCTCACTGGCCAGCTGCTGAAGTCCCAGGTCGGCCAGCCACAGCAAAGCGGCACCCAGCAACGGTGTCCAGACCAACCGCTGAGCGAAGCCGCGGGCGCCCATCAACCGGCAGATGGCCGGCGCGGCGAGGCCGATGAAACCGATCACCCCGACGCTGCTGACCACGCAGGCCGTGAGGAACACTGCGATACCCAGCGCCAGAACACGCAAGCGCCCGAGCGACACGCCAAGGCTGCGCGCCCCGGTCTCGTCCAGTTCGAGCAGCGCCAGCGGGCGCGCCAGTATCCATACGGCAAGCAGCGCCAGGGCCAGCCGCGGCAGCAGGAACATCACGCCATCCCAGCTGTTCTGACTGAGCGAGCCCGCTGTCCAGATGAACAGCGCGGTCAGCCCCTGCGGCTGCGTCAGCATCAGCACGACGTTCAGCGCACCCAGATACAAGCTGATGACCATGCCCGCCAGAATCAGGCTAAGCGGGGAGAACCCGCGCCGTCCTGCCAATAGCAGCACAGCCAGCGTAGCCAGCGCCGCGCCGGCGAAGGCGATCCACTGGCTGGCGACAAGCAATGCCGGGGCATGCAAGGTGGCGAGTGCGAGAGCCAACTGCGCCCCGTTCGCCGCACCAAGCGTAGAGGGCGAAGCGAGGGGATTGCGCAGCACCTGTTGCATGAGCAGACCAGCGAGCCCCAGCGCGGCGCCGCATAGACCGCTCATGACCAGCCGCGGCATCCAGCTGAAATGCACCAGCAACTGGCGCACATCGCTCAGCTGCGGCTGCAGCAGCGCTTCTGTCCAGAGCGGGGGCGGCAGGCGAACAGACAGCTGCAGCACCGCCAGTGCAAACGCGACAAGCAAAAGGCCGCCAATCCACAGACCCACCGGCGGACGCCGGCCCATCGGCTCAGCCATCCAGCGCCTCGGCCAGAAGCGTTGCGAAGCGGCTCGCGGAAATCAGCCCACCGAACTGCCAGGTGGGCGGCAGTTCATAAACCCGCCCCGCGCGGACGAATGGAAGGTTCTGCCAGAGGGCGCTGGCGGCAAGGCTGCGCTCGGCATTCAAGGGCAATGGCCGAAGGACGATCAGCCCGGCTTCATGCGGCTCGGCCAGTTTTTCCACGCCGGCCTGGGCGAACCCCCAGAAGTTGTCCGAACCGGTCCACGCGTTGGACAGCCCGGCGCGGATCAGCACCGCATGGAACAGGCTTTGCGGGCCGAACACCCGAACGTGGCGATCGTCCATAAAGCTGGCCACGAAAAGTGGCTCGATGGACTGGTCGGCCAGCGCGACGCGCAATGCGGCAAGCTGCGCATCGACTGCCTGAATCAGCGCTTCGGCGCGGTCTGCGGTTGCGGTGAGCCTGCCGAGTTCGCGGGTGACCTCCCGGGCGTTGGCGTAGGCATCTCCATCCGGGCGGTAGATCGACAGACTGATAACCGGCGCGATCCGCTCGAGCTTGGACCGGGCTGCTTCGAATTGCGGCGTGATGAGAATCATGTCCGGACGTAGCTGCGCCAACAGTTCCAGGTTGGGCTCGGTACGCAGACCAAGGTCATGAACCGTAGGCGGCATCTCAGGGACCGCCACCCAGCGCTGGTAATTGTCCAGCTCGGCGACTGCGAGGGGTGTCACGCCCAGGCCTAGCAGTGTTTCGGCCAAGCCCCAGTCGATCACGGCTACCCGCGGCGTGGCGCCGGGCTCTGCGCGAGCGACCGACAGCGAGGCGATCAGCAGGCATCCGAGAAGGAAAGCGCGCCGTTTCACCCCTGTACCACGGCGATCGAGGTCGCCTGGGTCGGGTGGGGGATCACCGTCATCGGCAGCCCATAAATGCTGTGTAGGTGCGCGTCGGTCATCAGCTCGGCGGGGGTACCCTGCATGAGCAGCCGGCCGGAATGCAGCGCAACCAGCCAGTCGCAGTAGCGCGCCGCCATGTTGATGTCATGCAGCACGACAATGACGCCAAGACCGAGCTCGCGACTCAGCTCATGTATCAGCGCTAGCACCTCGACCTGATGGGCGATGTCGAGTGCGGAAGTGGGCTCGTCTAGAAGCAGATAACGCGTGTCCTGCGCCAGCAGCATGGCCAGCCAGGCACGCTGGCGCTCGCCTCCGGACAGGCTGTCCACAAGCCGGTCGGCATATTGCTCCACGTGGGTGAGTTGCATGGCTCGCTCGACCTTGTTGCGATCTTCTTCGCTGAAGCGGCCAAGCAGCCCATGCCAGGGATAGCGGCCGAAACCCACGAGCTCCCGAACGGTGAGGCTCTCCGCTGCGGGCAGCTGTTGCGGCAAGTACGCCACCTGGCGAGCGAATTCGCGCTCGCTCCACTCCGCTAGGGGTTTGCCATCGAGTTCTATGCGTCCACCGGCGGCCTGTTGCTGGCGGGCCAGCAGCTTGATCAGCGTCGACTTGCCCGAACCATTGTGCCCGATCAGGCCGATCATCCGACCCTCGTCCAGCTTGAGGTCGAGCGGGTGCAAAAGCGTCCGTGAGGGCACTGAAAAGGTCACGGCATCGAGCTGTAACATGCGAGCTCCGGTCGGCGACGGGTGCGCGGCGAGCTGGGAAATGAGCAGGAAAATGTATCTTAAATAGCAATTGTTATCAATCAGATTGCCGTATGCCAAGGTTCGCTGCCAGCCATTGCGCCAACTGATCGATCGAAGTCTGAGGCTGGCGGGACGCTGCCAGCAATGCGAGCTGATTGCCGGTGTCAACGAAACCCCAAGGAGCGACCAGCCGCCCGGCGGCGATGTCGTCCGCCACCAGGAGCTCTGGCGCGATGGCCACACCAATCCCGGCCAGGGCGGCCTCAAGCAGGTAATAAAGGTGCTCGAAGCCCTGTCCTTGCCGCAGATGGGCCGGATCGAGACCAGTATTGGTGGCCCAGTCCAGCCAGGCCGTCTGACGCGAGGTGGTGTGCAGGAGCGGTTCGCCGAGCAGCGCTTCGGCAGGACTGCCCTGAAGACGCTGCGCACTGGGCAGTCTGGGACTGAACACCGGTCCGATGCGCTCGGCAAGCAGCGGGTAGGCTACGAGGTCGGCGGGCCAGGGCGGCGCGGCGAAAAGCAAGGTAGCGGTGACGCCCGGGCGGCGCGGGTCCAGCTCTGCTTCGCTGGCAGACAGATGCAGATTGAGCTGGGGAAGCTCGCGGTTGAGCCGATCAAGTCGGGGAATGAACCAGCGCGCCAGCAGGCTGCCGGGGCAGGCGAGGAGAAACGGTGCCTGGGCCTGCGCCTGCCGGACGGCGGTGCAGGCGTCGCGCAGATCGCCGAAGGCCTGCGCGCAGGCGTCGCGCAACCGCCGTCCTGAATCGGTGAGTTTGAGGCCGCGACCTGACTTCTCGAACAGCGCGACGCCAAGCTCCTCTTCAAGACTGCGCAATTGCCGGCTTACAGCGCCATGCGTGACGTTCAGCTCGTCAGCGGCACGGCTTACACTTTCCAGACGCGCCGCGGCTTCGAAGCTTCGCAACGCATTAAGCGAAGGCATGTCACGTGGCATATGTCAGTTTTCCTCACAGGTTACAGCCATCTTATCGATTTTTTTCGCCAAGAGAAGTGCTTAGGGTGACGGCATCGAAGAGGAGTTAGCTATGCACGCATTCCAATCAGATTTCATCGGTCCTGACATCAATGGTCTATTCGGCCGCTTCGGCGGCCGTTTCGTCGCCGAGTCCTTGATGCCGCTGGTGGTGGATCTCGCCAAGACATTCGAAGCGGCCATCGAGGATGCTGATTTCGTTGCCGAGCTGCGGCGCTTCGAGAACGAATTCGTCGGCCGGCCCAACCCGCTGTACTTCGCCGAACGCCTGACTGCAAAGCTTGGCGGTGCGCAGATTTACTTCAAGCGTGAAGATCTCAACCATACCGGTGCGCACAAAATCAACAACTGCATCGGCCAGGCGCTCCTGGCTCGGCGCATGGGCAAGACCCGCATCATCGCCGAAACCGGCGCCGGCATGCATGGCGTGGCCGCGGCCACGGTGGCCGCGCGTTTTGGCCTGCCTTGCGTCGTCTACATGGGTGCCACCGATATCGAGCGCCAGCGTGACAATGTCGCGCGGATGCGCCTGCTCGGGGCGACTATCGTTCCGGTCACCACCGGTACCGGCACGTTGAAGGACGCGATGAACGAGGCGCTGCGCGACTGGGTCACCAATGTCCACGATACCTTCTACATGATCGGCACCGTAGCAGGCCCGCACCCCTATCCGCTGATGGTGCGCACCTTCCAGTCGATCATCGGCCGCGAAACGCGCGCGCAGTGCGAAGCCCGTACCGGCCGGCTGCCTGACAGTCTGGTGGCCTGCATCGGTGGCGGCTCCAACGCCATGGGTCTCTTCCATCCCTTCCTCGATGACCGCGACGTGCGCTTGATCGGTGTCGAAGCGGCCGGCGACGGTTTGGCCACCGGGCGACACGCCGCCAGCCTGCAGGGGGGCGAGCCGGGTGTGCTGCACGGCAATCGCACTTATCTGCTGCAGGACGACGATGGCCAGATCCGCGATGCGCATTCGATTTCCGCCGGCCTCGACTACCCCGGCATCGGCCCCGAGCATGCCTGGCTGCACGAGTGCGGCCGGGTTGAATACGCCGCAGTGACCGACACGCAGGCGCTGGACGCCTTCCATCAATGTTGTCGGCTGGAAGGGATTATCCCGGCGCTGGAAACCGCTCACGCACTGGCCGAGGCGATTCGGCTGGCGCCGCAACTGCCGGCGGACCACGTCATGGTGGTCTGCCTGTCCGGCCGCGGTGACAAGGATATGCCCACTGTACTCAAGCTAATGGAGGAGACCGCATGAATCGCCTGCAACAACGCTTCGCCGACCTGCGCGAGGAAGGTCGCTCGGCGCTGATTACCTACCTCTGCGCCGGCGACCCCGATCCAGCCACCAGCCTGGCCATGCTGCGGGCCTTGCCTGCGGCCGGTGCCGACATCATAGAGCTGGGCATGCCGTTCAGCGATCCGATGGCCGATGGCCCGGTTATCCAGGCGGCGACCCAACGGGCATTGCGTGCGGGGCAGACCCTTCGCGGAACACTCGACCAGGTCCGCACGTTCCGCGAGCAGGACAGTCGGACACCGCTGGTGCTGATGGGCTATTACAACCCTATCCACCGCTATGGCAGCGAAGCCTTTGTCCAGGACGCCCGCGCGGCAGGCGTAGATGGCTTGCTGATCGTCGACCTGCCGGCTGAACATGCGGACGAACTAGGGAATTTTGCCGCGGGCGACAGCCTTGCGATCCTGCCAATGGCGGCTCCGGGCACTGATGATCTGCGTTTGCCCAGGGTGTTGAATGGGCGCGGCGGCTTCGTCTACTACGTGTCGGTCAACGGCGTGACCGGCGCCGGCGCGGCCGAGGTCGGAGAGGTGCAACGCGCTGTTCAGCGAATCAAGCAGCACAGTGACCTGCCGGTATGCGTCGGCTTCGGTATCCGCACACCCGCACAGGTAACAGCCGTTGCATCGGTCGCCGAGGGAGTGGTCGTCGGGTCAGCGCTGGTCGACTGTCTCATACGTAGCGGCGTCGACGCGGCGCTGCAACTGACTCGGGAGCTGGCTGCTGCGCTGCGCCCGGTCAGTTCCGACGAAGCGCAGCAAACACCGGTGCCGTCTCAGGTCTGACGCCGCGCCACAGTTCGAACGCCTCGGCCGCCTGTTCGACCAGCATCCCGAGGCCGTCGACACAGCGCGCCGCACCATGCTCGCTTGCCCAGCGATTGAACGCCGTAGGCTCACTGGCGTACATCATGTCGTAGCAGACGGTATGCCCGGGCCGGATCAGCTTGGGTGAGATTGCCGGCACTTCACCGCCGAGACTGGCCGAGGTGGCGTTGACGATCAGATCAACCGATTCCTCGAGCCAGTGCAGGCCGGCAGCGCTGATCGGCCCCAGATCATTGAAGAGCGTGGCCAGCTGTTCGGCCTTGTCCACCGTGCGATTGACCACGCACAACTGGCTTGGGCGCGCCGCCAACAGCGGCTGGATCACGCCGCGGGAAGCACCGCCGGCGCCCAGCAAAAGGATACGGGCGCCCCGTAGCTTGATCCCGGCATTGGTCTGCAGATCCCGCACCAGGCCGCGGCCATCGGTGTTGTCGCCAAGCAATGAGCCGTCGGCCTGGCGGAGGATGGTGTTCACTGCCCCGGCGCGCTCTGCAGCAGCGCTATGGGAATCGACGAGCGCCCAGGCCTGTTCCTTGAACGGGACAGTGACATTGACCCCGTGCCCGTCGGCCAGGAATCCGCGCAGCGTCCCGGCGAAGTCGTCGAGCGGCGCCAGCAGCGCCTCATAGGTCAGCGCCTGCCCAGTCTGCTCGGCGAACATCCGGTGTATCAGCGGCGACTTGCTGTGTGCGATCGGGTTGCCGATAACCGCGTAACGATCCATCAGGATTCTCCCGCGAGCCAGTCTCTTGCCGGCAGGAACTCGTTGACCAACCGCGCTTCTTCGCTAGCTGCTTCGGGTTGCCAGTTGTAACCCCAGCGCACCGTCGGCGGAAGGGACATCAGGATCGACTCGGTGCGTCCTCCAGATTGCAGTCCAAAGAGCGTGCCGCGGTCATACACCAGGTTGAATTCGACGTAACGTCCCCGCCGATATTCCTGAAACTCCTTTTGCTGTTCGTTGAACGGCTCGTTGCGGCGACGCTCGATGATCGGCAGGTAGGCTTGCAGATAGGCGTCGCCAATTGCCCGGAGAAACGCGAAGCTGCGCTCGAAACCCCATTGATTGAGGTCATCGAAGAACAGGCCGCCGACGCCTCGGGCTTCCTGCCGATGCTTGAGATAGAAATACTCGTCGCACCAAGCCTTGAAGCGTGGATAGACCTCGTCGCCGAAGGGCGCGCAGGCATCGCGGGCGACTCGGTGCCAGTGCACGCAGTCCTCTTCCCGTGCGTAGTAAGGAGTCAGGTCGAACCCGCCGCCAAACCACCATACCGGATCGGCGTTATCCTTCTCAGCGATGAAGAAGCGCACGTTGGCATGCGAAGTCGGCACATGCGGGTTAAGCGGATGCATCACCAGCGATACGCCCATGGCCTGAAAGTGTCGCCCGGCGAGCTCCGGACGATGTGCAGTCGCCGAGGGCGGCATACCATCTCCGAATACGTGGGAGAAGCCAACACCGCCCTTCTCCAGCAGACCGCCGTTCTCGATGATGCGCGATCGCCCACCGCCGCCGCCGGCGCGCGACCAGGTGTCCTGCTTGAACCGGGAGTGACCGTCAGCAGCCTCCAATGCCGCACAGATGCGGTCCTGAAGATCCATCAGATAGGTTTTCACCGCCCCGACGTCGATGGTGTCGGTCATGTTCCGGTTCACATTGCTCTCCTGGCGGCAGCGCCGCGCGTGACTGAGCCGACCCGGGCGGTCAGCCCGGGCGGATGATCTGTTCGGTCCGAACGTCCCTGATGATACTGGGATTGCGCTGACCGCCCAATGGGCCGGTGACCACGTCGTCCAGCATGCCACGGAAGTATTGCTCGACCCGCAGACGCGAGCGGGCAGGCGGGCGCCCGGCAGGGTTGGCGGAGGTCGATACCAGCGGGCCGGCGACGTCGCACAGCTGGCGTACCAGCGGATGTGCACTGACCCGCAGGGCTACCGTGTCGTGGGCACCGGTGATCCAGGTCGGCAGGCGCCCTTCATGCGGCACCAACCAGGTGTTGGGCCCCGGCCAGGAGAGTCTGAGCCGTGCCAACTGCGCGTCGGGCAGATCCCACAGCAGAAAGTCGAACTGTTCGATATCGCCGGCAACCAAAATCACGCCCTTTTCTACCGGCCGCTGCTTGATGTTCAGCAGGCGCTCGACGGCATCGGCTTTCCACGGATTGCAGCCCAGGCCCCACACTGCTTCGGTCGGATAGGCGATAACGCCACCAGCATGGAGGATTCGGTCGACCTGTCGTGCGCGCCACGTTGCCAGCATAGGTACCCTCGCTTGTCTCGTTTGACTGCGACAGTAGCCGAGGCAGCCTGCGCGCTCAAGGCCGGACGCGTGTATAACCCTGAGCAGTCTGCTGAACCAGCCCCTCCAGCTCGAGCTCCAGCAAGCCCTGCAGCACCTGATGTACCGGCATTCCGCTTTCCAGACTTAGCCGATCGGCAGTCAGCGGATCGTAGCCCAGGCAGGGCCATAGAGGATGACTCGACTCGGGCGACGACAAGGGCTGCTCGCTCAAGGCCTGACGCAGCGGCACGCGCAGCACACCCAGCACGTCCGCAGCCGTCTCCACCAGATGCGCGCCCTCGCGCAAGAGCTTGTTACAACCGCGCGCCTGGGTATTGTGAATCGAGCCGGGCATGGCGAACACTTCGCGGTTCTGCTCCAGCGCCAGCCGTGCGGTGATCAACGATCCGCTGTTGAGACTGGCTTCGACCACCAGCGTACCCAGCGACAGACCACTGATGATGCGATTGCGGCGCGGGAACTGCCCGGGCTGGGGCCCGGCGTCCGGTGGCATTTCGGAAACCAGCGCGCCGCCCTTGTCGACGATGGCTTCGGCGAGAGATCGATGCCGGTGCGGGTAGCAGCGCTGCAAACCCGTGCCCCACACGGCTATGGTCGGCCCGCCAGCAGCGAGCGCACCCTGGTGGCAGGCTCCATCGATACCTAGTGCCATGCCGCTGGTGACCAGCAGGCCCTGCTCGGTGAAGCAACGAGCGAAATCATGCGCCGTTGCCGCCCCATGCGGGCCGGGGTTACGTGTGCCAACCATTCCAAGTTGCGGGTCGCCAAGTATGTCGAGCTGGCCACGCACGTAGAGCAGCAGCGGAGGGTCGGCTATTTCCTTGAGCAAAGCAGGGTAGGCGGGATGCTGCAACCAGACGAGATGATTGCCAGGCTGTTCCGACCAGGCAATCGAGGAATCGATACGCGCCTGGAGATCCGCGTCACCCTGGCGGTAGCGCAACACGCTGGCAACTACGCGGTTATGCAAGCCGAGGCAACGCAGCCTGGTGATATCGAGTTCGAAGAGATCGGTGGGTGAGGCAAGCGTATCGAGCAGTTGTCTGACGCCCTTGGGTCCCAGACCGTCGAGCATGGAAAGGGCCAACCAGGCCTGCCGGTTCCCGGACAGGGTAGACATGGATCATCCTTGATCGAAGGGAAGGGCGCCGCCAGCGGTGGCGGCGCCCAGATACATCAGGGGTTGCGGACCTTGTCCATGATTGCCAACTGACGACGCGCATTCAGCACGATGCCGTAGCTCATCTTCTCGTATGCGCGGAACACCATCAGCAAACCGGCACGCTCGTCGGGCAGCTGAACACGCTCATTCTGCACGCGGTCACGGACGATCTCGCCGGTCTTGTAGATCGCCAGCACGGTACCTTCCTTCAGGCCATCGCGCTCGCCCTTGTTGAGCAACACCACGTCATACTGACCGATCTGGGTCACACCGTTGGGCACGTCAACGATCAGACCGTTGATTTCCTGATCAGGGTCGGTGGGGAAGAAGGTCGAGGACACCGGACGTTCTTCGGTCTTCAGCAGACGGTCACCGATGCGCACTTCCTGGCGGCTGCGGGTCACATTGAGGGTAGTGACGTCGCCTTCGGTAGCGACGACCTCGGCGTTGCCGATGTCCTGTGCATGAATACCCAGCAGCTCGCCGGTTTCCGGATCGGAGTATGCCTTGCCACGACGATAGATGCCGAAAGCCGGAATTCCTTCCTCGATTTCGCCGCGCGCGTAAACCCGGTTACCGGCACCGGCAACAACGCTCTCGGCTTCGCCGCCGATCACGTACGGAGCGGTTTCCAGCGGCTCGGCACTGTCCAGAATGCGCCCGGCGTTGAGGAACGAGTTGATTGCTTCCAGCGGGATGGTCGGGATAGCTTCGGCCATCGGCTTGGCGCGTACGGTGGGGGATAGCTTGATGGTGCCGCCGGCCCTGCGGTTAACGGTCAGGCGCGGCTGTCCATCGACGTAGACCAGCGAAATGATGTCGCCAGGGTAGATCAGATGGGGGTTGTCGATCTGCGGATTGGCGTGCCAGATTTCCGGCCATTTCCAGGGCAGACTGAGGAAGCGCCCGGCGATATCCCACAGCGTATCGCCCTTGACCACCTGGTAGCTTTCAGGATGACCTTCCCTGAACGCGGACTCCTGGGCCTGGGCCCAAACGCTCACTCCGAGCAGCAGGAGGCCGAGTAATGTTTTCCTCATGACACGAATCCCTTTATTATGTAGGCCAGCACCCCGGGTCCTTGGCAGAGTACGTATAGCAGACCCGCTTATTTCCAAGCTGCTCAATCTTAGCAGCACAACTAATTTCCATTCCACAAATGCATCACAAACCGACATGGCTATTTTGAATATTCTGGAATTCCCCGACCCGCGCCTGCGTACCATCGCAAAGCCCGTCGTCGCGGTGGACGACCGCATCCGGCAACTGGTCGACGACATGTTCGAGACCATGTACGCCGCGCCAGGGATTGGTTTGGCTGCAACTCAGGTGAACGTCCACGAGCGCGTGGTGGTCATCGACGTGTCCGAAGACAACAGCGAGCCGCTGGTTTTCATCAACCCCGAGTTCGAGCCGCTGACCGAAGACCTGGAAGAGATGCAGGAAGGTTGTCTGTCCGTGCCCGGCTTCTACGAAACCGTCACCCGGCCCGAACGTGTTCGCGTCAAGGCGTTGGGTCGAGACGGGCAACCGTTCGAGATGATTTGCGAAGGGTTGCTCGCGGTGTGCATCCAGCACGAGTGTGATCACCTGAACGGCAAGCTGTTCGTCGACTATATTTCCAACCTCAAGCGCGATCGCATCCGCAAGAAGCTGGAAAAGCTGCACAAGCAGCAGGCCAGCGCCTGAGCATCGGATAAACTCGCAAGGCTTGCTTCGGCAAGCCTTTTTTCTACGGATGCCCATGAAGCTTCAGCACGCCACACCCGACCGCCTTCGCCTGGTATTCGCCGGGACCCCGGAGTTCGCCGCCGCTCACCTGGCAGCGTTGCTCGACGCCGGCTTCGATATCGTAGCCGTGTACACCCAGCCTGACCGCCCCGCCGGCCGTGGCCACAAGCTGGCCATGAGCGCGGTAAAGCAGCTTGCCCTGCAACACGATCTGCCGGTGTACCAGCCGGAGAAGCTGCGTGATCCGGACGCCCAGGCCAAACTGGCGGCATTGAAGCCGGACCTTATGGTGGTTGTGGCCTACGGGTTGATCCTGCCGCAGGCCGTGCTGGATATCCCCCGGCTCGGCTGTATCAACAGCCATGCTTCGCTGTTACCGCGCTGGCGTGGCGCCGCGCCGATTCAGCGCGCCATCGAAGCCGGCGATGCCGAGAGCGGGGTGACCGTCATGCAGATGGAGGCCGGTCTGGATACCGGACCAATGCTGCTCAAGGTAGCTACACCCATCAGCCCCAGCGACACCGGAGGCATTCTGCATGACCGTCTGGCGGAGCTCGGCCCGCCGGCGGTCGTCGAAGCGATCAACGGACTGGCCGCCGGCTCGCTGCAGGGCGAGCCGCAGGACGATACGCAGGCCACCTACGCCCATAAGCTGGGCAAGGCCGATGCGCGCATCGACTGGTCGCGTCGTACCGATGAGCTCGACTGCCTGATCCGCGCCTTCAATCCCTGGCCGTTGGCCCATGCGCGCTGGCAGGACCAGCCGCTCAAGGTGTGGCAGGCCAAGCCGGAAACCGGAACAGGCCAACCCGGGCAGATTCTCGACTGCAGCCGGGCCGGCCTTCTCGTCGCCTGCGGCGACCAGGCACTGCGTCTGACCCGCCTGCAGCTGCCCGGCGGCAAGCCTCTGGACTTCGCCGACCTGTACAACGCCCGACGCGATCAGTTTGTTGTCGGTAGCCTGTTGGACAACGGCCTGTGAATCCAAGGCTGGCAGCCGCCCGTGCGCTCGCCGCGGTAAGTGCAGGCAAAGCCTCGCTCGGCAGCAGCCTGCCGCCGCAACTGCGCAACGTAGCCGCCCGGGACCAGGCACTCACCCAGGAATTGGCCTTCGGCACCGCACGCTGGTGGCCGCGGCTGGACATTCTCGCCAACAGCCTTCTGGACAAGCCGCTGAAGCCGGCCGAAGTCGAGCTACAGGCATTACTCCTCGTCGGGCTCTATCAACTGCTATACATGCGTATCCCGGCCCACGCCGCCATCAGCGAAACCGTCAGCGCAGCCAATGCCCTGAAAAAGCCGTGGGCGCGCGGCATGCTTAATGCCGTGCTTCGCCGTGCACAGCGCGAAGCAGATGAGCGGTTGCCGACCCTGGAACGCGACCCGGTAGTGGTCACCGCGCATCCGCGCTGGATGCAGAAGCGACTCAAGGCCGACTGGCCTGAGCAGTGGCTGGATATCTGCGCAGCGAACAACCTGCATCCGCCAATGACCTTGCGCGTCAATGCCCGGCACGGCACTCGGGAGGCCTATCTGGCCAGGCTGAAAGAAGCCGGTATCACCGCGCATCCGGCGCCTTACAGTCCATCCGGTGTAACGCTGGGAGAGCCCTGCGATGTACAGCTGCTGCCCGGCTTCGCCGAAGGTCATGTCAGCGTACAGGACGAAGCGGCGCAGCTCGCCGCACCGCTTCTGGAAAGCTCGGCCGGTCAACGTGTACTGGACGCCTGCTGTGCGCCGGGCGGCAAGACCGGACACATCCTCGAACAGCGAGATGATCTCGACGAGCTGGTCGCACTGGACGCTGAACCGCTGCGCCTGGAACGGGTACGCGAGAATCTTCAGCGCCTGCGTCTGCACGCCTCGCTGGTTGCCGCCGACGGGCGCGATCTGGCGAAGTGGTGGGATGGGCAGCCGTTCGACCGCATCCTGCTCGATGCGCCCTGCTCGGCCACTGGCGTGATCCGCCGCCATCCGGACATCAAACTTACGCGCCAGCCAGACGATATCGACCGCCTCGCCGCGCTACAGGGCGAGCTGCTTGATCGGTTGTGGCAGACCCTGGCGGTGGGCGGCATCCTGGTCTACGCCACCTGCTCGATCCTGCCGCAGGAAAACAGTGAGGTCATCCAGACATTCCTCGAACGCGAACCGGGCGCCCGCGAACTGCCCATTGCCGCTGCGTTCGGTATAGCCCAGCCGTGCGGTCGCCAGCTGCTACCGCAGCCGGGCGGTCATGACGGCTTCTACCTGGCCAAACTGATCAAGATCGCCGCCAGCGGCAGGCACGACGGCTACACTGCTGCCAACAAGGAGACGAGCATTTCATGAAAATCATCATCCTCGGCGCGGGGCAGGTGGGCGGCAGCCTGGCGGCAGAGCTGGCCAGCGAAGCCAATGACATAACGGTGATCGATACCGATGCGGTCCGTCTGCGCGAACTCGGCGACCGGCTGGACATTCGTACCGTCGTCGGTCGTGGCTCGTTCCCCACCGTTCTGCGTCAGGCCGGCGCGGACGATGCCGACATGCTCATCGCCGTGACCAGCAGCGACGAGACCAACATGATCGCCTGCCAGGTGGCCTACACCCTGTTTCGCACACCGACGAAAATTGCCCGGATACGCGAGTCGGCCTACCTGACCCGTGGCGGCCTGTTCCATAACGAAGCGGTGCCGATCGACGTCCTGATCAGCCCCGAGCAGGCCGTGACCACCTACGTGAAGCGTCTGATCGAAACGCCCGGCGCTTTGCAGGTGCTGGATTTCGCCGAAGGAAAGGTACAGCTGGTGGCGGTACGCGCCTTCTACGGCGGGCCGCTTGTCGGTCAGGAGCTGCGCTTTCTGCGCCAGCACATGCCTGGCGTGGATACGCGGGTAGCGGCAATCTTCCGCAAAGACAGACCCATCCTGCCGCAGGGCGACACGGTGATCGAAGCCGACGATGAAGTGTTCTTCATTGCCGCCACACCTGACATCCGTGCAGTGATGAGTGAGCTGCGCCGGCTGGAAAAGAACCACAAGCGCGTCGTCATCGCTGGCGGTGGCAACATCGGCGAGCGCCTGGCCGAGGCGATCGAGACCCGTTATCAGGTCAAGATCATCGAAATGAACAAGGCGCGTGCCGATTATCTCTCGCAGAATCTCGACCGCACCGTGGTGCTGCACGGCAGCGCTTCGGACCGCGAGCTGCTGATAGAAGAGAACATCGAGGAAGCCGACATCTTCTGTGCCGTCACCAACGATGACGAAGCCAACATCATGTCGGCGATGCTGGCCAAGCGGCTTGGTGCACGCAAGGTCATGGCATTGATCAACAATCCGGCGTATGTCGATCTGGTGCAAGGCGGGGAGATCGACATCGCCATTTCCCCGTCGCAAGCAACCATAGGTACGCTGCTCGCGCACGTGCGCCGGGGCGATATCGTCAACGTCTATTCCTTGCGCCGCGGTGCAGCGGAGGCGATCGAGGCCGTCGCGCACGGCGATGCGCGCTCCTCGAAAGTGGTCGGGAAGGCTATTCGGGATATCGACCTCCCGCCGGGCACGACCATCGGTGCCATCGTCCGAAATGAGCAGGTATTGATCGCGCACGATTCGACGGTGATCGAGTCTGACGACCACGTGATTCTCTTCGTGATCGACAAGAAACACATCCGCGACGTCGAACGGCTGTTCCAGGTCGGGTTGACCTTTTTCTGATCAGGCACAGGTAAGCGCCCCATGCAGTACTCGCAAATCCAGCGGATCCTCGGCATTTTGCTCATGCTGTTTTCCACCAGCATGCTGCCCTCGGCAGGCGTCGGCTGGTTCTACGGAGAACAGGCGCGTGAAGCCTTCCTGGTCGGCTTCGCAGTGACTGCCCTGGTCGGCTTTCTCATGTGGTTGCCGGTGCGCCGCCAGCGCAACGAGCTGCGGACCCGCGACGGCTATCTGATAACGGTGTTGTTCTGGCTGGTTCTCGGCCTGTTCGGGGCGCTGCCGCTGTACCTGCTGGAGCTGCCGGACCTCAGCGTGGCGGATTCGGTGTTCGAATCCTTCTCGGGACTGACTACTACCGGGGCGACGGTCATCACCGGCCTCGACACGCTGCCCCGCGCGCTGCTGTTCTACCGACAGCAGCTGCAATGGTTCGGCGGCATGGGGATCATCGTGCTGGCGGTGGCGATCCTGCCATTGCTGGGTGTCGGCGGCATGCAGCTGTATCGTGCGGAGATGCCCGGTCCGCTGAAGGAGAACAAACTCACCCCGCGTATCGCCGAAACCGCCAAGGTGCTCTGGTATATCTACGCCGGGCTGACCCTGGCGTGCGCCCTGGCTTACTGGGCGGCAGGCATGACGCTGTTCGATGCGATCGGCCATAGCTTTTCCACGGTGGCGATCGGCGGCTTTTCCACCCACGATGCGAGTATCGGTTACTTCGATAGTCCGCTTATCGAGTTCATCTGCATCATTTTCATGCTGATTTCCGGGATCAACTTCGCCCTGCACTTCCTCTCGTGGCGCTTCCGCTCGCTGAAAAACTACTGGCACGACGTGGAGTGCCGGACCTACCTGTTGATTCTGCTCGGCCTGTTCCTGATCTGCTGCGTGTTTCTGATCCATTTCCAGTATTTCGACGTCTGGACCTCGATCCGCTATAGCGCCTTCCAAACGGTATCCATCGCCACCACCGCCGGCTTTGGCGTGACAGACTTCTCGGCCTGGCCAACGGTGCTGCCATTCCTGCTGCTCTACGCCAGCTTCATCGGGGCCTGCGCCGGCTCTACCGGGGGCGGGATGAAAGTGATTCGCGTGATTCTGCTGTACAAGCAGGGCACGCGCGAAATCAAGCGGCTGTTGCATACCCACGGCGTTTTCCCGGTCAAGCTGGGCGGCAAGCCCGTGCCGGACCGGATAGTCGAAGCGGTATGGGGATTCTGCGCGGTGTACGTGTTCACCTTCGCCGTGCTGTTTCTGATCCTGCTCGGCACCGGCCTGGACTTCGTTACCGCGTTCTCGGCGCTGGCCGCCTGTATCAACAACCTCGGCCCGGGGTTGGGCGAGGTCTCCGCACACTACGGTGGGCTGACGGCGACGGTTAAATGGATCCTCAGCTTCGCCATGCTGCTCGGGCGTCTGGAAGTGTTCACCCTGCTGGTGCTGCTGACACCGATGTTCTGGCGGCGCTAGGTCAGATCGGGTCTTCGTCGAGGAACGCCATGCCGGCGCCTTCCCCGGGGATCACTCGCTGGATCTGCATCGCCAGAATAGGGGCCTCGATGGGCATGTCCTGTACCTGGCCTTGCACCTTGGTACCTGGGGCAAGCCCGGCGAGGTCGGCGTTCTCGACGAAGACGCCGCCGTCCGACAAATCCCTCGTGAAGCCGAACACCTCACCGATCTGCGGATGACTGATCTTGATGCGGCAACGCATCGCAGTGCGCGGATACTGTCGCTGGTTGGCCACGGCACAGGTCCTTCTGGTTGGGGTGGGTCAGTACCACTTCTTCTCGCCGGGTGGCCGCTTCTTGAAGCGCTTCATCGACCACATGTACTGGCTGGGCCAACGTCTCACATAGCGTTCAATCACTGCGCTCATGGCGCTTACCGCCTCGGTCTCATCGCTACTGTAAAGCCCCTCGGGCGCCGCTTCCAGTATCACCTTGAATCCGGAGTTATCTGGTAGCCGCACGCAATGCAGGAACAGGGCTCGTGCCTGACCGTTCTTGAGCATGCTGGGGACGAATTTGCTGGTCAACGCCTGCACACCGAAGAAGGGCACGAATACGCCACTCTTGAGTGCCGGCTCCGGATCGGCAGGAATCCCCACCGCGCCGCCGCGACGTACCTCTTTCATGACGCTGATGATGCCCTCACGGGTCGAAGCGGCGACCTTGTTGCCCAGTTGGCTGCGCTGACGCTTGAGCAAATCATCCACCGCCTTCTGCTTGGGTGGGCGATAGAAAATGATCGGCGAGCATTTGGAGCAGTAGTAATGATTGAGCACTTCCCAGTTACCCAGGTGACTGGTGATGCATACCAGCCCCGTATCGGCGGCAAGCGCCTCTTCCAGCAGATGCTCACCTTCCACTTCCTTGATCAGCCTGAGCGTCTTCTGCGGTGGCCACATCCAGGCGCAGGCGCTCTCGGCGAAGCTGCGGCCAGTGTCGAGCAGCGTGCGACGTACCAGGTCGCTACGATCGGTTTCCGAGAGCTCCGGCATGCAGTGCTCGAGATTGATGCGCACCACATCACGGGACCGGTTGGGCAGTTTCCACATCAGCCAGCCCACGCCAGCACCCAGGCGTTGCGCCAACGAAAACGGCAGTAGCGAGAAAAGCTTGAGAAAGCCGACGATGATTGCGCCCTTTAACCGCTCCACGCGTTACTCCAGATGGCAGAAAACGCCATTGTAAAGCGCATCCGCTCCGCCCGCGACCTGGCATCAGCTGAGCTCTGCATAACGAAAACAGTCAGCGGTATGGTCCATGACCATTCCCGTCGCCTGCATGAAGGCATAGCAGATCGTTGGCCCGACGAAGGTGAAACCGGCCTTGCGTAGCGCCCGGCTCATATTTTCTGCTTCGCGGGTGATCGCCGGCACCTCGGCAAAGCTCTGGAAATGGTTAACCTTCGGCTGCCCTCCGACAAACTGCCACAACCACTTCCCTGGGTCCGTCTCCTGCCCGAGCTGCAGCCAGGCTCGGGCGTTTTGCCGCGCACCGTAGACTTTCAGCCGGTTGCGGATGATGCCCGGGTCCTGCAGGAGCGCTTGCAACACGTCATCGTCCTGATCGGCCATGAACCGCGGGTCGAAGCCGCGATAGACCTCGCGGTAGCGATCACGCTTCTTGAGGATGGTGATCCAAGACAGGCCCGCCTGGAAGCCATCGAGCAGCAGCTTCTCGAACAGTTTCTGCGCGTCGTACTCGGGCACGCCCCATTCGGTGTCATGGTAGTGCTGATAGACCGGGTCACTGGAACACCACTGACAGCGAACCACTCCGGCTGGCGGACTTTCGGGCATGTGATATCTCCTCGTGGCATTGATCGTCCGGTTATACCCCTCAGGGCCGAACCGGCAAAGTCTGGCAGAACACCTCGTGCAATTGGCGCGCTTTATGTATGCCGGCGTGTTCTAACTGTATACTTCCGCCTTCTTCGAAGCCTCACCGGGTGAAAACGTGACTCACAACAATCCAGCCGTGCGCACCTTCCAGGGACTGATCCTGGCCCTGCAAAACTACTGGGCAGAGAAGGGGTGCGTGATCCTGCAACCCTATGACATGGAAATGGGCGCCGGTACGTTCCACACCGCCACCTTTCTGCGCGCGATCGGCCCGGAAACCTGGAACGCGGCCTACGTCCAGCCCAGCCGCCGCCCCGCTGATGGCCGTTACGGCGAGAACCCCAACCGCCTGCAGCACTACTATCAGTTCCAGGTAGTGCTCAAGCCCAATCCCGAGGACATCCAGGAGCTGTACCTGGACTCGCTGCGGCATATCGGTGTGGATCCGCTGGTGCACGACATCCGCTTCGTCGAGGACAACTGGGAGTCGCCGACCCTCGGTGCCTGGGGTTTGGGATGGGAAGTCTGGCTCAACGGCATGGAAGTCACGCAGTTCACCTATTTCCAGCAGGTGGGTGGAGTCGAATGCTATCCCGTCACCGGTGAGATCACCTACGGCCTGGAGCGCCTGGCCATGTATCTTCAGGGCGTCGACTCGGTCTACGACCTGGTGTATTCCGACGGCCCGTTCGGCAAGGTCACCTACGGCGACGTGTTCCACCAGAACGAGGTGGAGCAGTCGACCTATAACTTCGAGCACGCCAACGTCGAAAAGCTGTTCGAGCTGTTCGACTTCTACGAGGGCGAGGCGAACCGCCTGATGAGCGCCGACCTGCCGCTGCCAGCGTATGAGATGGTGATCAAAGCTTCGCACACCTTCAATCTGCTCGATGCCCGCCGTGCGATCTCGGTGACCGAGCGTCAGCGCTACATCCTGCGCGTACGCAGCCTGGCGCGTTCGATCGCGCAGAGTTATCTGCATGCCCGCGCCCGACTCGGCTTCCCCATGGCCAAACCCGAATTGCGTGACGAAGTACTGGCCAAACTGAAGGAGGCCGAATGATGCAGGCACAGGATTTTCTGGTAGAGCTGGGCACCGAAGAGTTGCCCCCGAAAGCACTGAAACGTCTGGCTGAAGCCTTCTTGCAGGGCGTTGAGACCGGACTGCGCGACGCAGGCCTGGCCTACGAAGCGGCTCGCTATTACGCTGCGCCGCGCCGTCTGGCTGTGCTGGTCGAGCGACTGGCCACCCAGCAGCCCGACCGCACCAGCCAGACGGATGGACCGCCCGTACAGGCTGCTTTCGACGCTAATGGTCTGCCGACTCAGGCTGCCCTGGGTTTCGCGCGCAAATGTGGCGTGGAAGTCGACCAGCTTGATCGCAGCGGCCCGAAGCTGCGTTACGTGCAGAATATTCCCGGTCAGCCGGCCAGCGAGCTGCTGCCGGGCATCGTCGATGCTGCGCTGGCTGCGCTACCGATCCCCAAGCGCATGCGCTGGGCTGATCGCAAGACCGAATTCGTGCGGCCCACGCAGTGGCTGGTGATGCTGCAGGGCGAGACGGTTATCCCCGCGGAAATCCTTGCCCAGCGCTCGGGCCGCGACTCGCGCGGTCACCGTTTCCATCATCCCGACCCGGTGCAGATCGGCTCGCCCGCCAGCTATGCCGAAGACCTGCGCCAAGCCTCGGTGCTTGCCGATTTCGCCGAGCGTCGCGAGATGATCCGTTCCCGCGTGGAGCAGCTTGCCGCGGAACAACAGGGCAAGGCGATCATCCCTGACGACCTGCTGGATGAAGTGACTGCGCTGGTCGAATGGCCGGTGCCGCTGGTCTGTAGCTTCGAGGAACGCTTCCTCGACGTGCCGCAGGAAGCGCTGATTTCCACCATGCAGGACAACCAGAAATACTTCTGCCTGCTCGACACCAACGGCCGCCTGTTGCCGCGCTTCATCACCGTGGCAAACATCGAAAGCGACGATCCGGCGCAGATCGTTTCCGGCAATGAGAAGGTCGTACGGCCTCGCCTGACCGATGCCGAGTTCTTCTATCGACAGGATCAGAAGCAGCCGCTCGAGACGCGCAATCAGCGTCTGGCCAACGTAGTGTTTCAGGCGCAGCTCGGCAGCGTCTACGACAAGGCGGTACGGGTGTCGCAGCTGGCCGCTTCCATCGCGTCGCAGATCGGTGGCGATGCCGAGCGCGCCGCCCGCGCCGGCCTCCTCAGCAAGTGCGATCTGGCCACCGAAATGGTCGGCGAATTTCCCGAGCTTCAGGGCATTGCCGGCTATTACTACGCCCGTCACGACGGCGAGGCCGACGACGTCGCGCTCGCTCTCAACGAGCAGTACATGCCGCGCGGCGCCGGCGCTGAACTGCCGACTACCTTGACCGGTGCCGCCGTAGCACTGGCCGACAAGCTCGACACGCTGGTCGGCATCTTCGGCATCGGCATGTTGCCCACCGGCAGCAAGGATCCCTATGCGCTGCGCCGCGCGGCGCTGGGTGTGCTGCGCATCCTGATCGAGAAGCAGCTTGAGCTGAACCTGCACGGTGCCCTGCAGAACGCAGTCGAGCAGTACGGCGACCGCGTCACGCAGGACGGGCTGGTTGCACAGGTGCAGGACTTCATCTTCGACAGGCTGCGTGCGCGCTACGAAGACGAGGACATCGACGTAGCGGTATATCAGGCGGTTCGTGCTGTGGCTCCCGCTTCGCCGCTGGACTTCGATCAGCGGGTACAGGCCGTTCAGGCGTTTCGCCGGCTACCGGATGCCGCAGCGCTGGCTGCGGCGAACAAGCGGGTATCGAACATTCTCGCCAAGGCTGAAATGGGCATCAGCGAAGCGATCGATCCGACGCTGTTGCAGGAAGGCGCCGAGCAGGCACTAGCTGCCTCGATTCAACATGCGGAGCAGTCCATCGCTCCGCTGACGCAGCAGCGGGAATATCAGCGCACGCTGGAAACCCTGGCTACGTTGCGCGAGCCGGTCGATACCTATTTCGACCAGGTGATGGTCAACGTGGAAGACGATGCGGTGAAGGCCAACCGATACGCATTGCTGGCGCGGCTGCGCGGGTTGTTCCTCGGCGTGGCCGATATTTCGCTGCTCGGTTGATCGTATGAAACTGATCATTCTCGACCGCGACGGCGTGATCAACGTGGACTCGGAAGAGTTCGTCAAAACGGCTGGTGAGTGGATCGACGTCCCCGGCTCGATCGACGCCATAGCCCGGCTCACCCGCGCCGGGTGGACGGTCTGCGTTGCCACCAACCAGTCCGGGTTGGCCCGCGGCCTGTTCGATGTCGCCACGCTGGAAGCCATGCACGACAAGATGCGTTCGATGATCGAGCAGGCGGGCGGCCGACTGGGGATGATCGTCTACTGTCCGCATGGTCCGGATGACGGCTGCGACTGTCGCAAGCCCCTATCCGGATTATTCAAGCAGATCTCAGAGTATTACGGCGTGCCGCTCGACGGCGTACCGACCGTAGGCGATAGCCTGCGCGATCTGCAGGCCGGCGCTGCGCTAGGCTGCCAGCCCTACCTGGTACGGACCGGTAAAGGTCGTAAAACCGCAACCCAGGCGCTCCCAGAAAGGACGCAGATTTTCGACGATCTGGCAGCTGTGACCGAACACCTTCTGGACAACAAAGCATGATGTTTGCGCGTGTCGTTCTATTTTACCTTCTGCTCTCCGCGAGCGCCGGCATCTGGGGCCTGCTGATGCTTGTTATCGCCCCGTTCCTGCCCTATCCCTGGCGGTACTATCTGATTGTGAACCGGTGGTGCCGGTTCGCCGTCTGGTTGACCAGGCACATCGTCGGCATCCGCTACGAGGTGACTGGTCGCGAAAACATTCCAAACCAGCCCGGCGTCGTCTTGGCCAATCACCAGAGCACCTGGGAGACTTTTTTCCTGCAGCAGGTGTTTTCTCCGCAGACGACCTTGATCAAAAAAGAGCTGCTGTACGTGCCGTTCTTTGGCTGGGCTTTCGCCTTGGCTCGGCCGATTGCCATCGACCGCAGCAATGCGCGCGACTCGCTGAAGCAGCTCAGCAAAGCGGGCGGGGAGCGGCTCGCGGAAGGCATCTGGATTTTGGTGTTCCCCGAAGGCACACGTGTGTTGCCGGGGCAGCCCGCCAAATTCTCCCGTGGCGGCGCCGCGCTCGCATGCGCGAACATGGCCCCGGTCGTGCCGGTCGCCCATAACGCCGGCGAATTCTGGCCCAAGGCCGGTTGGGGCAAACGACCAGGGAAGGTGACGGTAATGATCGGCCCGGCGATCTACCCGAAAGGGCCGGATCCGCGCTCGATCGTCGAGGTCAACCGGCAGGCCGAAAACTGGGTCAACCAGGCGCTGGAGTCGCTAGGCACCCCTTCGACGCAGCCCTAGGCCCATACTCGGCGACGTCGCATGCGCTCCAGGTCCGTAGCGTCATGACTGCAGAACAGGGTGACCTGGTCGGCATGCGTCAGAGAGAGCTCGCGCAGCCGCTTCTGGTTCCCCAGCCGCTGGCTTCGGTCGACTTCCATCATGGTCTGGTAGAAGCGCATGCCCGGCGGGCAGTCACGCTCCGGCTGGCCCACCTCGCCGTGGTAGAAATACGCGTCACCCGCGTGCAGCAGCCAGCCCTCAGGGCTATCGATGGCCACACCTGCATGTCCTTCGGTGTGTCCGGCAAGCGGTATCAACAGAATCTCCGGCGGGAGGCCGGATAGCTCACGTACCGCCTCGAACCCAAACCAGCCTTCCCCCTGTGGCTGGTAAAACTGCCAATCACTCACCTCGTCCCATTGCGCCTGGCGATAACGTCGCAGGTCGCGAAAACCACTGGCGGTTCGAGCGGCGTCGATTTCGCGCTGCATCACGTGAACCTTCGCCTGAGGAAAGTCTTCCAGCCCACCCGCGTGGTCGAAATCCAAATGTGTTAGCACGATATGTCGAACATCGGCCGGGTCGAAGCCCAGGTTGAGGATCTGCTGTATGGCGGTGTAACGGTGGTTGAACTGAATGTTGTTGAAGCCGATGAAAAAGTCGCTCAAGCGCTGCCTTGGGTTGGCGACGTCCTGCATGCCAAACCCGGTATCAACCAAGACCAGCCCGTGCTGCGCGGTCTCGATCAATAGGCAATGGCAGACCAGTTGAGCCGTCGTGCCGGCGCTATGTCCGTCGAAAAGCGCGCCGCCTAACGGGCACATGCAACCGCAGTTAAGATGATGGATTCGCACGCTGGCTTCCCCTAATCAAGTCGTATACGACTTAGAAAGGCGAGGGGGCACGAGTTTCCCGGGTCCGACGCGCGGCGCAGGCGAAACCCTGGAAATCGAGCGAAAGGCTATGATATGAGATATGCAAGCGCCTGATAAATAAAGAAAACCCGGCTTACGCCGGGTTTCTTTTGCTGCTTGCCTGGGTGGGCTTAGACGTCCAGGTTGGAGACTGCCAATGCATTGCTTTCAATGAAGTCGCGACGCGGTTCCACATGGTCGCCCATGAGCGTGTTGAAGATCTGATCCGCAGCAATCGCGTCTTCGACGTTGACGCGCAGCATGCGCCGGCTCTCGGGATCCATGGTGGTCTCCCACAGCTGATCAGGGTTCATTTCGCCCAGACCTTTGTAGCGCTGGATGGTATGACGCCGAGCGGTCTCGTTCATCATCCAGTCCAGACCTTCTTTGAAATGCGTGATCGGCTTCTTTTTCTCGCCGCGCTGCATATAGGCGCCATCTTCGAGCAGGCTTTGCAGTTTCTCGCCCAGCTCGGCCATGGTGCGATAGTCGTTGCTGGCAAACAGATCGCGGTTGAACGTATGGTAGCTGGACAAGCCATGCGACACTGTTTCGACCTCCGGAAGCCAGAGGCGACGCTCGCGGTCTTCACGCAGGCTTACTGCATAATAGGTCCCGGAACGCTCGGTCGCCTTGATCATCGCTTCAAAGCGGCCGACCCACTCGTCCATGAACGGCTTGTCGGCCAGGTTATCGACCGTCAGACGCGGAAGGTAAATGAAGTGCTCCATCAGCTCCTGCGGATAGAGCCGCGCGAGCCGCTTGAGCGTTTTCATCACCCCGCGATATTCCTGAACGATACGTTCAAGGCCTTCGCCGGTTATTCCCGGTGCGTCTTCATTGACGAACAGATACGAGTCTTCCAGCGCCGACTGAGTCAGATACTCTTCGAGCGCTTCGTCGTCCTTCAGATATTGCTCCTGCTTGCCTTTCTTGATCTTGTACAGCGGAGGCTGCGCGATATAGATGTAGCCTTTCTCGATCAACTCGGGCATCTGACGGAAGAAAAACGTCAGCAACAGCGTGCGAATGTGCGAGCCGTCGACATCAGCATCGGTCATGATGATAATGTTGTGGTAGCGCAGCTTCTCGATATTGAACTCTTCGCGACCGATACCGCAGCCCAGCGCAGTGATCAGCGTGCCAACTTCGGCAGAAGACAGCATCTTGTCGAAGCGTGCCTTTTCCACGTTGAGGATCTTGCCCTTCAGCGGCAATATCGCCTGAGTCTTGCGGTTGCGGCCCTGCTTGGCTGAACCGCCCGCAGAGTCGCCCTCCACTATGTAGAGTTCGGAAAGGGCAGGGTCCTTTTCCTGGCAGTCAGCCAACTTACCCGGCAAACCGGCGATATCCAGCGCGCCCTTGCGTCGCGTCATTTCCCGCGCCTTGCGCGCTGCTTCGCGAGCCCGAGCGGCGTCGATCATCTTACCGACCACCGCCTTGGCTTCGTTTGGACTTTCCAGCAGGTAATCCGAGAAGAAACGGTTCATCTCCTGCTCAACAGCGGTCTTTACTTCGGACGAAACCAGCTTGTCCTTCGTCTGGCTTGAGAACTTCGGATCAGGCACCTTCACTGAAATGATCGCAGTCAGACCCTCACGTGCGTCATCTCCGGACGTGCTGACCTTGAGCTTCTTCAACAAGCCTTCTTGCTCGATGTAACTGTTGAGCGTCCGGGTCAAGGCGCTGCGAAAGCCCGCCAGGTGAGCACCGCCGTCTCGTTGCGGGATGTTGTTGGTAAAGCACAGAATGCTTTCGTTGAAGCTGTCGTTCCACTGCATGGCGATCTCAACGGCGATGCCATCGTCACGTTGCAGATTGAAGTGGAATACGGAGTTGATCGTCGACTTGTTCACATTTAGATATTCGACGAATGCCTTCAAGCCACCTTCATATTTGAACAGCTCGTGTTTTCCGCTTCGCTCGTCGCGAAGGTTGATCCCAACACCGGAGTTCAGGAAGGACAGCTCTCTAAGCCGTTTGGCGAGAATATCCCAACTGAAGGCGATGCTGGTGAAGGTCTCCGCAGATGGTTTGAAGTGGATTTGGGTACCGGTGCTATCAGTCTCCCCAACCTCTTTCAACGGCTCCTGGGGAACGCCGTGGCTGTAGTTCTGCTCCCACACCTTGCCCTCTCGGCGGATGGTGAGCACCAGCACTTCGGAAAGCGCGTTCACCACCGAGACGCCTACGCCGTGCAGACCACCGGAAACCTTGTAGCTGTTGTCGTCGAATTTTCCGCCCGCATGCAGTACGGTCATGATGACCTCTGCCGCTGATACGCCTTCCTCATGGATATCGACAGGAATGCCTCGCCCGTTATCCCGGACCGTTATCGACTCATCCGTATGGATAGTTATGTCGATATCGGAACAGTGACCGGCCAAGGCTTCGTCGATCGAATTGTCGACGACCTCAAACACCATGTGGTGCAGACCTGTGCCGTCATCGGTGTCCCCGATGTACATGCCGGGACGCTTGCGAACCGCATCCAGGCCTTTAAGCACTTTGATACTTGAGGAATCGTAGGCTCTATTTTCGCTCATCTTATACTCGCTTCAGACATCACTCGGTCTGCATTATGTGGCCATGTTCCACGTGGAACATGGCTAACGGCGTATCTCCATCCCAGCTGCCGTGCAGCTGGCTCGCCTCGACGCAGGTGATAAAGATCTGGCATTCGAGGCTCGACAATAGCTGACATAGCGCCTCCCTGTGCTTTTTATCGAGCTCGGAAGGCAGGTCATCAACTAGATAAAGGCAACTCGACCCTCTTCCCAGGTCCTTGAGTAAAACGCCTTGAGCAATTTTCATCGCCGAAACGACCAGTTTCTGCTGCCCCCGCGACAGGACTTCAACTGCGTTGAGGCCCCGAATACGAAGTCTCAGGTCGGCTCGCTGCGGTCCCGCCTGGGTATGACCGATCTGTACGTCTCTATCCAGCTGCGATTCGAGCACTGCTTGTAGAGTGCGGTCCTTGTCCCAGCCGCGGTTGTAGCTCAGCGACAACCCTTCCAGATCGAGCAGAGACCCTAGGGTGGCTTCAAAAACCGGCTTCAGGCGGGATATATAATGCTGGCGAAAGGCGTCAATCCGTTCACCGGCCGCCACCAACTCCGAGTCCCACACCGCCAGAACGGACCGGTCGATTCTACCACGGCGCAGTAGTGAATTCCTTTGCTTGAGGGCTTTTTGCAACCGCTGCCAGGTAGCCAGGAATTGATGTTCCACGTGGAACACACCCCAGTCCAGGAACTGGCGACGCTGCTTTGGCGCACCTTCGAGCAAACGGAAGCTATCCGGATTGATCAGTTGAAGGGGCAGGATGGTCGCGAGCTCTGAGGCAGCATTAGCGGTTCGTCCGTCGATGCGGATCTGATAATCGGCTTCGCGATCGCGAGTGACACCAAGCGAATGCTTGGCGGACGAGCCGGACTGCAATTCACCGTACACGGTACAGCTCTGCTTTTCGTATTGGATAACAGGTTGCAATCGTGTGCTGCGGAAGGAGCGCGCCAATCCCAGTATATGGATAGCTTCAAGAAGGCTGGTTTTTCCGCTACCGTTGGCGCCGGAAATGATGTTGATGCGGGGAGAGGGGTGCAACGTCACCGGTTGCAAGTTGCGAACACCGGTGACGTCGATACGTGTCAGAGCCATGTAATGGCAGAGGAATCAGAGGCGCATAGGCATGACGACGTATACGCTGTCATCGGTCTCCGATTCCTGTACCAGCGCGCTGCTGTTGGCGTCGGCCAGGACTATCTTGATCTGCTCGTTGCTCAACACGCTCATGACATCCAGCAGATAACTCACGTTGAATCCGATCTCCAACGCTGAGCCGGCGTACTCCACCGCGATATCTTCCTCGGCCTCTTCCTGCTCCGGGTTGTTCGCCTGGATCTTGAGCAACCCGTCGCTGAGCATCAGTCGTATGCCACGATACTTTTCGTTGGAAAGAATCGCGGTACGGCTGAAGGCGTTGCGCAACGTTTGCCGATCGGCGAGCACGATTTTGTCACCGCCACGCGGCAACACGCGTTCATAATCCGGGAACTTACCGTCCACCAACTTCGACGTAAACGTGAAGTCGCCGGTGGTAGCGCGGATATGATGTGTGCCGAGTACGATGTTCACCAGATCGTCCGCCTCACCCAAGAGACGGGCCAACTCCAGAATCCCCTTGCGCGGAACGATCAGCTGGTAACGATCCTGATAGTCGATGCCGGCATCGACTGTGCACATGGCCATGCGGTGCCCGTCGGTCGCAACCGCACGAAGCTGCCCGCGATTGATTTCCAGAAGCATGCCATTCAGGTAATAGCGCACGTCCTGTTGAGCCATAGCGAAACTGGTTCGTTCGATCAGGCGACGCAGCTTGCTCTGGCCGATAGCGAAGTTCATCGCCCCGGGGCCATCTTCGACATTGGGGAAGTCGGCCGCAGGCAGCGTGGCCAGGGTGAAGCGGCTACGCCCGGCCTTGATCAGCGCCTTGTTTTCTTCAACCTTGAACGTCAAGGCGACGTCATCGGGAAGCGACTTGCAGATATCCATGAGCTTGCGCGCCGGAACCGTAATCTCGCCGGCTTCGGCCGCCTCTTCCAACTGGATGCGCCCGACCAGCTCGACTTCAAGATCGGTGCCAGTTAGCGAAAGGGTATTACCATCGACCACCAGCAGAACATTGGACAACACGGGCAGTGTCTGCCGACGTTCCACTACCCCTGCGACCAGTTGCAGGGGTTTCAACAGGGCTTCGCGCTGAATGGTGAATTGCATTGTCTTCCTTCGACCTCGTGCAGGATGGCATCTAAGCTGAACCCGCCACCTATTCAGGTGGTAAGCGTCCTCAGCAGGTTCTTGTAGTCTTCGCGAATGTCCGCATCGATCTCGCGCAGTTCAGCAATCTTGCGCGTCGCATGCAACACCGTAGTGTGGTCGCGACCGCCGAACGCGTCGCCGATCTCCGGCAGACTGTGGTTGGTCAATTCCTTGGATAGCGCCATCGCGACCTGGCGCGGCCGTGCGACCGAACGTGAACGCCGCTTGGACAGAATGTCGGCGATCTTGATCTTGTAATACTCAGCGACTGTACGCTGAATGTTATCGATGCTGACCAGCTTGTCCTGCAACGCCAACAGATCTTTCAACGACTCACGGATGAGCTCGATAGTAATATCCCGCCCCATGAAATGCGCACTGGCGATCACGCGCTTCAAGGCACCTTCGAGCTCACGCACGTTGGACCGAATTCGTTGGGCGATAAAGAACGCAGCGTCGTGCGGCAGATCGATACGCGACTGTTCGGCTTTCTTCATGAGAATCGCCACGCGCGTCTCAAGCTCCGGCGGCTCGACGGCGACAGTCAGGCCCCAGCCAAAACGAGACTTGAGCCGCTCTTCCAGTCCATCGATTTCCTTGGGGTAACGGTCGCTGGTCAGAATCACCTGTTGCCCGCCTTCAAGGAGCGCATTGAAGGTGTGGAAGAATTCTTCCTGAGAACGTTCCTTCTTCGCGAAAAACTGGATGTCGTCGATCAACAGTGCATCTACCGAGCGGTAGTAACGCTTGAAGTCGTTGATCGCGTTCATCTGGAGGGCCTTGACCATATCCGCCACGAAGCGCTCGGAGTGAAGATAGACGATCTTGGCAGCGGGATTCTTTTTCAGCAGGTGGTTACCCACCGCATGCATAAGGTGGGTCTTACCCAGACCAACGCCACCGTACAGAAATAGCGGATTGTAGCCATGCTTGGGATTGTCAGCGACCTGCCAGGCAGCGGCACGCGCCAGCTGGTTGGACTTGCCCTCCACGAAGTTTTCGAAGGTAAAGCTGCGGTTCAGGTAGCTGGTATGTTTGATCACCGGCGACCCGGGTGACGCCTGGTCAGCCCGCTGCGGCGCCGGAATATCTTCCTTGTTCTCGGCAGGCGGGTAGGTTTCCTGCTCGACACGAAGCGGTGGCGCGCTTGCCTGGGTCCGCGGCGATACCGGGGTGTTGGTGACCGACGGAGCAGGGGACGGCGCTCCACTGCCAGGCCCGCCCGCGGTGACTGGCGACGCACCCACCCGTCGGCTGCCAATAAGAAGCGAGACCAAGGGCGCCTGGCCCTGAGAAAGATCGTCGAGCAGCTCCTGAATGCGATTCAGATACTTGTCGTTCACCCAATCCAGGACAAAACGGTTCGGCGCATACAGACGGAGCTCGCCACTATCGCCATCGACCTGTAACGGACGGATCCAGGTATTGAACTGTTGGGATGGTAGCTCATCACGCAAAAAGTCGATGCATTGCTGCCAGAGTGCAACAGACACAATATTCCCCCGGTACGCCAACCTAAGCGGCTTTTGTCGATGAAACAGTGCACGTCACTGTGCAGCCATTCCGGTGAATCAGAGCCATCCATTCTAGCGTTTCGCAGACGAGTTATCCACATTGTCACCGCTCTTCTCTGTCTATTTTCAACCAACCTTGCTTCACCGGACGACCACGTCGAATCCATCAAAAAGTGGCAAAAGCGTTGCATGGTGCGGCTTCGCGAAGTATGTGGACAACGGCACTCTAGCAATGTGGGTAACCAGGCCTGATAACTGAGGATAAAGTGACCTGTGGATATCTCGTGTTGTTATACACAGGCCGCGCACAGCACCCGAAGGGTACAGCGGACAGGTTATCCACGATTCCGTACATCGCCACATGCGAGGGAAATCGGTTGGCGCAGCGAGTTATCCACCGAATTGCCGGCCTTCATATAAATCTACTTCATTCATCCCTTTAAAGACCTGATTTCATATTGTTTTCAATGACGGATGGTCAGTGAATTGAAATTGACCTTCCGTCACTCTTTCTCTAGAATTGCCGGTCCCTTGGAAGAGCTCATCGGCTCTGACATGAATTACTCAGGTATCTGAAGATGAAAAGAACATTCCAACCCAGCGTTTTGAAGCGCAAGCGTAACCATGGTTTCCGTGCTCGTATGGCTACCAAGAACGGCCGTGCTGTTCTGGCTCGCCGTCGTGCGAAAGGCCGCAAGGTTCTGTCAGCCTAAGACCCGGGATGCAGGTTGATCTCGGATTCAGCCCTGAATACAGGTTACTGACGCCTGCTCAATTCAAGGCGGTATTCGATGGAGCTACCTGCAAAGCCTCAGGCCCAAGCCTGTTGTTGCTGGCTCGCGCCAATTCGTGTGAGCACGCCAGGCTTGGTCTGGTCATTGCCAAGAAAAGTGTCCGGCGCGCGGTAGACCGTAACAAGGTCAAACGCATCGCTCGCGAATCCTTCAGAGCGCACCGCGCGACGCTGGGGAATCTTGACATCGTCGTCCTGGCCCGCAAGGGACTGGGCGAGCTTGACAACGCTGCGCTGCATGCCCTGTTCCAGGACATGTGGCGCAGGCTGATGAAATCAGCCGGCAAACAGAACCGATCCAACCAATCCGGACCCCCGTCATCCAATGCGTAGTCTCGCGCTCGGACTGATCAAGGTTTATCGCTACGCTATCAGTCCGCTGATGGCCAGCCATTGTCGTTTTTACCCCTCCTGTTCCTGTTACGCCCAGGAAGCCATTGAAGAACACGGCTTGCTGCGCGGAACCGTGCTCGGCGCCCGACGTCTCGGGCGTTGTCATCCATGGACTCCAGGCGGTTACGACCCGGTACCCCTCAAGTCTGCTCACCGTTCCCAGATGGCCAACGAACCATGAATCTGCAAAGAAACATTCTGATCGCTGCCCTGCTCGTGATTACCTATCTCATGGTCCTGCAGTGGAACAAGGATTACGATCAGCAAGAGCTGCCTCCGGCCGCTTCCACCGCTGCGCCAGTCACCAACACTGACTTGCCCGACGTTCCCCGCGCGCCCGCAGCCGGTCAGGCCGATTCGGACGTACCCCAGGCCGCCGAAGCAACCGAGTCTCCCGCTTCGGCTGAGAACGCTGCCGCGGTTCCAGCCGGACAACTGGTCCAGGTGAGAACCGATGCGCTCAATGTCAGCATCGATCCGGTGGGTGGCGACATCGTATCCCTGTCTTTGCCGAAGTATCCGATGCGCAAGGACCGTCCCGATCTGCCGTTTCAGCTGCTCGAGCAGTCCGGCAACCGCACCTACATCGCTCAAAGCGGTCTTGCCGGCGCCAACGGGCCCGACGCGCGAGAAGTGGGTCGCCCCCGCTATGAAAGCGAATCGACTCGATACGAACTGGCCGAAGGTCAGGACAGCCTCACCGTCGACCTGAATTTCGAAGACAACGGCGTTCGTTACACCAAGCGTTTCACTTTCACGCGTGGCGATTATCTGATCGGTGTCGAGTACCTGGTCGACAACCAGAGCGGTGAAACCTGGACCGGCAACCTGTTCGGCCAGATCAAGCGTGACGACAGCTCCGACCCGTCCAGCTCAAGCGCGACCGGCATGGCGACCTATCTCGGTGCCGCCTACTGGAGCAAAGAAGGCGACTACACCAAAATCCCGATGGGTGATATGGACGATGCCCGCCTGCGAGAGACCAACACCGGCGGCTGGATTGCCTGGTTACAACACTATTTCGTCAGTGCCTGGGTACCCGGCGAAGAGCAGACCCACGTCTACCAGACGCGCAAGGACACGCAGGGCAACTATATTGTCGGCTTCGTAAGCCCAGCAGCATCCGTAGCTGCCGGCAGCCAGGGCTCGCTGAGTGCCGACTTCTATGCCGGTCCGAAGATTCAGGATCGTCTGGAAGAAATCTCGAAAGGCCTGGAGCTGACCGTCGACTACGGGTTCCTGTGGTGGATCGCACAGCCGCTGTTCTGGGTGCTGAGCATGATCCACAGTGTGGTTGGCAATTGGGGCTGGAGCATCATTCTGCTGACCGTGCTGATCAAGGCGATTTTCTTTCCGCTCTCGGCAACCAGCTATCGATCCATGGCCAATATGCGCCGCGTCGCGCCCAAGCTTCAGGCGTTGAAAGAGCAGTACGGTGACGATCGCCAGAAGATGTCGCAGGGCATGATGGAGCTGTACAAGAAAGAAAAGATCAATCCGCTGGGTGGTTGTCTGCCGATCCTGGTGCAAATGCCAGTGTTCATCGCCCTGTACTGGACCTTGATGGAAAGCGTCGAAATGCGCCAGGCCGAATGGATCGGCTGGATCACCGACCTGTCGCTCAAGGATCCCTACTTCATCCTGCCGATCCTGATGGGCGTGACCATGTTCATCCAGCAGCAGCTGAACCCGGCGCCGCCGGATCCAATGCAGGCGAAGGTCATGAAGATGCTGCCAATCGTCTTCACCTTCTTCTTTCTCTGGTTCCCGGCTGGTCTGGTGCTGTACTGGGTGGTCAACAACATCCTGTCGATCGCGCAACAGTGGTACATTACGCGCCAGATCGAAGGCGCCGCGGCCAAGCAGTAACCTGGCCTGATCGCAGCAAAACGCCCCGGTTTCGGGGCGTTTTGCTTTCTGCCTTTCCCTTTGCGTCTCGGAGCCGCCATGACCCGTGCCTATCACGCCGACACCATCGCCGCCATTGCCACTGCGCCCGGTCAGGGTGGGGTGGGCATCGTCAGGGTATCCGGGCCGGCTGCAAAGGAGCTTGCCTTGCGCATCGGGCGGATCAGCCCGCGTCCGCGCTACGCCCACTATGGACCCTTCTGGCAGAACGAAATCATGCTCGACCAGGGCCTGCTGCTGTTCTTCCCGGGACCCAACTCCTTCACTGGAGAAGACGTGCTCGAGCTGCAAGGGCACGGCGGGCCGGTGGTCATGGACATGTTGTTGCAGGCGTGCCTGGACGCCGGAGCTCGTCAGGCACGCCCCGGCGAGTTCAGTGAGCGTGCTTTTCTCAATGACAAGCTGGATCTTGCCCAGGCCGAGGCCATCGCTGATCTCATCGAAGCCAGCTCTACCCAGGCGGCGCGTAACGCATTGCAATCACTGCAGGGGGCGTTCTCACAGCGGGTCCATGCGTTGACCGAAGCGTTGATCGCGCTGCGTATCTATGTCGAAGCGGCTATTGATTTCCCAGAAGAGGAAATCGACTTTCTGGCGGACGGTCACGTATTGCAGCAGTTGCAGCAGGTCATGGAGCAACTCGGCAGGGTTCAACGCGAAGCGGGCCAGGGAGTGCTCCTGCGCGAAGGGATGAACGTGGTCATAGCCGGCCGCCCCAACGCCGGCAAATCGAGTCTGCTCAACGCCCTGGCAGGCCGCGAAAGCGCGATCGTGACAGACATTGCCGGCACGACGCGGGACATCCTTCGCGAACATATTCATATCGATGGCATGCCTTTGCATATCGTCGATACCGCAGGACTGCGTGACACTGAGGATCTTGTGGAGAAGATCGGCGTGGAGCGCGCCATGGCAGCCATCAGCGAGGCCGATCGTATCCTGCTGGTGGTGGATGCTTCCCAACCACAAGGGGTCGATATGGACCAGCTGTGGCCGGAGTTTCTGTTGCAGCGGCCGGACCCGAACAAGGTGACGCTGGTGTTCAACAAGATCGATCTCACCGGTGACAGCGTTTCGCTAGTCGAAGATCGGAGCGGCAGCAGCGTGTTGCGTCTGTGCGCGCGTAGCGGGGAGGGCATCGAGCTGCTTCGTCAGCATCTGAAAGCCTGCATGGGCTATGAGCAGACGTCTGAGGGTCTGTTCAGTGCACGTCGACGGCATCTCGATGCGCTATCCACAGCCGCGCGCTTCCTTGAACACGGTCATCAGCAGCTAACTGTACTTGGCGCCGGCGAATTGTTAGCCGAAGACCTGCGGCTCGCTCAGCACGCGCTGGGCGAAATTACCGGTGAGTTCAGTGCCGACGACCTCCTGGGACGGATCTTCTCCAGCTTCTGCATCGGCAAGTAAGCCATTCCCCACCATACACCGCGCGGACTCCGGCGCGGCAGTCTTTCGTCTTCGTATGCTCTGTATCCGTCACCTTTCGTTCGGTTGCTGACCTGGCTGAATTCAGGGTCACGGACCGCTTTTTGCAGCGCGCAAAACTCTGTGTACAACCGCCCTTGGACTACCCTTGTAAACCTGTAGAGAAAAAGGGGGTAATATCGCCTGTGGATAACAGCGCGACATATCCACAGGAAACGGACCCATCCGTCCCAACGTTACAAGCAGTCTTAACACAGCCTTTTACCTCACGTAACTCCATGTATTAGCGGTGCTTTTATCGCTTATGCACACAAAACCGCTCCTTCATTTACATCATCTATATCTAGCTTTTTAAATATCTTCTTCTCTGTATATCTTGTTTGCCCTCGACCCCGAGCTGCTCAAAAAACATCCAGCTCTCGGCTGTATTTTTCGCTTACTGGGCCTATAATCAGCGCCTTTTCCCGAAGCCAGGCCCGCCCGGCAATGAGGTGCAGTGTGGATTTTCCAGCTCGATTCGACGTGATCGTGGTAGGTGGCGGCCATGCCGGAACCGAGGCTGCGCTAGCGGCCGCGCGCATGGGCTCCAGCACTCTCCTGCTTAGCCATAACGTCGAGACGCTCGGCCAGATGAGCTGCAACCCGGCTATTGGCGGCATCGGCAAGAGCCATCTCGTCAAGGAAATCGACGCCCTCGGCGGCGCCATGGCGCGCGCCACGGATCAGGCTGGCATCCAGTTTCGTGTCCTCAACAGCCGCAAAGGGCCCGCTGTGCGCGCAACCCGGGCCCAGGCTGATCGGGTGCTTTACAAGGCTGCGATCCGCCACATTCTGGAAAACCAGCCTAACCTGTGGATATTCCAGCAGGCTTGCGATGACCTCATCGTCGAGCAAGGTCAGGTTCGCGGTGTGGTGACGCAGATGGGCCTGCGCTTCCATTCCGACAACGTGGTACTGACCACCGGAACCTTCCTCGGCGGACTCATCCATATCGGCCTGGATAACTACTCAGGCGGTCGCGCCGGCGACCCGCCTGCAATCACCCTCGCGCATCGTTTGCGTGAATTGCCTCTGCGTGTCGACAGGCTGAAGACCGGCACTCCACCGCGTATCGATGGTCGCTCGGTAGATTTCAGCAAGATGACGGCGCAACCGGGTGATACGCCGTTACCGGTGATGTCGTTCCTGGGTGATGTCTCGGAGCATCCTGAGCAGGTCAATTGCTGGATCACGCATACGAACGAGCGCACTCACGAGATCATTCGGCAGAACCTCGATCGCTCGCCCATGTATACCGGTGTCATCGAAGGGATTGGTCCACGGTATTGTCCGTCGATCGAGGACAAGATCCATCGTTTTGCCGACAAGGACCAGCATCAGGTTTTCATCGAGCCCGAAGGCCTGACCACCCACGAGCTGTATCCCAACGGCATTTCCACCTCGTTGCCCTTCGATGTGCAGTTACAGATCGTCCGCTCCATCCAGGGGATGGAGAACGCACATATCCTGCGTCCGGGCTACGCCATCGAATACGACTACTTCAATCCGCAGGACCTGAAGTACTCGCTCGAGACCAAGGTCATCGACGGGTTGTTCTTTGCCGGCCAGATCAATGGCACGACCGGTTACGAAGAAGCGGCTGCCCAGGGTCTGCTCGCCGGCCTCAATGCAGCGCGGCGTGCGCAAGGTCTGGATTCCTGGTGCCCGCGCCGCGACGAAGCGTACATTGGCGTACTGGTGGACGATCTGATCACCATGGGCACCCGCGAACCGTACCGGATGTTCACCTCTCGCGCCGAGTACCGCCTGGTACTGCGTGAAGACAACGCCGATTTGCGGCTGACCGAAAAGGGTCGGGAGCTCGGGTTAGTCGACCACCATCGTTGGCAGGTATTCAATACCAAGCGCGAGGCCATCGAACGCGAACATCAACGCCTGCGTAGCACCTGGGTTCAACCGCAGAGCGAGGTCGGCAAGGCCTTTTCCGAGCGTTTCGCCACGCCTTTGACACACGAGTACAACCTGCTGGATCTGCTGCGCCGTCCTGAAGTGGACTATTTGGGCCTCTGCGAAGTGACCGGCCAGGTCGAAATCGCGGCTGATGCCGCAGAGCAGGTGGAGATTCGCACGAAATACGCCGGCTATATCGAACGCCAGCAGGAGGAAATCGACCGGCTTCGGCTGAACGAGGAAACCCGCCTGCCCGCGGACCTGGATTACCAGGCGCTTAACGGGCTATCGAACGAGATCAAGCACAAGCTGGCCGATGTGCGGCCAGAGACGCTTGGTCAGGCCTCGCGTATTCCCGGCGTCACGCCTGCGGCGGTCAGCCTGTTGTTGGTGCATCTGAAAAAGCGCAACGCCCTGGGTGGCAGTCGACTGGCACAGGAGGCCTGAGTGTCGGCCGATCACCTACGTCAGCTACGAAGCGGTGCTGAGCAACTGGGCATCGACCTATCTGCCGAGCAGTCCGACCAGCTGCTCGCCTACCTCGGCCTGCTGCAGAAGTGGAACAAGGCTTACAACCTGACGGCCGTGAGAGACCCGGACGAGATGGTCAGCCGGCATCTTCTCGACAGCCTGAGCGTGATGCCTTTCGTCCAGGGTGATCGCTGTCTTGACGTCGGTAGCGGCGGCGGTATGCCAGGCGTCATTCTCGCGATCATGGCGCCTCAACGCGCATTGACCTTGCTTGACAGCAATGGCAAGAAAACCCGCTTCCTTACCCAGGTTCGCGTCGAGCTTGGGCTGGACAATCTCGCGGTGGTCCACGACAGAGTAGAAGCTCATCAGCCTGAGCAGCCATACGATGTGATCGTCTCCCGGGCTTTCAGCTCGCTGGAAGACTTCACTCGACTGACCCGACACCTGGGCACGGATGACACCAGCTGGCTGGCGATGAAGGGTCTGTATCCGCAGGAGGAGTTGAATGCACTTCCAGTCGACTTCCGCGTGGCAGAAAGCGCACAATTGTCGGTCCCCGGTTGCCAGGGCACACGACATCTGTTGATACTGCGTCGGGTGACTGCAGCCGATAACGGATAGGAGATCAGAGTGGGCAAGGTATTGGCAATTGCCAACCAGAAAGGCGGCGTCGGCAAGACCACCACCAGCATCAACCTCGCTGCTTCGCTTGCTGCTACCCGCCGCAAGGTGCTGCTAATCGACCTCGACCCGCAGGGTAATGCCACCATGGGCAGCGGCATCGACAAGTCCGAGCTGGACGATTCGGTGTACGAACTGCTGACCGGGCGCTGCGAACTCGACCAGGCGCGCTGCCGATCGGACAACGGTGGGTATGATCTGCTGCCGGCCAACGGTGACTTGACTGCGGCTGAGGTCGAGCTGCTCGACCTGCCGGCCAGGGAGCACCGCTTGCGCCAGGCCCTTGAGCCGGTACGTGCCCACTACGATTTCATCCTCATCGACTGTCCGCCCTCCCTGAACATGCTGACGGTCAACGGACTGGTGGCTGCCGATGGCGTGCTGATTCCGATGCAGTGCGAGTACTACGCGCTGGAAGGATTGTCCGCCCTGGTCAATACGATTCAGCGAATCGCCGCCGCGCTCAATCCGTCGCTGAAGATCGAAGGCTTGCTGCGAACCATGTACGACCCGCGCAACAGCCTGACTCTGGATGTATCCAAGCAGCTGGCCCACCATTTCGGCGAGCAGCTGTACAAGACCGTGATACCGCGTAACGTGCGTCTGGCCGAGGCGCCAAGTTTCGGTATGCCCGCGCTGACCTATGACAAGCAGTCCCGGGGAGCGGTCGCCTATCTGGCACTCGCCGGCGAGCTGGTTCGGCGGACCAAGCAGGCGGCCCGCGCCGCTGCCGTCGCCGATACTAACGATTAACCGGACATAAGGACGATACAGGCATGGCGGTGAAGAAGCGCGGCTTGGGCAGAGGACTGGATGCATTGCTCGGCCAGCCGGCGAGCAATTCCCAGTCCGATCAGACCGATCGTCAGCTCAAGGATTTGCCAATCGACCTGATCCAGCGCGGCAAGTACCAGCCCCGCCGCGACATGGACCCGCAAGCGCTTGAGGAGCTAGCAGCGTCCATCCGTGTTCAGGGCGTGATGCAGCCTATCGTGGTGCGTCCGGTAGCCGGTGATCGCTACGAAATCATTGCCGGTGAGCGCCGGTGGCGCGCATCGCAACTGGCCGGACTCGACATGATCCCCGCGGTCATTCGCGATGTACCCGACGAAGCGGCCATTGCCATGGCGCTGATCGAGAACATTCAGCGCGAAGATCTCAATCCGATCGAAGAAGCGATTGCGTTGCAGCGGCTGCAGCACGAATTCGAACTGACGCAGCAGGAAGTCGCCAACGCGGTGGGCAAGTCACGGGTAACCATCACCAACCTGTTGCGCCTGATGTCGCTTCCCGATGATGTCAAATTGTTACTGGAGCGTGGCGATCTCGAAATGGGTCACGCTCGCGCGTTGCTTGGATTACCCGCCGAGCAGCAAACCACGGCGGCGCGGCAGGTCGTTGCAAAAGGCCTGACGGTTAGGCAGACCGAAGCGCTGGTTCGGCAGTGGCTGAACCCCCGGCGTGACCCGGCATCGATGCGCGCCAATCCCGACATAGAGCGCCTGCAGCAAGATCTGGCCGAGCGTATCGGTGCCGATGTAAGGATTCAGCATGGCGCCAAGGGCAAGGGGAAACTGGTGATCAGCTACAGTTCGCTGGATGAGCTCGACGGCGTACTGATGCACATCAAGTAGTGCTTTTGGATGTGGCAAGTTGTCGCAAAACGGCCGTCAAAAGTGTCGGTCTGGTTGAAATCAAAGAGGTTTTCCGCCGGTGCTGTTGAACCTGTTCAGCATTCAACCTATACTCCCTCGCGCTGTCAGAGCTGGGCATTTGCACCAGTTTGTTGCAGCCAACGGACCGACGTACGGCCCGGCGCAGACCTGGCGAGGCGGGATAAATGGACGCAAGAACGCCCAATACCACCCCTTTCCACAAGCGTCCCGCATTTCCCGTTCTGTTGGTGCAAGCAGCTGTGACCGTGCTGGTTGCACTGGCCCTGTGGATAATCCAGGGTCGCGTTGCCGGATATTCCGGTTTGTTGGGCGGGCTGGTTGCTGTCATCCCCAACGCCTATTTTGCCTATCGGGTGTACCGCTACAGCGGAGCCCGGTCGGCCCGTGCCATCGTCCGGGAACTGTATTCCGGCGAGGCAGGCAAACTGATATTGACCGCCGCACTGTTCGTGCTGGTGTTGATCGGAGTGAAACCGCTGGAGATGCTGGCACTTTTCGCTGGCTACTTCGCGGCAGTGGCCACAGGCGCCAGTTCACTACTGATCGTCAAAGGCTTTCCAAAGCATTAGGTTGAGGCAGATATGGCAACTTCATCGGCTGAATATATTCAGCATCACTTGCAGAACCTGACTTTCGGCAAACTTCCGGCCGGCTATGTGCGCGCTGACGGCAACGTCGTCGACGAAGCCACCTGGACCATCGCCAAGAGCGGCGCCGAAGCCACCGACATGGGCTTCATGGCGATCCACCTGGATACCATGGGCTTCTCCATCCTCATGGGTGTGATATTCCTGGGTCTATTCCGTATGGTCGCCACCCGCGCCACCGTCGATACGCCTCGCGGCGCACAGAATCTGGTGGAGATGGTGGTGGAGTTCATCCAGGGCACCGTGCGTGACACCTTTCACGGGCGTAACCCGCTGATAGCACCGCTGGCACTGACTATTTTCGTCTGGATTTTCCTGATGAACTCGCTCAAGTGGATCCCGGTCGACTACATCCCGGGTCTGGCTCACGCGCTGGGCCTGGATTACTTCAAGATCGTACCGACCGCTGATCCGAACGCCACCTTCGGTATGTCTCTCGGCGTGTTCATTCTGATTATCTTCTATAGCATCAAGGTCAAGGGTGCTGGCGGGTTCATCAAAGAACTGTCGCTGACCCCGTTCAATCATTGGTTGCTGATCCCGTTCAACCTGTTCCTGGAAATTCTTGGACTGCTGACTCGGCCGCTGAGTCTGGCGCTTCGACTGTTCGGCAACATGTACGCCGGCGAAGTGGTGTTCATCCTGATTGCGCTGTTGCCCTTCTACCTCCAGTGGGGCCTCAACGTACCGTGGGCTATTTTCCACATTCTGGTAATTCCGCTGCAGGCCTTCATCTTCATGGTGCTGACCGTAGTGTATCTGAGCGCTGCCCATGAGGATCACCACTAAGCGGTCAGACCGTGTTCAACCAACCACAAACTTGCACTTCACCTTGAACCTTTAGGAGTAATTATGGAACTCGTAATCATGTCTGCCGCCATCATGATCGGTCTGGGCGCTCTGGGTACTGGTATCGGCTTCGCCCTGCTGGGCGGCAAGCTGCTGGAATCCACTGCACGTCAGCCTGAACTCGGCCCGAACCTGCAGACCAAGACCTTCCTGATGGCCGGTCTGCTCGACGCCGTGCCGATGATCGGCGTTGGTATCGCGATGTACCTGATCTTCGTTGTTGCCCCTGGCATGGGTGCCTGATCGAGCGATACGGATTCCTGGCGGGGCTAGGCCTCGCCAGATCAATCGTCTCGTTACCGGGAATACAACGAATAGCACGAGGTAAATCGCTGTGAATATTAATCTGACGCTGTTTGGTCAAACGATTGCCTTCGCTATTTTTGTCTGGTTTACCATGAAATACGTGTGGCCGCCGATTGCGCAGGCCATGCAGGAACGCCAGAAAAAAATCGCCGAAGGCCTGGACGCAGCCGGCCGCGCCCAGCGCGACCTGGACCTGGCCCAGGAAAAAGCTTCCCAGACCCTGCGTGAGACCAAGGAACAGGCTACTCAGATCATCGAGCAGGCCAACAAGAGCGCCACCCTCATCGTTGAAGAAGCGAGAGAGCAGGCACGTTCCGAAGGTGAACGTCTGATCGTGGCCGCCAAGGCCGAGATCGAACAGGAAGTGAATCGCGCGAAGGATCAACTCCGTGCCCAGGTGTCCGTTCTGGCGGTCATGGGTGCCGAGCAAATTCTGGAGTCCGAAGTGGATTCCGCGGCCCACAGTGAGCTAGTCAACAAACTGGCCTCACAACTCTAAGCGAGGCGAGCGATGGCTTCTTTCAATACGCTAGCTCGGCCTTACGCAAAAGCTGCTTTCGAAGTTGCGTCGTCTGCCAACAAGCTGGATGCCTGGTCATCCATGCTCGCTTTGGCAGCTGGCGTAGTCTCCGATCCGGTTTTTGCCGAGAGGGTGCGCAACCCGGCCTTGACCGACGAGCGCAAGGCCGAAGACCTGCTGATGGTTTGCGAAGGTTATGTCGATGCGGAGTTCGCCAATCTGGTGCGTACTCTTGCCGAGCATGATCGTCTGCCCCTGATACCGGTCCTCGCCGAGCTCTATGAGCAGCACAAGGCGGAACACGATCGCAGCGTTTCGGTTGAGGTGGAATCCGCCTTCGAACTGACTGCAGATCAACAACAGACGCTGGCAACCGCTTTATCCAAGCGGTTAGACCGCACAGTAACTCCTCATGTGACCATCAACCCGTCTCTGATTGGCGGTGTGTTGATTCGTGCGGGTGACCTGGTCATCGACGGTTCGGTCCGCGGCAAGCTTGCCAAGCTGGCCGAGGCGTTGAAATCCTGATTTGAGGGACATGGCATGCAGCAATTGAATCCTTCCGAAATTAGCGAAATCATCAAGCAGCGCATTCAGAAGCTTGATGTGACTCCGCAGGCGCGGAACGTCGGCACCATCGTCAGCGTATCTGACGGTATTGTCCGCATCCACGGCCTGGCTGACGCAATGTACGGGGAAATGATCGAATTCCCCGGCGGCGTATACGGTATGGCCCTGAACCTTGAACAGGACTCGGTTGGCGCCGTTGTTCTGGGTGAGTATCTGGGTCTGGCCGAAGGCATGATTGCCAAGTGTACCGGCCGTATTCTTGAAGTACCGGTTGGTCCGGAGTTGCTGGGCCGCGTCGTCGACGCGCTGGGCAACCCGATCGACGGCAAGGGCGCCATCGATGCCAAGCTGACTGACGCGGTTGAAAAGGTCGCGCCGGGCGTGATCTGGCGTAAGTCGGTCGACCAGCCGGTTCAGACCGGTTACAAGTCGGTTGATGCGATGATCCCGATCGGCCGTGGCCAGCGTGAGCTGATCATCGGTGACCGTCAGACCGGTAAGACCGCGATGGCGATCGATGCGATCATCAACCAGAAAGACTCCGGCATCCGTTGCGTATACGTCGCAATCGGTCAGAAGCAGTCGACCATTGCCAACGTGGTACGCAAGCTGGAACAGCACGGCGCACTGTCGAACACCATCGTCGTCGCGGCATCTGCTTCCGAGCCGGCAGCCCTGCAGTTCCTGGCTCCGTACTCTGGCTGCACCATGGGCGAATACTTCCGTGACCGTGGCGAAGACGCGCTGATCATTTATGACGATCTGTCCAAGCAGGCCGTGGCCTACCGCCAGATTTCCCTGCTCCTGCGCCGTCCGCCGGGACGCGAAGCCTACCCTGGCGACGTATTCTATCTCCACAGCCGTCTGCTTGAGCGCGCATCGCGTATCTCCGAGGAGTACGTCGAGAAGCTGACCAATGGCGCCGTCAAGGGCCGCACTGGTTCGCTCACCGCGCTGCCGTTGATCGAAACCCAGGCCGGCGACGTATCTGCGTTCGTACCGACCAACGTGATCTCGATCACCGACGGGCAGATCTTCCTGGAATCCAACCTGTTCAACTCGGGTATCCGTCCGGCGGTCAACGCCGGTGTATCGGTATCCCGTGTTGGTGGTGCGGCCCAGACCAAGATCATCAAGAAGCTGTCCGGTGGTATTCGTACCGCTCTGGCTCAGTACCGTGAACTGGCTGCGTTCGCGCAGTTCGCATCGGATCTCGACGAGGCTACCCGCAAGCAGCTGGAACACGGTCAGCGTGTCACCGAGCTGATGAAGCAGGACCAGTACTCGCCGATGTCCGTCGGTGAAATGGCTATCAGCCTGTATGCCGCCGAAAAAGGTTTCCTGACCGACGTCGAAATCGCCAAGGTTGGCACCTTCGAGAAGGCAATGCTCGCCTGGTTCAAGCGTGAGAAGGCCGATCTGCTGGCCAAGATCAACGAGAAGGGCGACTACAACGACGAGATCGAAGCCGGCATCAAGTCTGGCATCGAGAACTTCAAGTCGACCCAGAGCTGGTAAGCCGAAGGCGGGAGGCGACCTGGTCGCCTCCCGCATCGTGCGATCTGGCCTGAGGCTAACCTTATAGGTGTGACATGGCAGGCGCAAAAGAGATTCGCGGTAAGATCGCGAGTATTAGAAACACGCAAAAGATCACCAGCGCCATGGAGAAAGTGGCGGTCAGCAAGATGCGCAAGGCACAACAGCGCATGGCTGCCAGCCGTCCCTACGCTGAGCGGATCCGTCAGGTAATCGGCCATCTGGCCAACGCCAACCCGGAGTACCGCCATCCGTTCATGCAAGAGCGTGAAACCAAGCGGGTCGGGTATATCGTGGTCAGCACGGATCGTGGTCTTGCCGGTGGCTTGAACACCAACCTGTTCAAGGCCCTCGTGCAGCACATGAAAGAGTGGCGTGATCGTAACGTTGAAACCGAGCTGTGCGTCATCGGCAGCAAGGGCGCTGCGTTCTTCCGCAGCTACGGTGGCAATGTCGTCGCGGCGATCAACGGCCTGGGTGAAAAGCCCTCGCTGAGTGATCTGATCGGTAGCGTCAAGGTCATGCTCGACGGCTACAACGAAGGTCGTATCGATCGTCTGTATCTGGTATCCAACGAGTTCGTCAACACCATGGTGCAGAAGCCCACGGTGGAACAGTTGATTCCGCTGGTTCCGGCCGACAAGGCCGAGCTGAAGGGTCAATGGGACTACGTTTACGAGCCCGACGCGCGCGAGCTGCTCGATGGTCTGCTGGTTCGTTACATCGAATCGCAGGTATATCAGGCAGTGGTCGAGAACAATGCCAGCGAACAGGCTGCCCGGATGATTGCAATGAAGAGCGCCACCGACAATGCCGGTGACCTCATCAAGAACTTGCAGCTTATCTACAACAAGGCTCGCCAGTCTGCGATCACCCAGGAAATTTCGGAAATCGTTGGCGGCGCCTCCGCGGTCTAGCCCGACCCGGTATAAGCAACTACGGTTTCATACCACTTAGAGGAACCAGATATGAGTAGCGGACGTATCGTTCAAATCATCGGCGCCGTTGTCGACGTGGAATTCCCGCGCGAAAACGTACCGAATGTGTATGACGCGCTGCTGGTTGACGAGAAGGGCCTGACCCTGGAAGTCCAGCAGCAGCTTGGTGACGGCATTGTACGTACCATCGCCATGGGTACCACCGAGGGCGTGAGGCGCGGCCTCGACGTCAGCAACACTGGCGCAGCCATCTCCGTACCGGTCGGGATCAAGACCCTTGGCCGTATCATGGACGTGCTGGGCAATCCGATCGACGAAGCCGGTCCGATTGGCGAGGAAGAGCGCTGGGGTATTCACCGCGAAGCGCCCTCATACGCTGAGCAGGCGGGCTCCAACGAGCTGCTGGAAACCGGCATCAAGGTTATCGACCTGATCTGCCCGTTCGCCAAGGGCGGTAAGGTCGGTCTGTTCGGTGGTGCCGGTGTGGGCAAGACCGTCAACATGATGGAGCTGATCCGTAACATCGCGATCGAGCACAGCGGTTACTCGGTATTCGCTGGTGTGGGCGAGCGTACTCGTGAGGGTAACGACTTCTACCACGAGATGAAGGACTCCAACGTTCTCGACAAGGTAGCCCTGGTTTATGGTCAGATGAACGAGCCGCCGGGTAACCGTCTGCGCGTCGCCCTGACCGGTCTGACCATGGCCGAGAAATTCCGTGAAGAAGGTCGTGACGTACTGTTGTTCATCGACAACATCTACCGTTACACCCTGGCCGGTACCGAAGTATCCGCACTGCTCGGCCGTATGCCGTCTGCGGTAGGTTACCAGCCGACGCTGGCCGAGGAGATGGGTGTTCTGCAGGAACGCATCACCTCTACCAAGACTGGCTCGATCACCTCCATTCAGGCGGTATACGTACCGGCGGATGACTTGACCGACCCGTCTCCGGCGACCACCTTCGCCCACCTTGACGCGACCGTTGTACTGTCCCGTGATATCGCCTCGCTGGGTATCTACCCCGCAGTTGATCCGCTGGACTCCACTTCCCGTCAGCTGGATCCGCAGGTGATCGGCCAGGAACACTACGACACCGCTCGCGGCGTCCAGTACGTGTTGCAGCGCTACAAGGAACTGAAGGACATCATTGCCATTCTCGGTATGGACGAACTGTCCGAGGAAGACAAGCAGCTGGTGGCACGCGCTCGTAAGATCCAGCGCTATCTGTCGCAGCCGTTCTTCGTTGCTGAAGTGTTTACTGGTGCACCGGGCAAGTACGTATCGCTCAAGGACACCATTCGCGCATTCAGCGGCATCCTCAAGGGTGACTACGACCACCTGCCGGAGCAGGCTTTCTACATGGTCGGCACCATTGACGAAGCGATCGAGAAAGCGAAGAAAATGTAATGGGCGCGCCCGTTCAAACGGGCGCTGAACCGAGGCAATGATATGGCTATGACAGTGCACTGCGATATCGTAAGCGCAGAAGAAGAGCTGTTCTCCGGCCTGGTCGAGATGGTCGTGGCGCACGGCAACATGGGTGACTTGGGTATTCTGCCGGGCCACACTCCGCTGCTCACCGACCTCAAACCGGGTCCGGTTCGGGTCATCAAGCAGGAAGGCGGCGAAGAGGTGTTCTACATCTCCGGCGGCTTCATCGAGATCCAGCCAGGCATGGTCAAGGTGCTTGCCGACACGGCCATCCGTGCTGGTGACATCGACGAGGCCGCGGCCGCAGAAGCCAAGCAGGCAGCCGAGCGCGCGCTCAGCGAAAAAGGAGCAGAGTTCGATTACGGCTCAGCCTCCGCCCGCCTGGCTGAAGCATCCGCTCAGCTTCGTACCGTGCAGGAACTGCGCAAGAAATACGGCGGACCGGCCCTGAACAACCGGTAAACCGAAAAAAGGCAGCTCAGGCTGCCTTTTTTATTGCGCGCAATCCAGGTCGACGTCTCATACAGGCGGGTGAATGAGTTTCCGCCTCGCTGGTTCCGCCTTCGGTCCCAACCGGCACAGCTATCCCTTCATACCTTGCAGCTTTGCTATCATCCGTGCATTCGTTCGCTGATCGGGCTCCATTTTCTATGAATCTTCACGTCGTCATCCTCGCCGCCGGCCAGGGCACTCGCATGCGCTCGGCGCTTCCCAAGGTCCTGCATGCTGTTGCCGGCAAGCCTATGCTGGGCCACGTCATCGATTGCGCGCGCGGCCTGTCACCGACGCGTATTCACGTGGTGATCGGGCACGGCGCCGACCTGGTCAGGCAGACGCTGGACGCCGAGGATATCAACTGGGTCATGCAAACCGAGCAGCTCGGCACCGGTCATGCCGTCGCTCAGGCGCTGCCGGCTATCGACGCGGCTGACCAGATTCTCGTGCTTTACGGGGACGTGCCCTTGCTGCAAGTGGCGACACTCGAAGCGCTGAGCGCGCAGGCCGGTGCGCAGGCGCTCGGGCTGCTCACCGTCGACATGATCGATCCTACCGGCTACGGACGGATCATCCGCGACGCCGCTGGCCGCGTACAGGCTATCGTCGAACAGAAGGATGCCTCGCCAGAGCAACGCCAGGTCACCGAAGTGAACACCGGGATCATGGCTCTGCCTGGCAGCCGGGCCGCAGCCTGGCTGAACAGCTTGTCCAGTAACAATGCTCAGGGGGAGTATTACCTGACCGATGTTGTGGCCATGGCGGTCGAGCATTCGGTTCCGGTCGAAGTTGCCCAGCCGGTGGACGAGATTGAAGTGATGGGTGCCAACAACCGCCAGCAACTGGCGGTGCTGGAGCGTAGCTATCAGAGCCGTCAGGCTTCGCGGTTGATGGAAGAGGGCGCAACCCTCGCCGACCCGGCAAGGGTAGACGTTCGCGGCGATATCAAGGTGGGCCGTGACGTGTTCATCGATATCAACGTGATCTTCGAGGGCCGTGTTGTGATCGAAGACCAGGTCGAGATCGGCGCCCATTGCGTGATTCGCGACAGCGTTATCCGCTCCGGCAGCGTGATTAAGGCGTTCAGTCACATCGACGGTACCGACGTGGGCAATGAGTGCGATATAGGGCCCTATGCGCGTCTGCGTCCCGGAACCCGTCTGCAGCGCAAGGCGCGAATCGGTAACTTTGTCGAGACCAAGAAGGCGGAAATCGGCGAAGGTTCTAAGGTCAACCACTTGTCCTATATCGGCGATGCCGTGGTGGGCAAGGAGGTCAACGTCGGGGCGGGCACCATTACCTGCAACTACGACGGCGTGAATAAGTTCGTTACGCAGTTGGGGGATGGCGCGTTTATCGGCTCTAACACGGCACTGGTCGCTCCGGTACGCGTCGGCGCGGGCGCGGTGACCGGTGCCGGCTCCACGATCACGCAGGACGTCCCGGATGGATCCTTGGCGGTCGGGCGGGCCCGCCAGCGCAACATCGACAGCTGGAAGCGGCCGGTAAAGTCCAGCGATTGAAAAAAGCGTTTGTCCGGGCAATAGCAAGGGAACTTCCGTAGTATCAGAGTGCCATATGCGCTGTAACATTTAGCGCTCGAGGGAACGGTGGCCTACGGAGAAGCAAGCTTGCCCCTGATTATGCTCAAGGACGACGAAGTCGCCGTCGACGTGCCGTTGCCGTGGAACCTGCTGGACGCAGAGGGCACCGTGCTCTTCCAGCGGTCGACCATCATCGACAATCCGGCATTACTGGCTCAATTGCTCAAACTCGGGTTGTATCGTTGTGTCCCGGCTATTGTCGAGGAGGAGAAGCCCGAGCCTGCAGCGCCTGAAATTCAGACCTGCAGCATGGCCCAGATTCAGCTTGCGCCCGGCGACCATGTGCAGCTGCAGTGCCTGCATGGCAGCTCTGCCGAGCGTTACCAGGTGCGGATGATCGGATGCCACGCCCCGGTAAGCTTGATGGTCACCGCGCCGCTAGTGAATGGCCGGCTGGTTTTCATCAAGGAAGGCCAGCAGTTTCTGGTTCGCGGTTTCGTCGGCAAGGACGCTGTCGCCTATCGCACCCGGGTAATCAAGTCTCAACTCGCTCCGTTTCCCTATTTGCACCTGGCTTACCCGGAAACGGTTCAGTCCATGCGAATTCGCAGTACCGCGCGAGTGGCGGTGAATCTGGCTGCCTCGGTGACGTCACCGACCGGTACGGCCTCGGGGAAAATCGCCGACCTCAGCGTCGGTGGGGCGCGAATGTTGTCCAGCCGAGTGCTGGCGAAGAAAGACGACGAGATCAAGATGGCTTTTCGCATCAATCCGGCGGGGCTGGACGTTCATTTGACACTGCGTGGCAGGGTGCGGACGGTACAGCGGGATGAGAGTCGCCCCGATGTTGTGGCGACGGGCGTGGAGTTCTACAGCCTGAGCGAGCAGGAACGGCTGTACCTGACTAATATGGTGTACCAGAACCTGCTCAAGGATACCGTATGACCCTTCGCCTGATATGGCTCAGCACGCTATTCGCCGGTCTGCTGGCGGCTGGTTTGGTCAGCGCAGAAGACCTGACAGCCGAACTCGCAGGCGAAACCTTCAGCCTCGAGCTAGCCGATGACCCGGAGGAACGACGCCAGGGTCTGATGGGTCGCACCGAACTCAAGCAGAACGCGGGTATGCTGTTCGATTTCCCACCCGGTATCACGCCCGCGATCTGGATGCGCAACATGCATATCCCGCTCGACCTGATCTATCTCGATGAAGAGGCGCGCATCACCCACCTGTTTCGGCAGGTACCGCCGTGCGAGGCCATGCCCTGCACCCTGTATCGAGCCGATCGTCCCCTTCGTTTCGTCATCGAAGTGCCTGCCGGCACCATCGACCGCCTGAACCTCGAGCCAGGTGACACCGTCGACCTACAGGCGCGGCAGAACAGACCCGCACCGCGTGACTAGTCTGGAAAGCGCCATACACCCTGGCTGATCTTCTCGCAATAGGCGCGTAGAACCGGCGCGTCGTCGGGTTCGCTGTAGTAATGAATGGATTGCTGATAAGCGACGCCTTCCGTGCGCGAGCCTTCGCATATGCCGTATGCCTCGGTGGGACAGGCGTCGACCATGCTTACATGGAAAGTGCGCTGCGGGATTTCTGGCTGACAGAAACTGCTTTCGAACAAGTGCGGCGGAATACTGATGTTCTGCTGGCACATCCGAATCGGCAGGCCGTCATCGTTCGATTCGATCAGGCAGGCTTCAGCGCTGGCCAGGGCGGGGCAGACGGCGAGCAGCAGGCAGGGCAGGGTGAAACGTCGGGTAGTCATCGAAAGCTCGCCGCAAAAATGAGTACATTAGCTGGCTCGAACGGTTTTTCGCAAGGCCGCTTCCAGGGCACCTGCATCGGCCCTTTGAGACAGAATCAGCTCGATACGGTTGTCGCTGCGAGCGGTGCCAAAAGACCACGCGACCTCGCCGCCCTGCAAGGCGTTGAAGCGCTGCCAACCCTGCTCCGTGCGGATTGCCCCCTTGGCGCGAAGCCAGCGAGCTGCGGCGAGCCATTGTTCGATGGCGCAGCGGTTAAAGCAGACCGAAGGGTGGACTATCCAGCCGAGACTGAACGCGGTCCCGGTGCCTTGTTCGAAGCTTTGCTCGTGCCGTTGCCAGTCTTGCGTCGACCGCCACAGTCTCGCTGGCGGCGCGGCACCGGTCGGTAGATCAGCCTCGGCATATTCGCGCGGCGGTTCGGATTCCTGCTGTGAGGGTAGCGACGCCAGATGAACCTCGCCGTTGGAGCACCAGATTGTCTCGACGTCTGGGAGCGTCTCCGTGATGCGCTCGCGGGCCGGATCACTCACGGTCTCGGCCTTGTTCATGACCAGCATGCCGGCCAGCTCCAGCGCGTCCGCCTGCGAAGGAGCCAGCTTCGTCCCGGCCGCCAGCGCCGCGGCATCGAGCACCATTACCAGCGGATGTAATTGCAGCACCGTGTCCCAGGGCGGTTCGGACAACTGACGAAGCAGTGGCCGGGGATGGCCGAGCCCGGAGGTCTCAACGAATAGCCGGTCGGGTCGGGCTCGCCGCAACAGCCGTCCTAGGCCGACCTGGAAGGGCAGACCATTGATGCAGCACAGGCAGCCCCCGGGGATTTCACTAATGGTCAGATCCGGCTCGTGTCCGTTGTCCAGCAGCGCTGCGTCCAGGCCGACCTGTCCGAACTCGTTCACCAGCACGGCCCAGCGCTCCCCCGCCGGTCGCTGGGCAAGCAATGCGCGTAGCAGGCTGGTCTTGCCGGCGCCGAGCGGCCCGGCGATCAAATGCGTTGGGATATGCCTGAGCATGGAGTTGGTCATCGCGGCGGGGTGCAAAGGGTTCCACGTGGAACGCAGCGAAGCGAATCTAACGCAGATAGTGGACATTGCTCGGAGGCTCCACCGGTGCGTCGCCCGGGGGGCTCGGAAACGGGTGCGGGGCCAGCTCGATACGCAGAAACCGCTGCCCATGAAGCTCGATCCAGCCCGGATATCGCCGCTCACCGGTGACGGTAAATTCGAAGCCATAGCGCCGGATCAAACCAATCCTCGACCGCTGGTTTCGGCCAAGGCGCAAACGATTCAGCACGATGCTCTCGTCGAGCAGCTGCAGGTCACTGCGTTGGCAATGCTGCCGGACCATGGTCAACGCCCGGTCGCGCGCGCCCAGACCCCGCCAAAGCCAGGCGACGATGACACCGCCCAGCAGCATCAGGGCGACGTGGCCGAGATCGAACATGTTCATGGTCCTCAGATAAGTGACAACCAGTATGCCATGCCGGAGGACTCAGGCGCGATGCAGGTACCAGTCATAATCCTGCTGGCCCACTTCGCCCATGAACTGGCGGTATTCGGCTCGTTTGACGGCCAGGAAGATATCCAGGAAGCGAGCGCCGAGCATGTTGCGCGCCCATTCCGATTCAGCCAGACGCTCCAGTGCGGAATGCCAGTCGAGGCTCATGGCCTGGCCAGCCTGGGCGTAGCCGTTGCCCACGATGGCAGGCCCGGCATCGAGACGCTGTCGAATGCCCAGGTGCATGCCGGCGAGCACCGCAGCGGCGGCGAGGTACGGATTGGCATCGGCGCCGCATATGCGATGTTCGACGTGCCGGCTGAAGGGAGGACCGAGGGGAACGCGGAAGGCCACGGTACGGTTGTTCACGCCCCAGGTCGGCGCAACCGGCGCATAACTGTGGCTCTGGAACCGCCGATAGGAATTGGCGTTGGGGCAGAACAGCGCCATGCTGTCGGCGAGGCTCGCCTGCAGGCCAGCGATCGAATGGCGAAGCAGCGGTGTCCCTTCAGGCTCATCGCTGGCGAACAGATTATTGCCTTTCTCATCAGCCAGGCTGATGTGCAGATGGAATCCATTACCTACCAGCCCGGCGAACGGCTTGGCCATGAAACAGGCAATCAGTCCCTGCTGAGCAGCAACGGCCTTGATCAGCCGCTTGTAGAGCATCGTTTCGTCCATCGCCTGGAGCGCACAGCTACGATGTTCCAGAGTGATTTCCAGCTGACCGCAGCCGTATTCGGAAATGGCCGTGCGTGCCGGTACGCCCTGAACCTCGCATGCACTATAGAGTGCGTCGAGGAACGGCATGGCGCCCTCCAGCTCATCGATGCCGTATACCCCGGGATCCTGCGGTCGACGGCCATTGGTCAGGCGTGCCGGCAGGACGCGTCCGTCCTCGTCCTCCTCCAGCAGATAGAATTCAAGCTCGCCGGCCATCACCGGATGCAGGCCGTCGCTTTGCAATTCGGCGATGACGTCCATCAACAGTGCCCGCGGATCGGCGTGTCGGCCGAATCCGCCTTGCTCGGTATCGAGCATGACCTGAACCTGGGCGGTGTCGGTGAGCCATGGCACCAGGCGCAGGCTTCCGGTCACCGGAAAGGCGATGCCGTCGGCGTCGCCAACGTCCCAGACCAGGCCGGTCTCTTCGACATCCTCGCCGCGAAGGGTGAGCCCCATCAGCGAGCTCGGCAAGGCGCGGCCGTGTTCGTAGAGCGCGCGCATCTCCTCGCGGCGCAGATGCTTGCCACGCAGTACGCCGCCGCTGTCGCAGAGCAGCAGCTGAAAGGTGGTTATGTTGGGATGAGTCGAGAGAAAGACATCCAGCTCTTCGATGGCAGCGCGATACATGGCGGGTCCTCTGGGCATCGGTGTGCACTGATAACAAACCAGAAGCGCCGAGTTGTCAAAGAATCTGCCGGGTCGACGGGGCTCAGCGACGAGTCACTGTCAGGACACGAATGCGCTCGGGACAGGGGTAATGCCAGCTGACGTTGAGGTCCCATAGATGTACCCCGTATTCCCGCTCCGGTGTTGGCGTCTGATACGCCGGCTTGGGGTCCTGGTTCAGGCATTGCTCGATCAGTGCGATCACCGGTTCGCCCAACCGCTGGGCCTGACTCTGTGCGGCGACCAGTGCATCCGGCTGCCAGTCGACTTCAAGCAATGCCGGCGCGGCGTCGGCCAATCCATAGTGAGCGTTCGCCACTGAATCTGCGTAGGGAACGTAGGGTTTGATATCCAGCACCGGTGTGCCGTCGAGCAGATCGATCCCGGATATGTGCAGACAACCGTCCCCGACCGCATCCAGGCGCACCACCGATTGGCCGATCGGGTTAGGACGATGTGTCGCGCGGCTGGCGAACACGCCGATACGCTTGTTGCCGCCCAGGCGCGGTGGGCGCACCCGCAGATGTTCGGGGCCGCTTGGCGCGGCATGGAAGACGAACAATAGCCACAGGTGGGAAGCCTGTTCCAGCCCGCTCAGGGCTTCGGGCTGGTCGTAGGGTGACAGCAATTGAACCGTGCCCCGCGCCGCCGGCGCCAGCAGCGGTTGCCGGGGGATGGCGAATTTTTGGACGAAGCAGGACCGGACGATGCCGACGGGCTCGAAGCTGTAGGTCATGTCAGCCGTGCTGCAGAGGCGGGATGGCTTCGGGCTGGTCGAGTATGACGAAGTGGCTGCACTCTTCAACCTCGATGATCTGCAAGTTCTCTGCTTGCCGGGCGCTGCTCAGCATGGCGCGCGGATCCAGCACCCGGTCCCGCGCAGGCACCACGATGGCGCCTCGCTGCACGCAGCGGTAGCTGTCGGTGCCGGTTTCCGCCATCCACCGGTTCATATCCTTGATGTTGGTAACCAGCGTACTGCAGTGACGCCCGTTGAACGGGAAGCCCCATATGAGCTCGCGCTTGCGCGGATTCTCCAGCGACCCCCAGACCGCGCGATTACGATCCGAGATCGGCTGCTGCTGCCACGCCACCAGGAAGAAGGGGAACAGCCAGCGGGCGATGGCCGGCACCTGTGCATAGGGCTTGCCTTGCGGTAGTACCGGCGCCTCGAGTATCACCTCGACCGACTCGAACAGATCCGGTCGTTGCCGCGCGGCTTCCAGGGCGACCGCGCCACCGCGGGAATGCCCGTGCACGCGAACCTGGCGCGTGGTGACGAGGTGTTCCAGGGCCAGGTTGAGAATCGCCGCGTCATAGGCGATGGTGCCCGCGCGGTAGTCCGGCGTTCGCGCCCAGTTCGCAGTGGTGTAGGTCGGCTGGCTCACCGGCACGTGATAGTCGGCGCAGGTGAGCTTGATCAGCTCGATCGCCGGGTCGTCATAGTGCTCGGTAAAATACATGAAGTTTTCGACAAAGCCGTGGACCACGACAACGGTCGTCCTGGCTTCAGTGTTCGTGCGTCGGGCGATGCATGCTTCGCCAACCTGGTACAACTCGCCACGATAGCTGGTGGTTTGCTGCTGGGGAATGTCCTTTTTCAACAGCCATTGTCGCAGGTAGACCACGACGACTATGGCCAGGCCGATCAGGCCTATGAGCGTTTCCATTGCGACTCCATCCTTTGATAGTGACTCATCGACAGCATACCGATCCGACGCTGTGATCGAATCGCCCGGCTGGGTGAATAGTTGCGACGCTCACTCGCCGTCGTAGGGCCACACTCGTTGTGCGACGATCCGATAGCTCGCGTCCGCCAGTTCATTGCTGGTCTGATCCACCTGCAGCGTACCGCTTACCCACAACGGCACATAGATGTCATCGATACGCATGCCATCGGCGTATTCCACCAGAATGATCTGGTTGGGCGGCGGCGGTGGTACATGGATACATGCGCCTGCGTACGGTACCAGAAAGAAAAGCGTGTAAGCACCGGTTTCGCTAGTTTCCAGGGGTACCGGGTAGCCACCGATCTGCACGGCCTGTCCGTCATAGCTATCGACCACCCGCCGTGAATACATCACGTCGGGGAGCGATTCGTCACGCTGGCGCATGCCGGCGGTGAAATCGCCGGGCGTTTCATCGCCCGAGTCATGGCCAATCTCGGGCATGTCGAGCATGGCCTGGTAGTCCTCTTGCGGGAGCAGATCGAGCCAGTCGATTTCGGTCGGGGCGGCGCTTGCCAGACTCGAGAACAGCAGCGGAAGAATGAAACGGATAATTCGCATGAGGCACCGTGGGGAGGGGAGCAGTCCCGGCGTGGCGCGCCGGATCCATTCGAGGTGCTCTATGCTCGGCGATCCGCAACCAGCGGGCAAGCCCGCCGGAGTGCAGTCTATCGGCTCGACCGGTGGGTATCAGTGACGGTCGATCAAAGCCTGGACGTCAGCAATGCGCGCCTGCAAGGTGGCGCTGTCGGCACAGCGTAGTGTCGCATGGCCGACCTTGCGACCGGCCTTGAATGCCTTGCCGTAATGATGCACGTGGCAGTCGTCGATTGCCGCCACTTCGGCCACGGGCGGCACCGCGCCGATGAAGTTGAGCATGGCGCTTTCGCCGACCTTGGCGGTTGAGCCCAGCGGCAGGCCGGCAATGGCCCGCAGATGGTTCTCGAACTGGCTGCACTCGGCGCCTTCGATGGTCCAGTGGCCGGAGTTGTGTACGCGCGGAGCGATTTCGTTGGCCTTCAGCCCGCCGTCGATCTCGAAGAATTCGAACGCCAGCACGCCGACGTAACCGAGTTTGTCCAGCACCCGACTGGCATAGTCCTCGGCCAGCGCTTGCATGGGATGCGCCGAACTGGCCACGGACAGACGCAGGATGCCCTGGTCGTGGGTGTTGTGTACCAGCGGGTAGAAGCGGGTCTGGCTATCCTGGGCACGCACTGCAATCAACGAAACCTCTCCGGTGAAGGGTACGAAGCCTTCCAGCAGGCAGGGGACGTTGCCCAGCTCGGCGAAGGCGCCATGGACATCTTCCGGTGTGCGCAGGACTTTCTGGCCTTTGCCGTCGTAGCCCAGCGTGCGGGTCTTCATTACTGCCGGCAGGCCGATGCGCTTGACGGCCAGGTCGAGGTTTTCCTGCGACTGGATATCGGCGAATTCCGGAGTCGGAATGCCCAGCTCCTGAAACATCGACTTTTCGAACCAGCGATCACGGGCGATGCGCAGCGACTCGGCGTTCGGATAAACAGGTACGAACTGGGACAGGAAGGCGACCGTGTCGGCCGGCACGCTCTCGAATTCAAAGGTGACCACGTCAACCTCGTCCGCCAGCTGGCGCAGGTGATCACGATCACTGTAGTCGGCCCGGATATGCTCGCCCAGCGCCTGGGCGCAGGCATCGGGAGCAGGATCAAGAAACGCGAACTGCTGACCCAGCGGGGTGCCTGCCAGAGCCAGCATGCGGCCGAGCTGGCCGCCACCAATGACGCCGATCTTCATGATTCGATTCCTCAGGCCTGACGTGGGTCGGGGTGGTCCAGCACGGTATCGGTCTGGCGGGTGCGGAAGTCCTTGAGTGCCTGGTGGTAGTGCGGATGCTTGGCCCCGAGGATGCTCGCCGACAGCAGCGCGGCATTGATCGCGCCTGCCTTGCCGATTGCCAGCGTCGCCACCGGAACGCCGGCGGGCATCTGCACGATGGACAGCAGCGAATCGACACCCGAGAGCATGGAGGACTGGACTGGTACGCCGAGAACCGGCAAATGAGTCTTGGCCGCGCACATACCCGGCAAATGAGCCGCGCCGCCGGCACCGGCGATGATCACTTCAATGCCGCGGCTTTCGGCCTCTTCGGCGTACTGGAACAGCAGGTCCGGGGTGCGGTGAGCTGACACCACCTTGACCTCGAACGGGATCCCCAGCTGTTCCAGCATGTCGGCCGTGTGGCTCAGGGTGGACCAGTCGGACTTCGAACCCATGATCACGCCTACCAGTGCGGTCATCGCGGTGCCTCGCTCAGTGATGCCGCGAAAGCGCGGCAGAAACGAAAAGCGGGGAATTATAAGCCAGGCACCGGACACAAGCCACCAACATCAAGGTTGCCCGCACACGGGCAGTCAGCTGCGTGGCTGAAACTTTTGCGGCCGCAGGACTTCGACTTCCGACAGGAAGCAGACCATGGCGAAGTTGGCGTAGTACTTCTCCTGCACATGGTGGGCAATCTGCTCGGCGATCTCATGGGTGCAGATCACCTCCACGCGGATGTTGCCGTCATTGTCCCAACCCGCGCTGCGCACGCCCCGGCTGCCGCGGCCGCGTGCGTCGGAGATGGTCCAGCCCGGCGCGCCGTGCTGTTCGAGGTCGCGCAATAATCGCGATTCCAGTGGCGCCTCGCAGATGATGGTCAGTAGGGTGCGGGTAGGCATGCTCATGGGGTTAGCCTCCGTTGCTCAGCCATTGGGCCAGCGCCAGGTAAAGGGGAATGCCGACCAGTATATTGAACGGGAAGGTAATGCCCAGCGAGGCGGTGAGCGACAGGGCCGGGTTGGCCTCCGGAAGCGCCAGGCGCATGGCCGCCGGTACAGCGATGTAGGAGCCGCTCGCCGCCAACGTAGCAAGCACGGTCATGCCACCGACGGACAAGCCAAGTACGTGACCGAGCGAGGCGCCACACAGCGCGCCGAACAGCGGAAAACCCAGCGCAAAAACAGCCAGCCGCAGCCCGGCGGTCTTCAGGCTGCCAAAGTGGCGCGAGGCAATCAGACCCATTTCCAACAGGAAGAACGCCAGCACCGGCTTGAACATGCTGGTGTACAGCGGCTCCAGCGGCGCAATGGCCTGCTTGCCGGCCAGCACACCGATGACCAGGCCGCCGAGCAGCAGCATGATGCTCTTGCCGAGAAAGACTTCGTGACTCAGCGACTTCCAATCCGTGTCACGGCTGACACCCTTGGCCAGGAGGATGCCGACGATGATCGCGGGGATCTCCAGGACCGCGACGAACAGCGGCATGTAGCTCTCGAACTCGATGTCTTGAGACAACAGATAGGCGATGACCACCGCGAAGGTCGCGGCGCTCACCGAGCCGTAGTGAGCGGCGATACTGGCCGAGTCGGTACGATTGAAGCGCAACAGGCGTAGCACCGGGAAGCCGACCAGCGGCAACGCGATGCCGAGCGCCAGCACCGCCGCGGTTTGGCCGAGCAGTGCCGGACTGGCCTGTTCGGCCAGCTCCACGCCACCATGCAGACCGATTGCCAGCAGCAGAAGGATCGACAGCGTATCGTAGAGCCCAGGCGGGAGCTTCAGTTCGCTCTTGACCAGACCGGCGAACAACCCGAACACAAAGAACAATACAACCGGATCAAACCCCATGCTTTCCCTCCGCTAGACCGCTGTCAGCCCACTCATTCGATTTCGATGAGGATCTCGCCCGGGTTGACCCGGTCGCCCTTCGCCACGTTGACCGCTTTCACCGTGCCGTCGACGCCGGCCTGGATCTCGCTCTCCATCTTCATCGCTTCGCTGACCAGTACTGCCTGGCCGGCCTTGACCGTGTCGCCGACCTGCACCAGCACATCGACCACGTTGCCCGGCATGCTGGTGGTGACGTGGCCCGGCTGGCTGGCCTGCTTGCGCTGGGCACCGCCGCTGCCGCCGGCGTAACTGTTCAGCGATTCGAACACCGCTTCCTCGGGCATCCCGTCCAGGCTCAGGTAGAAGTGCCGCTTGCCGTCGCCCTTGACGCTGACGCCGGTGATGTCGACCCGGTAGGTCTCCCCATGTACGTCGATGATGAACTCGGTGGGGCTGCCGTCCTGAGCCATGGGCTTGGACGCGGTGCCGTCCGGGATCGGCAACAGCGCCTCGGGCTTGAGCGTGCCGGCGGCGCGCTCTTCGAGAAACTTGCGCCCGATGTCGGGGAACATGGCATAGGTCAGTACGTCTTCCTCGCTCTGCGCCAGGCTGCCTGCCTCCTTGCGCAGCTTGTCCATCTCCGGCGGAATCAGGTCGGCCGGGCGCACGTCGATGACGTCTTCCTTGCCGATCGCGCGGCGACGCAGGTCTTCGTTGATGGTGCCAGGCGCCTGGCCGTAGCGACCCTGCAGCAGCAGCTTCACTTCGTTGGTGATGGTCTTGTAGCGCTCGCCGGCCAACACGTTGAACACTGCCTGGGTGCCGACGATCTGCGAGGTCGGCGTCACCAGCGGCGGGTAGCCGAGATCGGCACGTACGCGCGGAATCTCCTCGAACACTTCCTGGATGCGGTTGAGAGCGCCCTGTTCCTTCAGCTGGTTGGCCAGGTTCGACATCATGCCGCCCGGTACCTGATTGACCTGCACGCGGGTATCGACCCCGGTGAATTCGCTCTCGAACTGGTGGTACCTCTTGCGCACGGCATGGAAGTACAGGCTGATGTCCTGGATCAACGCCAGATCCAGGCCGGTATCGTAAGGCGTGCCGCGCAGGGCAGCGACCATCGACTCGGTTCCCGGATGGCTGGTGCCCCAGGCCATGGAGCCGATGGCGGTGTCGATGTGGTCGGCGCCCGCTTCGATCGCCTTGATCTGGACCATCGCAGCCATGCCGGCTGTGTCGTGCGAGTGGATGAACACCGGCAGGCTGAGTTCGGCCTTCAGCGCACTGACCAGCTCGGCGGTGGCAAATGGCGTGAGCAGGCCGGCCATGTCCTTGATCGCAATCGAGTCGATACCCATGGCGGCCATCGCCTTGGCCTGTTTCACGTAGGCTTCGACGTTATGCACGGGGCTGGTGGTATACGCCAGGGTGCCCTGGGCGTGCTTGCCGGCATCCTTGACCGCAGCGATGGCGGTTTCCAGATTGCGTACATCATTCATCGCATCGAAGATGCGGTACACATCGATACCGTTCTCGGCGCTCTTGGCGACGAAGGCGCGGACCACGTCATCGCTGTAATGGCGGTAGCCCAGCAGGTTCTGGCCGCGCAGCAGCATCTGCAGACGCGTGTTGGGCAGCGCTTCGCGCAGCTGGCGCAGGCGCTCCCACGGGTCTTCCTTGAGGAAGCGCACGCAGGCATCGAAGGTCGCGCCGCCCCAGACTTCCAGCGACCAGTAACCGACCTGATCGAGCTTGGGGCAAATCGGCAACATGTCCTCGGTGCGCAGACGGGTGGCCAGCAGAGACTGGTGCGCATCGCGCAAAATGGTGTCGGTGACAGTGATTTTCCGTGCATTACTCATCATTCGTTCCTCATTCACCGCAAGCTTCAAGCGTGAAGCCTGCCGCTGGGTTCATAGTCCGGCATGCGCCGCGATGGCAGTAGCGATGGCCAGGGCCAGTTCTTCGGGCTTGCGCTTGACCGAGTACTGCAACAGTTCCGGGTGGCTGTCGACGAAGCTGGTATTGAATACGCCGCTACGAAACTCGGGATTGCGCAGAATTTCCTGGTAGTAAGGCGTAGTGGTCTTCACGCCCTGCAGGCGCATGTCGTCCAGAGCGCGCAGGCCACGGTCAAGCGCCTCTTCCCAGGTCAATGCCCAGACAATCAGCTTCAGACACATCGAGTCGTAGTACGGCGGGATGGTATAGCCGGTATAGATCGCGGTATCCACGCGAACCCCCGGGCCGCCCGGTGCGTAGTAACGGGTGATCTTGCCGAAGGAGGGGAAGAAATTGTTCTTCGGGTCCTCCGCGTTCACCCGGAACTGGATGGCGAAACCGGTGTGATGGATATCCTCCTGCTTGACCGACAGCGGGAGGCCGGAGGCGATGCGAATCTGCTCGCGGACGATATCGATACCGGTGATCTGCTCGGTGATGGTGTGCTCGACCTGGACCCGCGTATTCATTTCCATGAAATACACTTCGCCTTCCGCGAGCAGGAATTCCACGGTCCCGGCGTTCTCGTAGCCTACCGCCTGTGCTGCGCGGACCGACAGGTCACCGATGTACGCGCGCTGTTCGGGGGTGAGCTGCGGGCTCGGGGCGATCTCGATGAGCTTCTGGTTGCGCCGCTGTATCGAGCAGTCGCGCTCGAACAGGTGCACGGTGTTGCCGTGGCTGTCGGCGAGAATCTGTGCCTCGATGTGCTTGGGATTGACGATGCACTTTTCCAGGAACACATCCGCCGAGCCGAATGCCTTGGTGGCTTCGGAGATCACCCGTGGCCAGGCCTGTTCCAGTTCTTCGCGGCTGTTGCAGCGACGAATGCCACGCCCTCCGCCGCCGGATGTGGCCTTGAGCATGATCGGATAGCCCACGCGCTCGGCTTCTTTCAGTGCTTCACCCAGGTCCGCGAGATTGCCTTCGGTACCCGGCGTAACCGGCACGCCGGCGGCGATCATGCTGCGGCGCGCTTCGGTCTTGTCGCCCATGCGCCGGATCACCTCTGCCTCGGGGCCGATGAACTTGATTCCGCGCTGTGCGCAGATGTCGGCCAGTTCGGCGTTCTCCGAGAGGAATCCGTAGCCGGGATGCAAGGCATCGCAACCGGTCTCCACGGCCAGGTTGACCAGCTGGCGCGCATTGAGATAGCCGGCGAGCGGGTCGCTACCGATGTTGTAGGACTCGTCGGCGCGTTTGACGTGCAGGGCGTAGCGGTCGGCGTCGGTGTAGACAGCGACCGAGCGAATGCCCATCTCGGCGCAGGCGCGCACGATGCGTACGGCAATTTCGCCACGGTTGGCGATGAGGATCTTCTTGATCACGTCCGTTCCTCGTGGTGGTGATCGGGCCATTTACGTTACGGCTAGCCAGGCATATAGAAAAATGAATAATATTTCTACTTTGCATAAGTAATAGCTTATGCACGGTTCCGCCCAGCCTGATCAGAGGATAGATCACCATGCGCAAGTCCCTGCTCCGCATGACCCTGCGCCAGTTGCAGGTGTTTCGTGCGGTCTGCGCCAGTCAGTCCTACAGTCGCGCTGCGGACGAAATGGCACTTACCCAGCCAGCCGTGAGCCAGCAGATACGTCAGCTTGAAGAGCAGCTGGGCCAGCCGCTGTTTGAATACGTTGGCCGCAAGCTGTACCTCACCGAGGCGGCTAATAGTCTGCTGGCCGCCAGCGAAGACATTTTCGACCGTCTGGACAATCTGGACATGAGCCTGTCACGGCTGCAGGGTACCTTGCGTGGGGAGCTCAAGGTCGGTGTGGTGAGCAGCATCCAGTACCTGACGCCGCATCTGCTGGCGGCGTTTCGCGAGCGCCACCCCGAGGTGACCTATTGCATGGAGGTGATGCGCCGCTCCGATGCGATCCGCCGCCTGCAGGACAACAAGGACGACGTGACGCTGATGGCGCTGGTACCGCAGGACCGGGCGTTGGAATTCTTTCCCTTTCTCGACAACCCGATCATCGCGGTTGCCCATCCCCACCATCCGCTGGCGACCGCATCGGATCTGCCGCTCAAGGCGCTGGAAGAGCATCTGGTGTTGCATCGCGAGGCTGGTTCGGGAACGCGCAAGGCCTGCGAGGAATTTTTGCAGAACAAACGCGTGCACCTGCTACAGACCATCCAGCTCGGATCGGGGGACGCGCTGGTACAGGGCGCACTGGCGGGGCTGGGCATCGCAATGGTGACAGCTCATGCCGCGGCGACATTCCTGCGCAGCGGCGAACTGGTCCGGCTCGACTTCGTCGATCTGCCGCTCTACCGCAGCTGGTGCGCCGTCCACGCGCGCGGCAAACGGCTCAGCCCGGTGGCTGAAGCCTTTCTTGCGTTCCTGCGCGAAGAGCGCGCCGAGATCCGCCGTATAGCCAGGCGCTTCGAGCACCCACGCCCGGCGGAGCGGTGAGACCCCGGAAACGGGGGGCTATACCAGCGGCTGTCCACCCTGGCGCAGGTCGCTCAGATCGGGGAAATCACATACCGCGGCGTGGAGTGCCTGGCTGTCGCGGTAATCTTCGATCGCACGGCGATAAGCCATGCGCTGTTTGTCCTGCTCACGCCGCCTGGCGCGGCGCACATTGTTGCTGCTCTGCTCGTCATCAAATGCCGGATCAAGGTCATAAGCCATGCTGCACCCCCGTTTGAGGTTGGACTCGGAACGGGGATCATCATGGCCTGCGGGCTATGACGAGCTGATGACAGCGAGGATCAGGTCTCGCCGACGTGACGCTCGATCTGTTCCTGGCGCTCCTTGGCCTCGATCGACAGCGTAGCGGTAGGCCGCAGCAGCAGGCGGCGAAGGCCTATCGGCTCGCCGGTTTCTTCGCAATAGCCGTAGTCGCCATTGGCGAGGCGATCAAGCGACTCGTCGATCTTGTCGAGCAACTTCTTTTCGCGCTCGAGCATCCGCAGCTGCCATTGACGGTGCTCTTCGGCACTGCCGACATCCGCAGCGTCGCCAGGAATATTGTCGTTGTTGCGCAGCGCCTGGAATTCTTCGTCGATGCGCTCGCGCAGCGATTCGCGCTCGCGGGTCAGCAGGTCACGAAAGAACGCCTGCTGTTCCTCGCTCATGTAGGCTTCGGCAGGTTGCGCAAGTAGTTGTTCTTCTGTCATTACGGGCTTGTTCATAGGAATCACCGGTCTGTCTTTTGCTTGGGCGTTGCCGATTACAGACACTGATGAGAAGGGTTTGTTCAAGCCGGACCCCGGCCTGGCTTGGCAGGCGCAGCGGGCTGACGGAGAATGCGAGGCTCTCGGATCACAGGGACAGGTGATGGAACTGCGCGGCGTATTGAAAAGCTGGAACGACCAGAAGGGCTTCGGTTTCATCGAGCCTGACAAGGGCGGCGAACAGGTATTCGTGCATATTTCGGCAATGCGCGGCGATGCCAGGCCGGCTGCCGGCGATGCCGTGTTCTACGTACCCGGACGCGACGCTCAGGGACGGCCACGCGCCGAACATATGCGTAGCGAAGCACTCGCCGTCGATCGGCTGGCGATACGCCGCAAGCCGCGACAGGATCGCCGCTCCGCCAAAACCACGCCCACGCAGCGTGGCACTGCCGGGGGAGCTCGGACACGCAGCGCCTCGTCCTCCTCGGTTCGCAACCTGCCGCTCAAACTGGTCGTCTTCGCCGCGCTGTTGGCGCTGCCAGTCGCAGGCGCGACTCAACTGCTCCTCCTCGGCAGCATCTGGCCGCTGCTCGCCTATCTGCTGATCAGCCTGTGCTGTTTTCTCATGTACTGGTCAGACAAGCAGAAAGCGATGAAGGGCAACTGGCGCACGCCGGAAAGTAGCCTGCATTTCGCCGAGCTGACCGGAGGCTGGCCTGGCGCGCTGGTGGCGCAGCAGCTGCTCAGACACAAGACCCGCAAGGCATCCTATCAGGCAATATTCTGGGCCATCATCGCCGTACACCAGTTGCTGTGGATCGACTGGCTGGCGCTGGACGGACGTTATGTCGGGCATCTGATCCGCCCTTTGCTGGATTGATTGCAGATTGCTTTCGAGCGCTTGGCCCACCCCGATGGACATTCACTGATTCAGCCTACACAATAATCGTTCTCATTTGTATTGGCTGAACGGAAATGCTCCAGCAATGCATGCAATCGATACTCGCCATCGAGGACGACCCGGTGCTCGGCGAGCACCTCAAGGGTGCCCTGGAGGCCAGGGGCTTCAGGGTGACGCTGGCCAACGAGGGCGGTAGCGGACTGGCGTTGGCCAGTACCCAACGCTACGACCTGATTCTTCTCGATGTGCTGCTCCCCGGCCTGGACGGCATGGAGGTGCTCAGGCGATTGCGGCGCAGCCGCCAGACGCCGGTACTGATGATGTCCGCGCTCGGCGAAGCGAGTCATCGCATCCAGGGTTTCGAGGATGGCGCCGATGACTATCTGCCCAAACCTTTCAGCCTTGATGAGCTGCAGGTACGGATTGCCGCCATTCTGCGCCGGGTCGCCTACGAACAGGCCGGCCAGGGGCAGCCGGTCGACGAGCCGGACGGCTTCGATGTCGAGCGCTGCGATGTGCTGCATGCCGGCCGCTGGCTGGAGCTGACCCCAACCGAATATCGTCTGCTCAAGCTGCTTCGCGACCACGCAGGGGAAGTTTTAAGCAAGGCGTTTCTCTATCAACAGGTACTGCACCGCGGTTATTCCCGGCATGACCGCGGTCTGGATATGCATGTCAGCAATGTCCGCCGCAAACTGATCCGTGCCGAGCTGAGCAGCCTGCGTGTGGAGGCGGTATGGGGGCAGGGCTACGTACTGCGCTGGCAGACAGATTGATGCCGCGCAGGCATTCGCTGTTCTGGCGGATGGTCCTGCTGGTTGCGGGCTTCTGCCTGGTGATGATTGCTGCGACTGACTACCTGACTGCCCGTATCGATCGGGTTACCTCCTACCTCTCCCCGAGGGCCCTTGAGACGTTGGGTCACTACGGCGAACAGGCCCGCGCAGCGATGCAGATCGGATCTTCGGCGCTGGATGACTGGCGAGCCCGCATGGCCGTGCACGAGCCGGTGTGGCTGACAGTGGTGGATGATGCGCTGGAGCCGCTCGGCGACCAACGCCTGAACAGCGTAGAGCGCCATCGGCTGACCTTCGTGCGCGACTACCGGTGGCCAATGAGCCTGCGCAGCCCCGACCTTCCGCTGGTTTCCGTGCCGCTTGGAGACAGCGGGGCGCACCTGATCATGCGCCTGCCGGAGCGCTTCCGACCCTGGAAAAACCGTGCGTTGTCCAATGCTCTGGTGCTCTATCTGCTGCCGGTGTGCCTATCGATGCTGCTCTGCGCGCTGCTTTATTGGCTGCTGATCTCACCGCTCGAACGTCTGCGCAGGCAGGCCAGCGCCTTGCGCGCCAACCGGCTGGAAGCGTTGCTACCGGCCTCCATGGCCGGGCGACGGGATGAGCTGGGCGAACTGGGGCGTGCATTGGAATACCTCACCCGACGCCTGCGTGATTCGGTCATCCAGCAACGACAGTTGCTGCAGGACCTGTCGCACGAGTTGCGTACACCGCTCAGCCGGCTGCGGGTAGCCAGCGAAACCGATCTGGCGCTGGTCGAACTGCGCGAGAGGCTGGAACGTGAAACTGACGCCATGCAGCGTCTGGTCGACAACACCTTGAAACTGGCCTGGCTGGACAGCGACGAGGCCCGAGTCACCTTGGAGCCCATCGATATTGCGCTGCTGTGGGACGTGCTGCGTGAGGACGCGCTATTCGAGTCCGGCTGGCCGGAGGAGCGGCTCGAAAGCGCCGTGCCGGCCGAGTGCAAGGTGATGGGTGATGTGAACGGGCTAGCGCAGGTATTGGAGAACGTATTGCGCAACGCAATACGACACTCTCCGCCAAACGGTCGGGTTCGTCTGGCTGCCGCCCGCGATGGGCCCGACTGGTGCCTGAGCATGGTGGATCAGGGCGGTGGCGTGGCTGAAGAGCATCTATCGGTCATGTTCCGCCCGTTTACCCGATTGAGTCCGGATCGTCCCGGTGGAAGTGGTTTCGGGCTTGGACTGAGCATCGCAGCCAGCATGATTCGTCTGCAAAGGGGACAGATCTGGGCGGAAAACACGGGTAATGGGCTTCGAGTCACGGTGCGACTGAAAGCTGTATAGATTGTAAATGCACTTTACTCTCAAATAAGAACGAATACCATTTGCGGCGATGTGTGGCGTAGGAGCTGCCGCCATTCGAAGCGTCTGGCCGGGTCGATCCGGGCATAGCGCACCATGGATTGTTCTGCATTTGGGAGAAAAGCGATGGGGATGTTCAGGCAAACCAGACTGGCTTGCGCGATCGGCGCAGCGGCGCTGGCCGGCGTAGTCCAGGCTGAAGACGATTTCGTATTGCCGACCACCACGGTCATCAGTGCCTCGGGCTACGAGCAGAATATCGCCGATGCACCGGCGAGTATCTCGGTAGTCACCCGAGAGGAGCTGGAGAAGCAGTCCTACACCGATATCGTCGATGCGATGAAGAATATCCCCGGCGTATACGTCACCGGTGGCGGGACCTCCCAGGACATCAGCATCCGCGGCATGGCCGATTCCTACACGCTGTTCCTGGTTGACGGTCGGCCGATCTCCGCAGGCCGCTCGGTCAATACCAACGGCTCCGACGGCGGCAAGCAGATCGCGCTGCCGCCACTGGCGATGGTCGAGCGCATCGAGATCGTGCGTGGCCCGATGTCCTCGCTCTACGGTTCGGAAGCCATGGGCGGTGTGATCAACATCATCACCCGCCGTTCGGCGAACGAGTGGATCGGTACCGTTTCCACTGAATACACCCATGCAATGAACGACATCAGCGCCGATGGCCATCAGGGCAGCCTCTACGTCGGCGGCCCCTTGGTCCCGGGCCTGCTTGGGCTGGAACTCAATGGTCAGTACACGGGCACCGACGAAAGCGATTACGAAGGCGGCGGGGACAGTGCCGCCAGCATGCCGGAAAGCACGCGCAAACAGGCCGGCGCCGAACTGTACCTGACGCCGGATGAGCGCAACCGCTTCGCCATCAGCTATACCCAGTCGTCGCTTGAATACACTCACACGCCAGGCAAGAGCGTTGCTATCACTGCGGACGAATCGACCACCCGCTACGACAAGGACGTGTATGTGCTGAGCCACGATGGCCGCTACGACAACGTGATCGTAACCAGCTATCTGCAGCACGATATTTCCGACCGGGACCTGGCCGTCACCAAGAAAGAGGAAATCAGTCTGGCCAATACCCAGGCGAGCTATTTCTGGGGCGAGCACGTCATCACTGTCGGCGGCCAGTACAAGCAGGAGGAGTTCGTCGATCAGTCGAACGGCCTGCTCACCGCCAATGTACCGGGCGCCGTGTCCGAGGTCGATCGATGGATCGCTGCGCTCTATACCGAAATCGACTGGAGCCTGACAAGCGATCTGTCAGTGACCACCGGCCTGCGTTACAACGATGACGAGCTGTTCGGTGGCCATCTCTCGCCCAGGCTGTACAGCGTCTACCATATGACCCCCGATCTGGTGTTCAAGGGTGGCGTCTCCACGGGCTACCGACAGCCGAGCCTGGCCGATGCCACTGCCGGCTTTGGTCGGGGTACCGGTGGTGGCGGCTCGCCGGCACCGCACCCGCGCGCGCTGATCATCGGTAACCCTGAACTGGATCCGGAAACCAGTACCAGTTACGAGCTGGGTTACGTGTACGACAAGCCGGAGCTGGGCCTCAACACCAGCGTCATGGTTTTCCACACCGTCTACAAGGACAAGATCGCCGAGGAGCGTCTTTGCGAAACGGCCAACGCTGACCGAAACGATCCTTCTACCTGGGCCTGTCCGTTTGGGGGTAATAACTATACGTTCGTCGGCACCCGGAAGAATGTTGACGAGGCGATCATGCAGGGCGTGGAGGTCACCCTCGATTACCTCATCCGTCCGTCCCTCGATTTCATGGCCAGCTACACCTACACCGAATCCGAGCAGAAGACTGGCGAATTCAAGGGCGAGCCGCTGACCAAGCAGCCCAAGCACATGGTCAATGCGCTGCTCGATTGGAGTGTGACGCCCCGCTTCAATGCCTGGTTGCAGGGTAACTACCGCAGTGAGACCAGCGATTACCTGGGCCGCTCTGCCATCTCGGATGGCACGCCGGGTTACGGCTTCGTCGATGTGGGTGGCGTTTATCAGGTGACCGATAACCTCGACCTCAAGGCTGGCCTCTACAACATTGCCAACCGGGAAGTCACCAACGATACCTACGGCGTGGTCCTCGATGGACGCCGGCTCAACGTCGGGCTGACGCTGGATTTCTGATAACAGCCCGCGAACCGCACCACTGTGCCCGGATGGTCATCGTCCGGGCGTAGTGCGTCGGGAGGGCGGAACATTTCACGTGAGGGCCTGACATGACACACGTAGCTCAATCCAAAGGCAGCGCCTGGCGCGAGGTCATTGTGCGCAGCCTGCTGGCGATCGTCGGCGGCTATGTCGTTACCTACGCACTGGTTGCCGCGTTGGCACGGGTGCTGCCGATCGAGCGGGTGGACACCACGGTGGTGGTAACGCTGGTTTCGTTCGTTATCTATCTGGTCTTCCTGCTCTGGGCCTTCGCGGCGCGGTCGTCGCGCCGGGTAGGCCTGGTCGTGGCCAGCAGCGCCGTATTCGCTGCGATCGGCTTCTGGCCGCAACTGTTAAAGGTGCTCGGCCAATGAAAGACCATCGATCCCTCACCCAGTCGATGTCCTGGCTGCATACCTGGTCCGGCCTGCTCATCGGCTGGTTGCTGTTCGCCATCTTCTTCACCGGTACGCTGGCCGTATTCGATCGTGAACTGAACTGGTGGATGCAGCCGGAACTGGTCGACCGACAGATCGACCAGAGCACCGCGGCAGCCATGGCTCAACGTTGGCTTCAAGCTGAGCACCCCGAAGCCCAGCGCTGGAATATCGGCCTGCCGACCGAGCGCGAGCCGCAACTATCAGTCTCCGCCGGAGAGCAGCGACGGGGCCAGCGTACCCTGCTCGACCCGCAGACCGGCGAGGTAATCGCACCACGGGAAACGGTCGGTGGCAGCTTCTTCTTCCGCTTTCACCATACCCTGCAACTGCCGCGCACGATCGGCATCTGGCTGGTCGGCTTCGCTGGCATGACCATGCTCGTGGGCATCATCAGCGGCGTCATCATCCACAAGAAGATCTTCAAGGATTTCTTCACCTTCCGCCCGGCCAAGGGTCAGCGCACCTGGCTCGATGGCCACGCGGCCACCGCAGTTCTGCTGCTGCCATTCCATCTGATGATCACTTACACCGGTCTGGCGATCTTCGCGCAGGTGTATATGCCTGCGGCCAGCGAGGTGCTGTATGACGGCGATCGTCAGGCGATGATGCGAGACGTACGCGGAGGCGGGGAACGAGGAGGAGAGCAGGGTGGAAATCCTGAAGCAAATGCCGGTGGAGAACAGCGTGGCGCAGCCGGCAATGGGCAGCGTAGCGGTGCCCGTGCGGAAGGGAGCGCACCGGTCGCAACGGCTGACTTGCTCCCGCTGGATGCCTTCATCGAGCGTGGTGAAGCCTTCTACGGCGAAGGCCTGGTCAACAGCCTGACGGTGATCAACCCCGGCCAGGCCAATGCGCGGGTCGAGGTGAGCCCGGTGCTGGGCAGTCGTATCGAGCTCACCAAGGGTGAGCACCTGACCTACAACAGCGTGACCGGTGAGGCGATTGATCTGCCCGAGCCGTCGCGGCCCACCAAGCTGACTCAACGCGTGATTGCCGGCCTGCACTTCGCCCAGTTCGGTGGCTACGGCATGCGCTGGCTGTACTTTGTCAGTGGCATGGTCAGCTGCGCGTTGATTGCCAGCGGGCTGGTGATCTATACGGTGAAACGCCGCCGTCAAAGCAAGCCTGGCAGCACTGAAGGCAAGGCATTCCTGCGACTGGTAGAAAGCCTGAATACCGCTGCAGTCTCCGGTCTGGTGCTCGCCAGTGTGGTGTTGCTGTGGACCAACCGCCTGCTGCCGCAGGGTCTGGCCGAGCGCGAGCTATGGGAAATGCGGCTGTTCTTCGGTTGCTGGCTGCTGTCGCTGTTGCATGCCCGGCTGCGCGAGCCGTTCAGGGCCTGGCGCGAACAGCTCTATGCCATCACCGTGTTGGGCCTGGCGCTGCCGCTGCTCAACATGCTCACCGGCGAAGACTATATCGATGCAACGCGCCTGGCAGTGGATGCCACCACGGTGGCCATGGCGTTGCTGGCTGGCTGGGCGGCGAGGAAAGTGCGTCGGCAGCAGTTGGCGGGCAAAACACTGGTTCGACGCAAAACCCGGGTGATGGCGACGGAGGCACCGCAATGAAGTTCCTGTTAACGCTGCTGATCGCTTACAGCGGCATGCTGTGTTTCTGTCTGGCGATGCCTCGCCACTGGAAGCAGTTTGGTTTCAGCCGCTACGGCGAAGGCTGGCGGCATGTCTGCCGGCCGGCGGGTGCGTTGCTGCTGATTTTGGCCGTGTATCTCGACAGCCTGATCTGGCCGGTCGGGATGGCCTGGGTTGGCTGGTTCGGGATGATGTCGCTGGCCGGGCTCACGCTGGCGCTGCTGGCACCGTACGCGCCGCGTCTGGCATTGTGGCTGCCAGCGGGAACGCTCCCGCTGGCGCTGTGGTGGGTGCTTTCCTGACAGCCGCAGTGGGCCTCAGACTGCTACGCCAAGGGTGCGCAAATAATCGTCGTAGGTGCCGCTGAAGTCGGTCACGCCATCGGCTGACAGTTCGATGATGCGCGTGGCCAACGAGCTGACGAATTCCCGGTCATGGCTGACGAAGACCAGCGTGCCCGGGTAGTTGTCCAGCGCCAGGTTCAGCGCCTCGATCGATTCCATGTCCAGGTGGTTGGTCGGCTCGTCCATAACCATCACGTTGGCTTTCTTCAGGATCAGCTTGCCGAACAGCATGCGACCCTGTTCGCCACCCGAGATCACCTTCACAGACTTGAGAATCTCGTCGTTGGAAAACAGCATGCGTCCGAGCGTGCCGCGCACCAGCTGTTCGCCGCCCTGGGTCCATTGCGACATCCAGTCGAACAGCGTGCAGTCGTCCTTGAAGTCTTCGCCGTGATCCTGGGCGAAGTAGCTCACATCAGCGCTCTCGGTCCACTTCACTTCACCGGATAGCGGCGGCATCTCACCGACCAGGGTGCGCAGCAGGGTGGTCTTGCCGATACCGTTCGGCCCGATGATCGCCACGCGCTCGCCGGCTTCGATCTGCAGGCTGAGGTTCTTGAACAGCACCTCGCCGTCATAACCCTGACTGACGCGGTCCAGCGTCACCGCCTGGCGGTGCAGCTTCTTGTGCTGGTCGAAGCGAATGAACGGGCTGACGCGGCTCGAAGGCTTGACCTCATCGAGCTGAATCTTGTCGATCTGCTTGGCGCGGCTGGTGGCCTGCTTGGCCTTGGAGGCATTGGCCGAGAAGCGGCTGACGAACGTCTGCAGTTCGGCGATCTGTGCCTTCTTCTTGGCATTGTCCGAGAGCAGCCGCTCGCGCGCCTGGGTGGCGGCGGTCATGTACTCGTCGTAGTTGCCGGGGAACAGGCGCAGCTCGCCGTAATCCAGGTCGGCCATGTGCGTGCACACGCTGTTGAGGAAGTGACGGTCGTGCGAAATGATGATCATGGTGCTGGTACGGGCCTTGAGAATATCTTCCAGCCAGCGGATGGTGTTGATATCCAGGTGGTTGGTCGGCTCGTCGAGCAGCAGTACGTCCGGATCGGAAAACAGCGCCTGGGCCAGCAGCACGCGCAGCTTCCAGCCGGGAGCGACTTCGCTCATCGGTCCGAAGTGCTGCTCCAGCGGAATACCCAGGCCGAGCAGCAGCTCACCGGCGCGCGACTCGGCGGTGTAACCGTCCATTTCGGCGAATTCGGTTTCCAGCTCGGCCACGGCCATGCCGTCCGCTTCGCTCATCTCCGGCAGCGAATAGATGCGGTCGCGCTCGGCCTTGACCTTCCACAGCTCCTCGTGACCCATGATGACCGTATCGATCACGCTGAAGTCTTCGTAGGCGAACTGGTTCTGGCGCAGCTTACCCAGACGCACATTCTGCTCAATCATCACCTGGCCACCGGAGGGTTCCAGCTCGCCGCCGAGAATTTTCATGTAGGTCGACTTGCCGCAGCCGTTGGCCCCGATCAGGCCATAGCGGTTGCCATTGGCGAATTTGACGGAGACGTTTTCGAACAGCGGCTTGGCGCCGAACTGCATGGTGATATTGGCGGTAGAGATCAAGACGGAATCCTGCAAGCGGAGAGTGAGGTGCCGGGCAATGGCGGGCCGCGTATTGTACGGGCAGTTGCAGGCGAGGAACAGGGAAGTCCGATCAGCGCGGTTGGTCCCTGGCGCCCCGCTACGCTATGGCGCAGCGTCGGCGCTGAATGCTTAGCGGGGTAGGGTAAGCGTAAAGCGAACCCAGCCACCGTCGGAGGTAGCATCCAGAGCGCCGCCGTGCGCCCCGGCGATCGCCGTGGCCAGGCGCAGGCCCATGCCCTGGCTGGCGTAAGGAAGCTGTCTGCGGTCTGCGCTGGTCGCGGCCGGAGTGCCGGAAGAGTGCGTCACACCCGTTACGTGGGCCTGATTAGCTACAGAGAGCTGCACGCTCCGCTGACGCTGACGCAGCGACACCTGTATGGGGGCTTCGCCTATTCGGTAGCGCTGGGCATTGTCGAGAAGGATGCTCAAGAGTCTCTCGATCCGTGGTTGATCGACGACGGCTTGCACCGCGGGGTCGATCTCCGCCTCGCACGCTACGTCGGGGACCGCCTCCAGCATCTCCGTCAGCAGCGCGGACAGGTCGGTTTGGGTCGGCTCAAGCACCGCCCGACCGTCGCTTTCCAGCCGCCCAAGTTCTTGCAGCATGATCGCGACCGTTTGTAGCTTGCCCGCCGCCACGGTGATGTGACGCCGTAGATCCAGGTTGCGCTTGCCCTCCGATTGCAGCAGCGGGGCCGACATGGAGATTGATTGCAGTGGGTTGGCCAGATCATGGGCGAGTTTGCGTATCAGGTGCGCCTGGCTCTGCTTGTAGCGGCCGGCTCGCTCCAGGCATATCTCCATCAGATCGACGCGCAATTGTCGCGCCAGTGCGAAGTCCGAGTCATCCCAGGCAGCGCGGTGCTCGGTGCCGGTATCGGCTCGGCGAAACCAGAACAGCCAGCCTGATTCGCCACCATGGAAGCGTAAGGCCAGAATACTCCAGTACTGCCCGGTGTCTCCGGTCGCGTCACCGGGTGTTGCTATACGCTTGGCAATACATATGATTGGGTCTTCGACTGCATGCAGTTCATCGGCTAATTGCAATGCCAGACCATCGATGTGGTCTGTGAGGCAGGCAGCTTTCCCGCCGAGGGTCACCGCGGCGGCGTCGCAATACAGCACATCAGCAATATTCCGGCTTGGGCCGGTCAGCGCGCTCAGCAGATCATCAGTCTGTTTCAGTTGTCGCAGCAGATCCTGATAGTGCTGCGCGCCTGGCGCCGGCGCGCTGTCGGGGCCCGACGTGGCCATGGAGGTGGCTCGATTCATGAGGCGGTCCCGTCGTTGTGAAATGGTTGAAGGCAAGTGTAGCGGTTTCGAAGGGGATTGCAGCGCGCACTGAGCCCGGTGACGGCAGTTGCCGTCTCGCGCTGATGTCGAATTGGATATGACTTACCGACACGATAGAGTGTTCGGCTTTAGAGCAGTCGGCTGCAGGCCGTCAGGCATGCACATTGCCAGGGAACGGGTCGGTACTGCCGTAATAATTGATGGACGATGCGCTTAACACACGGGCTAACGAAAAAATGGCTGAATCTTCAGTGGCTTCGGCAGAACATGGCGATTCCTCCAATAACCTAACCAAGACCACGCCGAGTCATCTCACTTTTCCGGTGGTTGGCCTTGGTGCGTCAGCCGGGGGCTTGCAGGCTTTGCTGCGGTTCTTCGAGCACATGCCCAATGACAACGGCATGGCTTTTGTCATCGTTTTGCATCTGTCACCGACCCACGACAGCAACGCCGACAAGATCATCCAGCGCGCAACGCGCATGCCGGTCACCCAGGTGACCAAGCCAGTCCCGCTGGAAAAAAACCATGTGTATGTCATCGCGCCCGGATACCAGTTGGCGATGAACGATGGACATCTGCAGGTACGCAAGGAAGCACGCAAGCGCGGTGAGCGGGCGTCGATCGACCTGTTCTTCCGCACCCTGGCCGATGCCCATCGCGAGCGATCCTTTTGCCTGGTTCTGTCTGGTACCGGTAGCGACGGCGCCGTGGGGCTGTCGCGGATCAAGGAGCGGGGCGGTGTAACCATTGCCCAGGCGCCCATGGACGCCGAATACGACGATATGCCACGCAGTGCCATTGCCACTGGGATGGTCGATCTTGTGCTGCCGGTAGCCGATATACCGCAGAAACTCATCGAGCTGTGGCGCAACGCCCGCGCCATGCAGTTGCCGGGCAACTTCGACCCGCCACCGCACGTCAGCCAGCCGAGTAGCGAAGAAGAGGCGGCGGTCGCTGAACGTGCGCTGCGCGATATTCTCGCGCTGCTGTTCAGCCGCACCGGTCACAACTTCCGCCACTACAAGCGCGCCACGGTGCTGCGACGGATCGAACGGCGCTTGCAGGTCAACGCCCAGCCGGATCTCGCATCCTACCTGACCTTCCTGCACGCCACCCCGCGCGAAACCGATCTGCTGCTCGGCGATATGCTCATCGGGGTGACCAATTTCTTCCGCGATAGGGAGGCCTTCGAAGCGCTGGAGCGGGATGTCGTGCCGCAGCTGTTCAGCTTTGCTGGCGCCTCGGAATCCGGCCATAGTCAGGAAATCCGCGCCTGGTCCGCAGGCTGCTCGACTGGCGAGGAAGCGTATTCGCTGGCCATGTTGCTGGCTGAACAGGCGCGTACAGAGCAGAGTCCAGCCAAGCTGCAGGTGTTTGCTACCGACATCGACGATCGCGCCATTGCCACAGCGCGTACGGGAATCTATCCGGAATCCATCTTCACCGACATCCCGCCTGTGCGGTTACGGGAATACTTCGTCAAGCAGCAGAGCTGCTACTCGGTGAAGAAGGAGATCCGTGAGTTGGTGCTGCTCGCCCAGCACAGCCTGCTGCGAGACCCGCCATTCTCTCGCCTGGATCTGATCACCTGTCGCAATTTGCTGATCTATCTCGACCGTGATGTGCAGCGTGAAATTCTGCAGATGTTTCACTTCGCGCTTCGGCCGGGTGGCTACCTTTTTCTGGGCAGTTCGGAATCGGCAGACCTCTGCGCGAATTTGTTCGCACCGGTAGACAAGAAGAACCGCATCTTCCGGGCCAAGGCAGGACACACGCCGAAGCGCTCGGTGCCGATGCTGCCAGTCGGCGCCGATTCGGCGCAGCGCTCATACGTCCCTGCGCAACCGTCAAACCGCGACGCGCGCAAGCAGTCATTCGCCGAGATTCACCAGCGCGTACTCGAGCAGTATGCCCCGCCCAGTGTGATTGTCGGTCCGGATGCGGAAATCGTGCACATGTCCGACCGCGCCGGCCACTTTCTGCGCTATGTCGGTGGTGAGCCGTCACATAACCTGTTGACACTGGTCAAGCCGGAGCTGCGCCTGGAGTTGCGCACGGCGATGTTCCAGGCGGTGCAGTCCGGGCGCAGTGTCGAGGCGCGCCGGGTCCGGATGAAACGGGACGAGCGGGTGTTCTATGTGAACATGGTGGCGCGGCCTTTCCGTGACGATGCCAGTGGAAGCGAGTTCGTCCTGGTGTTGTTCGATGAAGTCGAAGACATCATGAGCCGCGAGTCCGCCGACTCTCACGAAGAGACCAAGGACAGCGTGCTCGCGCAGCTCGAAGAAGAGCTGCAGCGCACCAAGCTCGAATTGCAGCACACCGTCGAGCAGGCGCATGTCTCGACCGAAGAGCTCAAGGCATCCAACGAAGAGCTACAGGCGATCAACGAAGAGCTTCGCTCGGCCACCGAAGAGCTGGAAACCAGCAAAGAAGAGCTGCAATCAATCAATGAAGAGCTAATCACGGTCAACCATGAACTGAAAATGAAGGTCGAGGAAACCGACAAGGTCAACGACGACCTGCAGAACCTGATCACCTCGACCGATATTGCCACGGTGTTCGTCGATCGCGGCATGCGTATCAAATGGTTCACGCCGCGCGCTACTGACATCTTCAACATATTGTCGGTCGACGCTGGTCGCCCGTTGATGGACATTACCCATCGCCTCGACTATCCGGGTCTGACCGACGATGCCGGTCGCGTCTTCGAGTCCCTGCGCCCGATCGAGCGCGAAGTAGCCGCCAGCAACGGTCATTGTTATCTGGCGCGGCTGCTGCCTTATCGCACCAGCGAAGATCATATCGAAGGCGCCGTGTTGACCTTTATCGACATCACCGCCCGGCGCGCGGCCGAACAGGAACTACGCCTCGGCGAGGAGCGGATGCGCCTGGTGGCCGATAGTACCGAGGACTACGCAATCATCGTGCAGGATCCCGATGGGCTGGTGACCAGCTGGAACCGGGGCGCCGAATTGACCTTCGGCTATACCCGTGAAGAGTCGCTGGGCAAGCCGACCGATCGTATATTCACACCAGAGGATCGCGAAGCTGGCGCCCCGGCGGACGAGCTGCGTCGCGCGCGCGCAAACGGTCGCGCGCTGGACGAGCGCTGGCATGTGCGCAAGGACGGGACGCGTTTTTACTGCAGTGGCGTGGTCAACGTCCTCAATGACGAAGAGTTCCGCGGTTACGTGAAAATTGCGCGCGACCTGACCGAGCGGCAGCGCGAGCAGGCCGAGCAGCAGGAACAGCTCGCCCAGTCGCAAACCGCCATGCAGCTGAAGAATGAGTTCTTCGCCGTGATGTCGCATGAGCTCAAGCACCCGTTGAACCTGGTTCAACTGAATGCCGAGTTGCTTGCTCGTTTGCCGGTTACCCGCAGTGTCCCGGTGGTGGGCAAGGCGGTGAAGACCATCGGAGACGCGGTACGCAGCCAGGCCCGGATCATCGACGACCTGCTGGATGTTTCACGCATCGTGACCGGCAAACTCAACCTGCATCTGGCCCCCGTCGACCTGGGCAAACTGCTGCGCGATATTCGCGAGGTAGTCGAGGCTGATGCCAAGGAAAACCCGCTGATACTGGAGATCAGCGAGGATGATGAGCCGCTGACGCTGCATGCCGATCCGCTGCGCGTCGAGCAGATCGCCTGGAACCTGATCAACAACGCGTTGAAATTCTCCGACGCCGGTGAAGAAGTTCGAGTCAAGGCGACGCGTGAGGGCGACCGTGCGCGGCTCGATGTGATCGATACCGGGGTGGGCATTTCTGCCGAGTTTCTCGACAAGGTATTCGATCTGTTTGGTCAGGCTGACACGCACCATGCGAAGCTGCACAAGGGCGGACTGGGCATCGGGTTATCACTGGTACGTCAGCTGACCGAAGCGCATGGTGGCGACGTTCAGGTGCGTTCGGAAGGGCTTGGCAAGGGCAGTCACTTCACCGTCTGGTTACCGCTGTATGCCCAGGAGCAAGGCGATTCGCAGCCGAGCCAGACAGACGAAGCAGGCGGTCGCCTGCAAGGCCTGCAGGTGTTGCTCGTCGATGATGCGCCCGAGGTGGTCGAAGTCATGAGCATGCTGCTCGATGCCGAAGGGGCCGAAGTGACGGAGTTCACCGACGCCTCGAAAGCGCTTGCCGCGGCCCAGGAGCGGGTTTTCGATCTGATCGTGTCCGACATCGGCATGCCGGGCATGGACGGTCATCAGCTGATCAAGGCGCTGCGAGCCCTGCCGGGCTATGCGCGGGTGCCTGCGATAGCGCTGACCGGTTACGGGGGCAGCCAGGACGCTAAGAAGGCGTTGGACTGCGGTTTCGACCGGCACCTGAGCAAGCCGGTCACCTACGATGCGCTGGTCGAAACCATCCGTGAGCTCAAGCTGGATGGGCCGCAGCAGGAGCCGCGCAGCTGATCAGGCTGCGCAGCTCAACCACCCTCCCTGCCGAAAAGATTGCTGCCGCTGAACTGGCGGCGGCGCAACAGGTTGTCACGCAGCTCGCGTGATTCGGATTCAGCTGCTTTGGCTTCGCTTCGAAACCACTCAGCTTGTTCGGGTTTTCCGATACGTCCGAGCGAGTCGGCCGTATGGTCGAGCAGCATGGCCGCTTCTTCCAGGCTACGCATGGCGATCCAGTAGGTCTCTTCCACTTTCTGCACGATTTCCGAGAGCAGGGCGGTGCGGGAGTAGGCGTGTCCGGTATGGCAGCGGTAGCGGGATATACTGCCTTCGTCTATCTGCACCAGCACGCCATGGCACGATGGGCAGGTGAACGGCGTCAGCTTGCCAGCTTCCATGATGCCTTTCTGAAACGCGTCTGCGTCTTCGGCAATCCTGGTTTCCAGCCCGGCGCGCCTGCGGTCGGGATCGTCTTCAGGCATGTCCACGGAGGCCGTGCTGTGCTGCTCCGCCAGCGTCTTGAGAAGCTTGCCGATCGCCCGTGCGGGCACGCAATGATCGATGTCCACCTGCTCCAGTGCGCTAAGTGGCATGCCATCGAATTCCGCTTCAGCGGGTGTCTGCACGACGGTCACACCGCCGAGACGCTTGACGCTCCACAGCCCCGATGTCCCGTCGTCCAGCGCGCCGGACAGCACAATGCCGATCACCCGTTGTCCGTGCGAATAGCCGGCCGAGCGAAACAGCGCATCGATCGAAGGCCTGAAGCGGTTTTCCTTGGGTCCGCGTTTGACCAGCACCTGATCGCCGTCGATCAGCATATGGTGGTCCGGCGGGGCGACGTAGATGGTACGCAGTGCGATCCGATCACCATCGGTCGGATGCACAGCCCGAAATGGCCCGTTTTTGTTCAGGAGTTCGGGCAGAGCGCTGCGGTAATTCGGCGAGACGTGCTGAACGACGAAGAGCGAGGCGTCGAGATCAGGCGGCAGTGAGGCGACCAGATCGAGCAGACTGGGTATTCCGCCTGCCGACGCGCCAATTACGACGGTAAGACCAGCGTTCATCGAGTCTCCTGGCAACAAGATCCATGCTTTGGCGGAAGGACCGGCGATCTGGCCGGCCCCATCTCCACCGAAGCGGCTTGCCTACAGAGTAGACGATGACTCAATACGGCATGATGCCCCCCGAGGCAGCGAACATTTCGCCGGTGACATAACTGGCTTCGGTCGATGCCAGCTGTACATACAGCGGGGCGATTTCCACCGGCTGGCCGGGCCGACCCATCGGTGTTTGCTTGCCGAAGGTCTTCAGGTTCTCCATGGTCTGGCCGCCACTGACCTGCAGCGGCGTCCAGAACGGCCCCGGCGCGACCGTATTGACCCGGATGCCCCGTCCGATCATCTGCTTGGCCAGGCATTTGGTGAAGTTGACGATGCCGGCCTTGGTCATCGAATAGTCGAGCAGGTTTTCCGGCGGATCGTAGGCGACGACCGAGGACGTATTGATGATCGAGCTACCCTCGGGCATATGCGGAATAGCAGCCTTGCTCAGCCAGAACATGGCATAGAGGTTGGTGCGCACGGTCCAGTCGAACTGGTCAGTGGTGATATCCATGATCGAATCATTGCTCTGCTGGCGCGCGGCATTGATGACCAGGATATCCAGCCCGCCCAACTCCTCGACGGCGCGCTTGACCATGTCCTGACAGAACTTTTCGTCGCGGATGTCGCCGGGTAGCGGTACCGCCTTGCGGCCGGCGTCCTCGATCAGCTTTATCACGTCCTGGGCGTCGGGTTCCTCGTCTTCCAGATACCCGAAGGCGACGTCCGCGCCCTCGCGGGCGAAGGCAATCGCCGCGGCCCGACCTATGCCCGAATCGCCGCCAGTGATCAGCGCCTTGCGGCCAGTCAGGCGGCCGGTGCCCTGGTAGCTTTCCTCGCCATGGTCGGGCTTGGGCGTCATCTTCTGAGCCAGGCCAGGCCAGGGTTGCTTCTCGGGATCGAACGGAGGCTGCGCATACATTTTCTGTGGGTTGCGCATGGGTGGCGAAGCGTGGCTAGTCGCCGATCCGCTATTGGAGGTCGACTGGGCCGAAGACTGAGCGAAGGCCGGCGCGACCATGCCGGCCGCGAGGGTTGCGGCTGCGCCATGCAGAATGGTGCGACGTGAGGGTGAAAAATCGTCTGAATTCATGAAGCGGCTCCCAAGGGGTGAGACGTTCCTGCGAGCGGATAGATGACCCGCGCGCATCCGCAGCGGTAGACGTGGCACAGCAGGAGGGAGTTCGCGGCTTGCGACAAACGGACCCGGCGGGTGCCGGTTAAATTTAGACGTGGCTTGTAGAACGAAAATTGACCAGCAGGGTCAGAACGTCCAGGTTTGGCGCTGTTGCGCGTGCGGACCGGTCTGGCTGACCTGACGGGTGACTACCGGAAGCGAGACGGGTTGAATGCTGTGGTCAGCATTTCGCTCGATGGAGTAGTTCAGCGAAGGGCTCTGTTCGGAAGCCTGCTTGGTTGCGGTGCCCTGCAGACCCAGCATAACGATGGCCGCCAGCGAAAATGCCATCCATGTAAATTGAACAGTGTTTGCTTTCATCTGAACCTCCTTTGGCTGTGCCCGTGTCTGCGTGACGCCAAGCGTCGTGCGGCTAACAGTAATTGCAACAGCTGTGCCAACGTGCTTTATTGATAAAATATATTTAAATCAATAGGTTATAAATTCACTGAGAATGGAGGTCCTTGCATTTTGCACGAATGGCTTTTTGGGCTCAGGTAATCTGCACGAAGCATTTCGGAAGCTTCCTCCAATGGAGAGACGTCTTCCAACAGCGAGCCGCCGCCAAGTCGCTTAATCAAAATGTCTTTACGAATGGCCAGCTTATAGTGGTGCACCGGCGCGGCGCGACACGCCAGCTGCGCGGTAGTTCCCTCTTTCAGAGCGCTCCATGCTTATCGTGCTAGGCCAATAGCCGAGACGAGTCGCCGGTTCGATTAGAACGCGGTCTGGCGCTGAAGGCAGTGTTGATCGATCAGAAATGCGTCTGGCTGGGGGAGTGCGCGGGACTTCGTGCAGATTGCACGGTGGGGTAGCCGATCTCGATTGGCAGTCAGCGGATCGAGACGAGCCAGGTGTCCGGCCGGTTAGTACGGGCTATTGAAATTTTTTCAGATACGGTCGGTGGCGGCTGAACAAATCAGGCGCAGACGCTGTCAGAACGTCCAGGTTTGGCGGCTGTGCGCCTGAGTATCGATCTGGTTCACTTGGCGCGTCACAACCGGCAGCGAGACCGGCTGGATGGTATGTCCGGCTTGATGCTGAATGGAATAGTTCAGAGAAGTTTGCGGCTCGTACGACTGTTCTGGAGCGGCGTTCTGGATAGCGAGCATGCCGAGTGCGGCCAGTGAAAATGCCATCCATGTGTAGTGAACAGTGCGAGCCTTCATCTGAACCTCCCTTGTGTCGCGAACGTTGCGGAGCCTCTCGGCCCGTGCGGACATTAACTGTTGCAACCTGCGTGCCAGCGCAGCGGCGAATAAATTCCCTTTTATATCAGGCACATAGAGTGAGGCGTTTTTTCGTGTCTCGTGCAATTTGCATGGATGGCCATATGCAGCCGTGTAGATTGCACGAATGGGTGGGGGCTTTGTTACACATAGATGACAGCTTGAGCCGTCGCGCGTCCATCCTCAGCAGACGGACGCGCGGGTTGGATACTCAGTACCGTTCGAGCCAGTGAGCGTAAGGCGCCGGCAGCGTCCACGAAGCGCGGTCGATCTTCAGCTCGCGGGCGGCATGGTAGGCCCAGTGGGGATTGGCGAGGTGCGCCTTGCCGACCATGACCAGGTCCAGCTGTGCAGCTTCGACGGCCTTCTGAGCTATCTGGGGTTCGCCGAAGCCCCACGCCGAGGACACCGGAAGGCCGGCCTCGTCACGCACCCGCTTGGCAATCGGCCCCATGAAAGCCGGTGCCCAGGGAATCTTCGCTTCAGGCGTGGAGAAACCGATGCTGACACTGAGCATGTCCAGGCCGCCGGCCTTCATCCGCTTCACCAGATCAATCGAGTCGGCCATGGTCTGCTCGTCGCGGCCGTCGAATTCGATCACGCCGAAGCGCGCGGTCAGCGGCAGATGCTCAGGCCATACCTCGCGCACAGCGGCAAAGGTTTCCATGAGAAAGCGTCCGCGATTCTCCGCGCTACCACCATATTCATCGGTACGCTGGTTGGAGTGCTCGGAAAAGAAGCTCTGGCCGAGATAACCGTGGGCGAAATGCAGCTCCAGCCATTCGAAGCCAGCATCAAGCGCACGCCGGGCTGCGGCAACGAAGTCGCCCTGTACGCGGCGGATGTCTTTCTTGCTCATCGCTTCGGGTGTCTTGTTCAGATGTCCACCGAAGGGGATCGCCGACGGCGCGATGGTTTGCCAGCCGCGCGGGTCATCGTTGGCAATATGATCGTCGCCTTCCCAGGGACGGTTGGCGCTGGCCTTGCGACCGGCGTGGGCAATCTGGATCCCGGGTACAGCACCGGCGGCCTTGATTGCCTTCACGGCGGGAACGAACGCCTGAGCCAGCTGGTCATTCCAGATACCGGCATCGCCAGGGGTGATGCGTCCTTCTGGGGACACAGCCGTGGCCTCGACGATAACCAGACCGGCGCCGCCACGAGCGAGGGAGGTCAGGTGCGCCATGTGCCAGTCGTTGATCAGCCCGTCGATCGCCGAGTACTGGCACATGGGCGGAACCGCAATTCGATTACGCAGGGCGATGTCTTTCAGTTTGAATGGTTGGAACAGCGCAGACATGAGAGTTTCCTGTAGGTCGGTTAATTTGTAAGTTCGATAATATTCGTACTATGGCCGCGAAGCAAACCGCTGTGTATCATTCGGTCCATGCGTCCCTTCAAACATCCCTCCGCCGAACAGTTCAACCTCGAGCGCGTCCTCTATGCCTTGAGCGATCCCGTGCGGCTGGACATCGTCCGGCGACTGGCAGCAGTGGAAGAGGCCAGCTGCGGCGAACTCGACGGCGGCAGGCCGAAGTCGAGCATGTCGCATCATTTCCGGGTGCTGCGCGACGCCGGTCTGGTCCGTACGCAAGGGGTGGGCACCACGCACATGAACTCGCTGCGCCGTGATGAGATCGATCGTCGTTTCCCGGGATTGCTTGCAGCGGTGCTTGCCGCACCGGCTGAGACACCGCTCGGAGCAGAGTGACCCAGCGTGCGGCAGGTTGATCAGACGTTCGGCAGGCGCAGCGTGAAGGTGGTGAGCGTCTGGTCGGACTCCACATCCAGCGTGCCGTCGTGGGCCCGTGCTATTTCCGCCGAGATATACAACCCGAGCCCCAGCCCCTGGGGGCTGGTCCCGCTCTTGCGTCGATAGAACGGCTCGAATAACTGCGTACGCACCGTCTCGGGCACGGGCTCGCCGGCATTGCTGACGCTCAACACCAGTTGATCATTATCCAGCGAGCCGTGGACACGGATCGGTTCTGCGCTCTCTCCGTGGGCAATCGCGTTACCGATCAGGTTGGAAAGCAACTGTTCGAGCTTGTCGTGATCACAGCGAACCGGGCGCGAAACCTGTATGTCGGTTTCGATACGGTGATCAGGCGCCGCGGTACGCAACTCGTTGACCACCTGCATCACCGTTGGCTCCAGCGGCAGGCTCTGCGGGTCGATGACCAGCCCGCTGCCCAGGCGACCGCGGGCGAAGTCGAGCACGTTGGTAATCATGTTTTCCATGCGCGCGATGCTGTTGAGCATGAGTTTGGCGATGCTTGAGGTGCGCACGTCCTCCGAGGATCGCAGAATCGAAGCCGTTCCGGCCTTGATCGAGGCCAGCGGATTGCGCAGATCGTGCCCGAGTACGGCGATGAATTCTTCACGTAGCTTGGCGGTGGCGCGCTCGTCAATCAGGCTGGCTTCGCTCTCGGCGAGCTTGAGATGCCCGTCCAGGTGCAGCGCAACGAGTTCGGCGAACAGTTGGAACATACCGATCGTTTCTGGCGTGTTCAGCTTGGTTGGATGAGGATGAATGGCGCACAGCGTGCCGAAGAAGCTGCCGTCGGCCAACACGATCGGCATCGAAACATAGCTCTGGAAGCCATACCGGCGAGGCGTCGCGTGGTCGGCATAGACCGGATCCTGCGCGACGTGCTCGATGATCACGGGCTCGTTGCACTGGCGTACCTGCTGACAGAGCGTGGTGCTGATATCGAGTTCTTCGCCGGGTTTCAGGCCGAAGTCGATGCGGTCGAGCACCTGGCAGGCCACCCAGCGATCCTCGCTTACCCTGGCGACCGCAGCAAAGCCCATTCCTGTAGTCCTGCACACCACATCGAGGATCCGCGGTACTGCCGCGATTTTCTCGAATATGGCCAATTCGTCACCAATGTCCATCCGCATGGGCAGTCGACTCGCTATATCGGGCTGGATTCAACGGCACTTTGCGAGACCACTGCCGCGAGGTCTGGCAGTATGATGGCTTCGATGGCGAGACGCAAAGCGACTGCTTGACGCGACCGCCTCAGCTGGCGCGATACGTTGTGCTTGGCTACTCTGTCCCGATTGCTCATCGGCCCATCCGCAGGCGTACCATTTCGCCAGGGTGAGGCCTGCACGACTGTCATCCAAAACGGAAAGCATGCATGCCCAATCTGACGCCCAAGCTCAACGCCCTGCGAAGTCTGACCGAAGACATCGTCGAGCGCGTCGTCGCGCCGCAGGCCGAACGAGTCGACCGCGAATGCATCTGGCCCGCCCATTCGATGCGGGCGCTCGCCGACGCCGGGCTGATGGGGCTGCAGGTACCTCAGGCGCAGGGCGGACAAGGCCAGGGCTTGCTGGCGCTGAGTGTGATCACCGAAACGCTGGGCAAGGCCTGTCCGTCTTCGGCGCTGTGTTTCGGCATGCATTGCGTAGGCACCGCGGTGATCGCCGCCAAGGCCACCGCGCACCAACAGGAGCACTATCTACGCGCGATTGCCCATGGCGAGCACGTGACCAGTCTGGCGCTGTCCGAGCGTGGTACCGGCGCGCACTTTTATCTTCCTGAAACGACCCTCGTCGCCGATGGCGATGCCTACCGTCTCAGTGGCACCAAGCAGTTCGTTACCAGTGGCGGACATGCCGACTCGTACGTGCTGTCGACCGTGGCCAGCGACACCGGTGAAGCGGGTGATTTCAGCTGCGTGATTCTCGATGCAGACACGCCCGGAATGACCTGGGTCGGCGACTGGAACGGCTTCGGTATGCGCGGTAACTCGTCGCGCGCGCTGCAGCTCGAGGATGCGCGAGTGCCCATGGCCAATCTGCTGGGCGAATCCGGCGATCAGGTCTGGTACGTGTTCGAGGTGGTCGCTCCGTATTTTCTCATGGCGATGGCCGGGACCTATCTGGGCATCGCCCAATCGGCACTCGACGCAGCAGGCGAGCACCTGCGCAGCCGGCGTTATGAGCATTCCGGCGAGACGCTACGCCATGTCGAAACCCTGCAGACACGTTATGCGCAGATGTGGACCGACCTGGCGCGTACGCGAGCGTTGATTCGCGAGGCAGCGCAGATGGGTGATGCCGGCCACCCGGAAGCACTGCCGTATATCCTCGCCTGCAAGGCCGCAGCAGGCGAGACGGCCGTTCATCTGGCTAACGAAGCCATGACCCTGTGCGGCGGGGCAGCCTACCGGGAAAACAGTCGGGTGGCGCAGATGCTGCGCGATGCCCGCGCCAGCCATGTTATGTCGCCCACCACCGATCTGCTGAAACTCTGGACCGGTCGAAGTCTGCTCGGCCTGCCGCTGTTATAGAACATGAATACCCAACGCATATTTCTCATACATCCACAGCACGACCCGGACGCCGCGACCATCAGGCAGCTGAAGGAACTCATCACGTCGCTCGACCTGCCGCTGACGCTCTGCGGCGAAACTGACTTCGCCGCGCACATCGAGCCGCTGGAGGCCGCGGACAAGGAGCCCGCTGTTCTGCTGTTCCCGGACACGACCCAGCGTCCAGCCGCCCTGGCCCGACAGGCCCGGGTGCACTGGCCACGCTGTGAAATCATCTTTTTGCAGTCGGCGGATCGCGCAGCGGAGTTCCGCCGCAGCCTCGGTCTGGCGCCGATGCTGGGGTCCTACTGGTCCATCGTCGAAGTCAATCCGGCATCGCTCGGCCCGGTGCTGGTCGAAGCCGCCTCGGCCGCCCGGCGCCGGGCGCGCTTTCGCACCACGCTCGACCGCGCCAATGCCAGCCTGCAGCTGCGCCTATTCGGCAGCGACCCCGGTCGTAGCAACGTAGCCGATCATTACCTGGCGAACTTCATCGACTTCGCCCAGGACGCCATTGTCGGTATCGACCTCAACTACCAGGTCCTGTTCTGGAGTTCGGGAGCTGAGGAGCTGTTCGGCGTCGATTCGCGCGCAGCGGTCGGATGCAGCGTCAGGCAGATGCCCTTCTGGGGTGACGAACTCGAGGCGGTTCCCGACGAGCTTGCCCGTCGGGGCAGATCGATGGTGGTGGAACGGGCCTGTCAACTGAACGAGCGTGAATTGGCGCTGGAGATTCATTGCTCCAGTGTGCGCGATGCCAATGGCATGCCGCTGGGCGTCTCGCTGATGATCCGTGACGTATCGGCAGTACTCGCCCAGCGAGCTGCGAGCGAAGCGCTGATGCACGCCGAGCACCAGCACCTATATCAGCTGTTCCACCAGGCGCCGGGTTTCGTTGCGGTCACGCAAGGCCCGCGTCATGTGGTGGAGCTGGCCAACCGCGCGTTTCACCAGTTGGTAGGGCGGCGCGATGTGATCGGCCTTCAGGCAAGCGAGGCCTTCCCGCAAATGGAAGGCGAAACGCTCACCGAGCTGCTCGACCGCGTGTATGGCACGCGCCGGCCGTTCGTTGGTCGCGGCATGCCGGTATTCATTCATCGTTCGCCGAGCGCCTCGCCCGAACTGCGTTACGTCGATTTCGTGTTCCAGCCGGTTCTGTCCGAGCACGGGCTGCCCTTGGGTATCTTTTGCCAGGGCAACGACGTGACAGCGCAGAAGCTGATGCAGGAGCAGCTCAAGCGCTCCGAGGAGCATCTGGAAGCCCTGGTCGAGGAGCGCACCCGCGAGCTGGAACGCAGCCAGCTGGCGCTGCACCAGGCGCAGAAGCTCGAGGCGATAGGCAAGCTCACCGGTGGGGTCGCGCACGATTTCAACAACGTGCTGCAGATCATCGGTGCCAACCTGCAGCTGATGCGTGACGGCGTGGCCTCCCAGCCGCGTCTGGCGCGGCGCCTGGAGGCGGCAGCCTCGGCAGTCGAGCGCGGCGCCAAGCTGTCTTCGCAGCTGCTCGCCTTTGCCCGTCGCCAACCGTTGCAACCTTCGCCGCTTAACCTGGCTCGCCAGCTTCGCGGTATGGACGATCTGCTGCGTCGCGCGCTGGGCGAAGATATCCAGATCGAAACGGTGGTCGCCGGCGGCTTGTGGACAACGATGGTCGATCCACATCAGTTGGAAAACGTCATCCTCAACCTGGCGATCAATGCCCGCGACGCCATGCGCGACGGCGGTAAACTGACGCTCGAACTGAGCAACGCCATGCTCGACGACGAGTACGTGCGTAGCGCCGCAGAGATATCTCCCGGCCAGTATGTGCTCCTGGCTGTATCGGATACCGGATGCGGCATGTCCGCCGAGACCATCCAGCAGGCTTTCGAGCCCTTTTTCACCACCAAGCCCGAAGGGCAGGGCACCGGGTTGGGACTCTCCATGGCCTACGGGTTCGCCCGGCAAAGTGGTGGTCATATTCGCATCTATAGCGAGCCGGGCAACGGCACCACGGTGAAGCTGTACCTGCCGCGCTCGTTGCAGGAAGAGGTCGAGCCGGTGACACCGTTGACCGGGCCGGTAGTCGGCGGAAGCGAGACCATCCTGGTGGTGGAAGACGATCCGGCGGTGCAGACCGCGGTGATCGAGCAACTGGCCGGGCTCGGCTACAAGGTCCTGCGCGCCAACGATGCGCAAAGCGCGCTGAGCATTCTCCAGAGCGGCCTGCATATCGACGTGTTGTTTACCGACGTGGTCATGCCCGGTCCGCTACGCAGCCCAGAGCTGGCGCGCCAGGCCAAGCAGCTATTGCCTGACCTGATCGTACTGTTCACCTCGGGCTACACGCAGAACGCCATTGTTCACGGCGGCAAGCTGGACGCTGGTGTGGAGCTCATCAGCAAGCCCTACCGGCTGGTGGATCTGGCCCGCAAGATCCGTCATCTGCTGGCCAATCGGGCGCAAACCCAGGCCATGCCGGCGATTCTCAGCGAGCCGGAACCGGGTACGGTGGGTCAGGTGCATGACATCCTGCTGGTGGAGGATCAGCAGGATCTGCTCGAGATGACGCGCGAGTTGCTGGTCATGCTCGGCCACGAGGTGATGGCCGTTGCCAGCGCCGAGGAGGCGCTCGAGGCTTTGGCCGAACGACGTTTCAGCGCGCTGCTGACCGATGTGGGCCTGCCTGGCATGTCCGGCGAACAGCTTGCCGAGCGGGTGCTGCGCAATTGGCCGGAGACTCGCGTCGCGCTGATCACCGGCTACGGGGAAGGCTCAGGCGGAGATCTGCTGGCGCTGGCCAAGCCGTTCAGTCTGGAACAGTTGCGCGAGCTGTTGGCGCAGCTTTGAAGTTGACGCTCAGGCGTCCTGCAGCATGTCCGCAACGCGGCGCCGGAGCGCCGAGACGGAAAACGGCTTGGTCATCAGGCCCATGCCGGGCTTGAGAAAGCCATCGGCCAGTGTTGCGTTCTCGGCGTAGCCGGTAATCATCAATACCTTGAGCGCCGGGTACAGCTGCAACGCCTGATCGGCCAGTTGCTGGCCGTTCATGCCGGGCATGCCGATGTCGCTGATCATCAGTTCGAAGGGTTGTTTGGAGCGTACCGCCCGCAGCCCAGCCGGGCCGTCTGTCGCCTGGACAACCTCGCAGCCCATATCCAGCAGGGCTTCGACAATCAATTCACGAACCAGCGCCTCATCCTCGACGACCAGCACGCGGGCCGTCGAGCGGGTGGAGGGCGCATGCGTCAATTCGGGCCCGGGGGAGGGGTCTGCCGGGCTGTGCGACCTCGGCAGATACAGCGTCATGCAGGCGCCGCCACCGGGTTCTGATGCGATATCGAGACAGCCCTCACTCTGCCTGGCGAACCCGTAGACCATGGACAGCCCGAGGCCGGTGCCCTGACCCTGGGGTTTGGTGGTGAAAAAGGGCTCCACGGCGCGCCGAATCACCTCGGGGGACATGCCGCGGCCGGTGTCGGTGATGCGGATCATCACATACTCCCCGGCGGGAACATCGTGCGGCGTTGCCGGGCGCGGCTCATCGAAAGCGCCATTCAGGGTTTCGATGGTCAGAAAGCCGCCATCGGGCATCGCGTCCCGAGCGTTGATAGCGATGTTCAAGACGGCACTTTCCAGCTGATACGGATCGCAGCGGGTCACCCACAAGCCCTTGTCGAAGCGCAGCCGCAGGTCGTATAGCGGACCGAGTGTGCGCCGTAGCAGGTCTTCCATGCTCAGCAACAGCTTGTTGCTGTCGACCTGCTTGGGATCGAGCGGCTGGCGTCGGGCGAAGGCCAGCAAGCGGTGAGTCAGCGAAGCCGCGCGCTGCGCCGAGCCCATGGCAGCCATGCAGTAGCGGGCCAGCGATTCGGTCTTGCCCTGGGCGATCCTGCCCAGCATCAACTCCAGCGAGCCGATGATGCCGGTGAGAATGTTGTTGAAGTCGTGGGCGAGCCCGCCTGTTAGCTGCCCGATGGCTTCCATTTTCTGCGCGTGGCGCAACTGCTCCTCGGCATGGCGCAGGGCTTCGGCCTGTTCCTTCTCCGCAGAAATATGCCGACCGTAGCCGTAGATGGCGTCGGCTTCGGCGTAGGTATGCCAGGATATCCAGCGCACTGATCCATCGCGGTGCCGGAAGCGGTTTTCGAAGTTGGTCAGATTCTCGTTGGCGGCCTTGTCGTGCTCGGACTGTGACAGGGAAAAATCGTCCGGCCAAACGAAGTCGAGGAAGCTGCGGCCTTCGAGCTCCGCCTGTTCATAGCCGAGGATGTCGGTCCAGGCCGGGTTGACCGAGCGGAGCGTGCCGTCGATATTGACCACGCACAGCAGATCACGCGAATTACGCCATACCCGGTCGCGTTGCACGGTGCGTTCTGCAACGCGTCGCTCGAGCGTTTCGTTCAGCTCGCGCAGCGTTTCCTCGGCGAGCTTCTGATCATGAATGTCGGTATTGGCGCCGATCCAGCGAAGCAGCAGGCCGTCGTCGCCGTAGATTGGCAGGCCTCGCGAGAGATGCCAGCGATACTCTCCATCATGCCGGCGGATGCGCAGCTCGTCCTCGTAGGGCGTGCCGCTTGTCAGGGCCCCCAGCCAGCTTTCGCGAGAAGCTTCGAAATCGGCAGGATGGATCAACGCGGCCCAGACGTTTTCGGTCAGCGCTCCGTTTTCCAACCCGGTGTATTGATGCGCTCGCTCGTTGAACCAATCGATGCGACCGTCAGGCCGTGCGGTCCAGACCATGTTCGGCATGGCCTGAGCCAGCACTTCGAACTGAGCTTCGCTGGCCTTGAGTGCTTCCTGGGCAAGATGGGCATTGGTGACGTCGTGCCCTTCGACCAGCACGCCGGTGACCTGTCCGGCGTCATTGATGACCGGCTCGTAGATGAAGTCGACGTAGCGTTGCTCGAGTTCGCCCTCGGGACCGCGCCGCAGCCTGACCGGAACCTCGAACTGGACGACGCGTTCCCCGCTGCCGTACACCTCATCCAGCCATTCGAGGAAGCCCTGGCCAGCGATCTCCGGCAGCGCCTCCCTGACCGTGCGGCCGACCAGGTCGGAGCGTCCTACCAGTTTGCGGTACGCCTCGTTGACGAATTCGAATACGTGATCCGGCCCGGTGACTGCAGCAATGAAGCCGGGCGCGAGTTCGAACAGCTGTCGCTGACGCTCGTTCTCTTCCTTGATCCGGCGCTCGGTAAGCACCTGTGAGGTGGTTTCGATGCACGGACAGAAGAAGCCGCAGACGTCACCGCTGTCATCACGCACCGGTGTGTAGGAAAAGGAAAAGTGAGTCTCTTCGCGGTAACCGTGACGCTCCATCATCAACGTGATGTCGTCCATATGCACCGGCTGCCCATTGTAGGCTTGCTCGACGATCGGAAGCAGATCGTCAGCAATCTCGTTCCAAACCTGCAGGAAGGGATGTCCGAGTGCGGCAGGATGCTTGGCGCCGAGTATCTCGCTGTAGGCGTCGTTGTAGATCGAGGTGTGTCGCGGCCCCCAGGCGATGAACATCGGTTGCTGCGAGCAAAGGATCACGCTAACCAGCGTCTGCAATGCCTGCGGCCAGGCATCAGGCGCTCCGAGTGGCGTTTCGCTCCAGTCGTAAGCGCGAATAAGCTCCCCCATCCGGCCGCCGCCAGACAGGAATAACGGGAATGACACGTCCGTGTTCGCCATCAGAATTCAGGTGAGGTCAGCTAACGGAGGTGGGGATCAGCTGCGTCAGTGCCTCGGTCAGTTCACCAATATCATAGGGTTTGGTGAACACGGGGCGGTCCGACCAGGCTTTCGGCAGGCCGGCTTCGCCGTAACCAGTGGTGAACACGAAAGGAATACCACGGGCGTCGAGCCGTTCGGCGATGGGAAACACATAGCTGCCGTTGAGGCTGACGTCGAGAATCGCTGCGTCGAAGTCGAGATTTTCGGCCATATCCTGGCCTTCTTCGACCGTGGCAGCCTGGCCGGCGACCTCAAAACCGCGGTCGGCCAGCATCTCCTCCAGCAACATGGCTATGAGTGCTTCGTCTTCTACTATCAGTACTTTGCTCATGCACTACCCTGCTGCTGGCCTGGAATGGACGTGATTTCAGCCCGGTCCCTTATACGACATTCGCGTCGAAACCCCAAGCGATTGATGGTTTGGCACGTCGCTGCGTACCCGCTTATCCCATCAGACCGGTGGCGCTCTGGCTTGTTCCGACTGAGCGCATCGGTGCCTCGGCGCGCACTTGCAGCCAGCCTTCGGAACGCGTGCCGCAGGGCCCGGTCAGAAGCTGTACATGTCATGGCAGGAGACACCGAAGATGAAACTGAAACATTGCATCGTAATGTGCGCAGCGCTCGCGGCTGGCGTAGCGCAGGCCGCCGAGCGGGAAGTCACCATGCACAAGGTCAGCGCCGAAGGCAAACACGAGACCATCGGCGTCGTGCGGATCAGCGAAACCGAACACGGCCTGCTGTTCGAGCCGAACCTGCGGGGTCTGGAGCCGGGTCTGCACGGCTTTCACGTGCATCAGAACCCCAGCTGCGAGCCGGCTGAGAAGGACGGCGACATGACCGCGGCGGCGGCTGCCGGTGGGCATTACACGCCCGAAAACGCCGATCAGCATGAGGGTCCTTATGCCGACGGCCACATGGGTGATTTGCCGGCGCTGTACGTCGACGAAAACGGCAATGCCGAGCATCCGGTCCTCGCCCCACGCCTGGACAAGGTCTCAACCATTGCCGACCGTGCCCTGATGATTCACGCCGGTGGCGACAATTACTCCGACCAGCCGGAATCGCTCGGCGGCGGTGGAGCTCGCGTGGCATGCGGGGTGATCAGTGGCTGAGCCCGCGTATTCGGCTACGGGACCGGCTGCACCGTCGGGATTCGTCACCGGTGTGGCCTGGATCTTCATCGTCATTTCCGGCTTCAGTGTCGCGATTGCGCTGGGTCAGGCGCTGGCATTGCTGTTCTGGCCGCCATTGGTGGAGGTAATCGACCAATATCAGGCTACGGCGGCGGCGCAGGGCGAGGCGGCAAGCCTGTCGGCCTTCGTGCTCGACAATCTGGCCTGGATGACGCTGTCGAACCTGTTCGTTTCGATGCTTGTACTGATCGCCGCGATCGGCCTGCTCAAGCGTTTCAACTGGGCACGGCTGATGTTCATCGTGGTGCTGGGACTGATGATTCTCTGGGCGGTCGGCAGCATCCTGATGCTGTGGCAGACCGCACCATTCGACGCGCCGGCCACCGCGGCAGCCTACCAACCGGTGTTCCGTGGGCCGAGCATGCCCTCGCTGCTGTTCGGCACGGTGTTCACCCTTCTGGTGTGCGCGCTGATTGGCTGGGTGATTCGCCGGCTGTGTTCGGCGCCCGTTCGAGCGGAATTTCATTGAGGTGAAACATGCGACTTGAAGGTTCGTGTCACTGCGGCTCGGTTCGCTTCGAGCTCGACAGCGCCCATCCGGTGCCCTATCAGCGATGCTATTGCTCAATCTGTCGCAAGACCCAGGGTGGTGGTGGCTACGCCATCAACCTGGGCGGCGACGCGACGACGCTGAAGGTGACCGGTCAGGAACACATCACCATGTACCACGCGAAGATGCCGGACGGCAGCGCCAGCAGTGCCGAGCGGCATTTCTGTCATCTGTGTGGCAGCGGGTTGTGGTTGTTCAGCCCGGATTGGCCGGAGCTCGTTCACCCGTTCGCCTCGGCGATCGATACCGACCTGCCCGTACCGCCCGAGCACACACATATGATGCTTGGCTCGCGGGCGAATTGGGTTGAAATCGATGCAGGTCCGAACGACAAGGAGTTCGAGGAGTACCCGGACGAGTCGCTGGCCGAGTGGCACGAGCGTACCGGCATGACGCGTTGAGGCTCGCTCAGTCCCGGTAGAACACTTGCACCAGGTGATAGCCGAACTGGGTTTTTACCGGACCATGGATGGTCTTTAGTGGCTTCTTGAAGATGATCTGGTCGATGGCGCGCACCATCTGCCCCGGTCGCACCTCGCCCAGATCACCACCGCGCTTACGCGAAGCACACAGGGAATGTTTGCGCGCCAGCACATCGAAGGCTTCTCCCGCGGCCAGGCGCTTTTTCAATTGCGCCGCTTCGGCCTCGGTTTTCACCAGAATATGACGCGCCATGGCTACTGGCATGCTTACTCCTGTGCGTCCGGACTACGCTGACCGGCTCGCGCCGAGAGGCGCAGACCGCGCAGGCTGCGCTTGACGTTCTTCAGATGGTTGACCAGCTCCGGACCACGGCGCATCGACAGTCCCATGGCCAGCACGTCGATCACCACCAGATGGGCGATGCGCGAGGAGAGCGGCGTATAGATGTCGGTATCCTCCGGTACGTCGATGGGAATATGCACCCGGGCCAGCTCGGCCAGCGGCGTCTGGCTCGGGCACAGGCTGATCAGCGTGGCGCCGCTGTCCACTACTAACCCGGCGGTATGCAGCAGATCCTTGGTACGGCCGGTCTGGGAAATTGCCACGGCGACATCTTCCGGTCCCAGGGTGACGGCGGACATCGCCTGCATGTGCGGATCGGAGTAGGCGGCGGTGCTCACCTGCAGACGGAAGAACTTGTGCTGGGCGTCACTGGCGACCGCGCCGGACGCGCCGAAGCCGTAGAATTCGACCCGGCGCGCCGAGGCCAGCGCTTCGATGGCCTGTTCGGTGGCGCGCGGGTCGAGCCGCTCGCGCACGTCCATCAGGGTTGCCAGGGTGGTATCGAAGATCTTGTGCGACAGCTCATCGACGCTGTCGTCTTCACTGATCGAGAACTGGCCGAAGTTGGCACCCGCCGCCAGGCTCTGGGCCAGGCGCAGCTTGAGGTCCTGGAAGCCGGTACAGCCGATCGCCCGGCAGAAGCGCACGATGGTCGGCTCGCTGACGCCCACCTCGCGGGCAAGGTCGGCCATCGACGAATGCATGACCTGCGCCGCCTGGGCCAGGACATGGTCGGCTACCTTGAGCTCGGATTTGCGCAGCTGTTGTCGGCTGGCGGCGATGTGCTGGAGCAGATTCACGGCGGCTTCGTGTTAGTCTCTGGTGACCCGAAGAACGGGGTGTCGTGTAGTTATACTACAGAACGCGCCTCACTGCCCTTGATGGAGGTCCGGCATGTCCATCGATAGCCCTCTCGAATGCGATATCGTGGTGTTCGGCGGCACCGGTGATCTGGCCATGCGCAAGCTGCTGCCGGCTCTCTACTACCTCCACCGCGAGCGCCACCTGCACCCGAAGACGCGGATCGTCGCGCTGGCCCGCGCCCAGCATGACGTGGCCAGTTACAGCCGGCTGATGCGTCGCCATGTCAGCCAGCATGTAGCCAAGGCTGACTTCGACTCCGCCACCTGGGATGCCTTTGCCGAACGCTTCAGCTACGTCAGCCTGGACGCGGCCCAGCGTGTCGCCTTCCCGCGTCTGGCCAAGGCGCTCGGCGACCAGCCCGGGCGAGTGCGGGTGTTCTATCTGGCGACAACGCCCAACCTCTTCGCCGTCATCGCCCAGCATCTCGATTCGGTTGGCCTGGCCAACGCCGGGGCGCGCATCGTGCTGGAGAAACCGCTCGGCGAGAGCCTGAGCACAGCCAACCGCATCAACGACGAAATCGGCAAGGTGTTCGACGAATCGCGGGTGTTTCGGATCGATCACTACCTGGGCAAGGAAGCGGTACAGAATCTGCTTGCCCTGCGCTTCGGCAACGCGCTGTTCGAGCCGCTCTGGCGCAACGCGCACGTGGACCATGTGCAGATCAGCGTGCTGGAAACCGTCGGGGTGGAAAATCGCGGCGACTATTACGACCGCGCCGGGGCCATGCGCGACATGATGCAAAACCATTTGCTGCAGCTGCTCTGCCTGGTCGCGATGGAAGCACCGGTGCATTTCGAGCCTGAGGCGGTGCGTAACGAGAAGCTCAAGGTGCTCGAGGCCCTGCGACCGATTACCGGGATGGACGTCCAGGATCGCACCGTACGCGGGCAGTATTCCAAGGGCAGCCGCGCCGGGGAAACCCTGCCGGCCTATTACTTCGAGAAGAGCGTCGACCACGACAGCAACACCGAAACCTTCGTCGCCCTGCGCGCCGAGGTGGATAGCTGGCGCTGGGCCGGCGTGCCGTTCTTTCTGCGTACCGGCAAGGCCACGTCGCAGCGCAAGTCCGAGATCATCGTGCAGTTCAAGTCGGTGCCGCACCGGCTGTTCCCGCAAAGTAACGACCAGTTGGCGGGTAACCGGCTGGTCATCCGGCTGCAGCCGGAAGAGAGCATCAGCCTGTCGCTGATGGCCAAGTCACCGGGGCGGGGCATGTTGTTGCAGGAAGTCGACCTGGACCTGCACTTCGCCGAAGCTTTCAAGCGGCGGCGTTGGGAAGCGTACGAGCGGCTGCTGCTGGATGTGATTCAGGGCGATGCCACGCTGTTCATGCGCCGCGACGAAATCGAGGCCGCCTGGCGTTGGGTCGATCCGATTATCGAAGGCTGGCAGGACTGCTACCGGTCACCGAAGCGCTACGCTGCCGGCAGTCGCGGCCCGGATGCGGCAGACAGTCTGCTGGAACGCAGCGGCCACGCCTGGTTCGACGAACGCTGAGCTGATGCTCGACGCTCAGTGTGTCGGGCTGGTCGAGCTTTCGCTGTCGAGCAGTGCGGTGAATTCCCTGGCCGGTAGCGGCCGGCTGATCAGATAACCCTGTACCTCGTCACAGCCATTGGCCTTGAGGAAGGCCAGCTGCGAGTGATGCTCGACGCCCTCGGCCACGACATTCAACCCCAGACTGTGTGACATGGCGATGATCGCGCAGACGATAGCCGCGTCGCGACCCTCCTCATCGAGCCCGGACACGAAGGTACGATCGATCTTCAGCGTATGCAGCGGGAAGCGCTTGAGGTAGGCCAGCGATGAATAGCCCGTACCGAAATCGTCCACCGACAGACGAATGCCCATCTCCTGCAGTTCCGCCACGTTGCGGGTTACCTCGTCGGAGTGTTCCAGCAGCATGCTCT